>NZ_JBFTPS010000040.1:0-63081 GCF_056398605.1 Variovorax sp. 01T432
CTTGGCATGGCGCAGGCCGGTATCGTCATGGACGCTGATCAGCGTGATCTTGTTCGACGCGGTGCGCAGCAGATGCGCGAGCCGCGCGGCGTACTTGACGGCGCGGAGGGAATACTTGGACCCATCGGTAGCGACAAGGATCTTCATGGTTTGATGCTGAGGTTGCTGCGATCTCCGCCGAGTGTAGGCGGACGCGACGACTCGCCCGGCCACGCACACCGCTGCGCTTGACCAATGTCAACTTGCGGATCGCGAGGCGCCGCCGCAGGACATCAACCGGAGTACGCCATGTCCTTCTGCACGCCTTGACGCAAGCACCATCGCCAACCCGTTCGTGGCTGGCCGGCCATGGGCAGCATCCTTGCGAAAGATCAAGTTTGCGCGTCGCGTAAGTCTTAAGCTGAGAGCCGACACGAGGGTTCTCATCTCATGCTGGTTTCATAGGAACTTGAAATGGACTTCAGATTCGCAATCGCGGGCATGCTAGCTCTCTCCGGGATAGCCGGTTCGGCAAGTGGGTGGTGCGCTGACGCTTCAGTTGACGAAGCGCTTGTACAACGGCAAGCCCTATCAATCCCTGCCCTCCATGACGCGGCCTTCGCGGCGGCCACGTCCCATCCCGCGGCGGTCGAGCTGAAATCGGCGGCACACCAGATCACGATTGTCATGGTCAACAGCAAGCTGAACAGCGGCGACCCCGCCGCTCGCGGCGACGAGGCTGGGAAGATTGTTTATGCCGTTGAGAAGAAGATCGCAGCCAAGAAAGAGTTCGCCCAAGTAATGTCTATACACGTGGACTTCGTGCGGCGAGAGGCGGATCACTCGGACATCGTTCAGGGGTTTGATTTCATGAAGTCCCCTGGCGGCTCGTTCACCCCGCACAAGACATGACCGGTGCAATAACATTGCGAAGTAGGCGGCCGCCACATGCATGGCAAGGTCCATCGGCACCAGTTTCAGGCCCGACGTTTCGAGATCAGTCCATATAGCGCGCGTGATCGCCACGCGCTGCTGTTCGACCCTCGAGTTGTGACTGCAAGTCGTCACGCCGCGCAGTCAACGCTAGCTGCTCCAGCGCCTCGTCAATGAGCGGGGATTCGAGGCGATGTCATTGAACAGCGCCGCATACGCGTCAAGATCCACGTCGCGCAGGGCCACGACATCGACGTCGCCGGCGTGGTAGGTCTTGCCCAGGCCTCGGGCACGGAAGACGGGAGATGCGGGCGACGATGGGACGGCGATGGTCGATGTTGCAACGCGGCTCGGCGCCGGCCCTTGACCTCGGTCAAGCGCTGCGGGTCCGGTCCGCGACGTCCGAAGGAGCGCGCCGGCTTGCGGGCCCTGCGTTAAGAAAACCCTAAGACCGCGGCGACACGATGCCCCTCAAGGAGTCGCCATGAGCTTGTTGAAGACACATCGGACCGCGCATCGTTACCGCGCCACCGCGGCCTGGACAGCCGCCACCATTGTCGCGGTCCTCGCACCCGCGGCTGGCGCCGCCACGCCCGCCGAGCTGCTGGCGGGCTACGGCAAGGAGGCAGGCGCCGCCGCGAGGCCGGAGCGCGGGCAGCAGCTGTTCAACAGCAGCCATGGCCGCGAATGGAGCTGTGCCTCCTGCCACGGCGCCGTGCCCACCGCGCCCGGCCGTCATGCGGCCACGGGCAAGCCGATCGTCGCCCTCGCCCCCGCATTCAACCCCGAGCGCTTCACCGACGCCGCCAAGGCCGACAAGTGGTTCCGCCGCAACTGCAATGACGTCGTGGGTCGCGAATGCACCGCCGCGGAGAAGGCCGACGTGTTGAGCTGGTTGATCACGCTCAAACCGTGAAGCGGCGTCGACATCGAAACTTCACCCACAGGAATCCAGGATGAGATATCTCCCCCGCGTTCGCGGTGCAGGCCCGTGGGCCTGCGCGCTCGCCGCCCTGCTGGGGCCCCAGGCCTGGGCCGAGGACAGCACCCGCCCGGCGCGCACGTCGTTGCTGCCGAAGTACGTCCAGGAGTGCGCGGCCTGTCATCTGGCCTACCCGCCCGGCATGCTGCCGGCAGCATCCTGGCAACGCGTGATGGCGAATCTGCCCCGCCATTACGGCACCGATGCCTCGCTGGACCCCGGCACCGTCAGCGCGCTTGCGAACTGGCTGACGGCGAACGCCGGCACCGGCGCGCGCACGCGCGAGTCGCCGCCGGAGGACCGCATCACGCGCTCGAACTGGTTCATCCGCGAACACCGCGAGGTGGCGACCGCCGCATGGAAGCTGCCCAGCGTCAGGAATGCCGCCAACTGCGCGGCCTGTCACACCCAAGCCGATCAAGGAGATTTCAATGAACATACAGTCCGCATCCCCCGCTGAGCGCCCGGCGGCCGAGCCGGGGCCCGGCAGGATCCTCGTCTGGGACCTGCCGGTGCGCGTCTTCCACTGGCTCATCGTGCTGTGCTTTGGCGGCGCCTACCTCACGGCGGAGAGCGAGTCGTGGCGCCTGGTCCACGTGACGCTCGGATACACGATGGCGGCGCTTGTCGTCTTTCGTCTGGTGTGGGGCATCGTGGGCACCCGATACGCACGCTTCTCGAACTTCGTGCGCGGACCGCGCGCCGTCGCGGCCTACCTCGGCGGCATGCTTCGCGGGCACACGCGGCCCCCTACGGGGCACAACCCCGCGGGCGCCCTTGCCATCGTCGCACTGCTCGGGTTGGCGCTCGCGGTCACGGCGTCAGGCTGGGCCACGTACCAGGACGTCGGCGGCCATTGGCTGGAAGAAGTCCATGAAGCCGCGGCCAACCTCATGCTAGGCATGGTCGGCGTTCACGTCGCCGGCGTGCTGCTCGCGAGCTGGTTGCACCGCGACAACCTGGTCGGCGCCATGATCACGGGGCGCAAGCCGGGCCGCCCCGAGGATGGGGTGCGCAGTGCATGGCGCAGCGTCGGCATCCTCATGCTGGCCGCAGTCCTGGGCTTCTGGTGGATGCAGTGGCAGGGCGCGCCGGCGGGCACGACCGGCGGTCCGGCCGCCGTGTCCGGCAAGGCCGCCGGACAGGATCGCGACGACGACTGAAGCGACGCAGCTCCTCGCGCTCACAATCCCCCATGCGCATCCTGCTCGCCGAAGACGATCCCCTGCTTGGCGACGGTCTCCGCGCGGGCCTGCGTCAGCTTGATTTCCAGGTCGACTGGGTGCGCGACGGCGAGGCCGCCGAGCGCGAGCTGCGCGCGCAGCCCTATGCCGCGGCTGTCCTCGATCTGGGTCTTCCGCTGAAGGACGGCCTGCCGGTGCTCGCCAGCGTGCGCAAGGCGGGCATCTCGATCCCCATCCTGGTCCTCACAGCGCGCGACGGCGTGCCCGACCGCATCCGCGGCCTTGACGTGGGCGCGGATGACTACGTCGTCAAGCCCGTCGACCTGAACGAACTCGCGGCACGTCTGCGAGCGCTGATCCGCCGCGCTCACGGCCAGGTCCAGGAACGCCTGCGCGCCCAGGATGTCGTGCTCGATCCGGGCGCCCACACCGTGCATCTTGCAGGCGAGCCGGTGACGCTGTCGTCCCGCGAATTCGACCTGCTGCACGCGCTGATGCTCAACGCCGGGCGCGTGCTCTCTCGCGAGCAGCTCGAGCAGCACCTCTACAGCTGGGGGCAGGAGGTGGAAAGCAATGCGGTCGAGGTGCACGTCCATCACCTGCGCCGAAAGCTCGGCACCTCGCTCATCCAGACCGTGCGTGGCGTGGGCTACATGCTCCTGCGCGAAAAGCCCGGCCGCTGACGACGATGCCCCGCTCGCTCCAAGGCCGCCTGTTGTCGCTGGTGCTCGGCATGGTGGCGAGCGTGTGGCTGGCGACTGCTGCCATGACCTGGCTCGACGTGCGCCACGAACTCGACGAACTGCTCGACAGCCATCTCGCGCAGGGTGCCGCGCTGCTGGTCGCGCAACAGATGCCCGAGTCCTCCGACGAGGCCCCGGGCATCGAGGCCCCGACGCTGCACCGCTATGCGCCCAAGGTGGCCTTCCAGGTCTTCCACGAAGGCCGCCTGACGCTTCGCTCGGCCAATGCACCGTCGCAGCCGATGATCGACGCCGGAGGGCGATTCCAGTCGGGCTTCAGCACGATCCGGATCGGCGGCGCGCCATGGCGCGTATTCGCGGCCCAGGGCAGCGAGCGCGACGTGCAGGTCTACGTGGGCGAGCAGATCGACTCCAGGGATTCAATCCTCCGCGCCGTTCTGCGCAGCACGCTCTGGCCGATGTTCGTCGCATTGCCCTTGCTCGCGCTGGCGGTGTGGTGGGCGGTCCATCGAGGCGTGATGCCGCTGCGGCGGCTCGGCAGGACGCTGGCTCGGCGTGAGCCGCAGGCATTGAGCCCGGTCGTCATCGATGGCGCCCCCTCGGAGATGGCGCCCATGCTGGACGCGCTCAACGGCTTGTTCCGCCGCATCGGGGAGTTGATGGAATCGGAGCGCCGCTTCACCGCCGACGCCGCCCACGAATTGCGCACGCCCATCGCCGCCATTCGGGCGCAGGCCCAGGTGGCGCTCGCCGAGGCCGACGACGCCAGGCGTCGACATGCCCTGCGGGCGACGCTGGCGGGCTGCGACCGGGCCGCGCGCGTGGTCGAGCAGCTCCTCATCCTGTCGCGGCTGGAGGCCGGCGCCGAACTCGAATGGAAGATGGTGGCACTGGATGCACTGGTGCGCGGGGTGGTGGCCGATGCCGCCCCGTCGGCCATCCACCGGGAGCAGAGCATCGAGGTCGATGCGGTGGAGGAATGCCCGGTCCGCGGCGATCCGACCCTGTTCGCCGTGCTCGTGCGCAATCTGGTCGACAACGCGATTCGCTACAGCCCGCGGCGAGCCGACATCCGCATCGAGATCATCCGGTCGCAAGGCCATGTGCGCTTCAGCATCGAGGACAGCGGCCCCGGCATGAAGGACGAGGACATGGCGCGTTGCGGGGAGCGCTTCTTCCGCGTCCTGGGCAGCGGCGAGAGCGGCAGCGGCCTGGGATGGTCGATCGTGCGCCGCATCGCGGCCGTGCAGCAGGCCACGGTGACCATCGGGCGCTCCCGCCGCCTGGGTGGCCTCGCGGTCGGCATCGAATGGGCGGCCTGACTTCCCATTGGAGAATGCCGCATGGGTTCCGTATCGTTGCTCTTCGCCGTCATTTTCGTCGTGAATGTCATGCCCGCTTTCGCGCCCCCAACGTGGATGATCCTGTCCTACCTCGGCCTGCACTATCCGGCCTCCAGTCCATGGTTGGCCGCAGGGGTCGCGGCACTCGCTGCCACCTGCGGACGTGCAGTGCTCGCACATTTCGCCCAGCGAATCATGTGTAGCCGCCATGTCTCGCCTGCGATGCGTGAGAGTCTGTCGGAGGTCGCCGATACCATCTCCCGACGCCGCTCCGCGAGTGCGTTCGGATTCTTGCTCTTCGCCTTCAGCCCTTTGCCGTCCAACGTGCTCTTCCTGGCCTATGGACTGACGCGGGCGCCCATGTGGCTCCTGGTAGGCCCATTCTTCGTCGGGCGAGTCGTCAGCTACACGATCGCATTCGTCAGTGCGTCCGCGCTGTCGGAGCACCTCGAATTGGAGTTGAGCTTTTCTGACTCGCTGCTGTATTTCGTGGCGACGCAGTTTGGACTGCTCGCCGTCGTCTACGGCTTCGCCAAGGTTGACTGGCGAAAGATGCGAATGGAGCGCCGATTGCGCTGGATTTCATAACTGGAACCGAGCCTCGTCGCAACGATGACCTTGCGTCGTTTCAGCGCACAGTAAAGCAATGCAGCCAAGAGGCGTTCGTCCTTTCACAATACGCGCGATGTATTCGCGACAGATCGGGGGGCCGTTCGTCTGGACTTCGCCGTTGTTGACGCTCGCCATGCCATAGTGGCCCAAAAGAGGGACACCGGACGCTGACTCCCGGTTGACATGGAACGCCGCATCGTCTCACAGCCGCGCGCCGAGGAATGCGGTGATCGATCAGGGATGCGAATACCTTCGGGGGTGCGCAGGCTCGGGGGTCCTATGTACGGCGCATTGAATGCACCCTTGCGCTGTCACACCCACGTGCTTTGAGCGCTCTCACCGATTCAGGGGCCATGGCGTACAGGGTCGTGGCACCTGGCCTTGGTGCGTTCTGACAATGGCAGGATCACCCGCAGCGTGCCGGCATTTGCGACGGCGAGGACGAGCCGAACTAGCGCGGTATGCGAGGTGCCAGTCGCGCCAGGAAGGGGTGCATGCCGGCGAGAAACCATGACAGCGGTACCTGCATGTAAGCGACCAGCCATCCCATCTTGACCCAGTATCAGCTCCCTTGCCGGCAAGCTAGACTTCGGCTTTTGGCCCAGCAGCAGGCGTTCGCAGGCACCCCGACTCCAAGCGCGTGCATCTGTCAACTCGGGCGGTCTGCGCGTTTCGCCAGATACGCGTAGCACATCACCGGCAATTCACTACGCAACGTCCGCACCATGGTCGGCGTTGCCCCGCGCTCGAACACGACGCGCGTCGCGCCTGCCATTGCTGCAGAAAGCGTAAAAGTCACCTCAGACAAATTTTCGAACGTGACGTCCACCGCGCTCGCCAGCAAGCTGGAGATTGCCTTGTGAATGCGCTTTGAAATAGCCGAGAGCATCTCCGCCGCGTCCAACTCGCCGGCCATCCGATACAACGCCGACGCGACCTCATAGCGCGTCGTCTTCGCATCCAAGTACGCACCAACAAGACCATCAACCATTGAGACGATTGGCTGCGCACGGCAGCGCCGCGCTGCTTCCTCCACAGCGAGCGCCACAACGCCAAGGTGCTCCTGAAGTACGGCAAACAGTAAGGCCCGCTTGTGCGGGAAGTATTGGTACATCGTGCCGACCGAAACGCCAGCACGGTCCGCGACCCGGGTGGTGGTAAGTCGATCCTGACCCTCGCTCAGCAAAACCTGAATAGTGGCCTCGTAGATCGCTTCTACCGTGGCGATCGATCGGGCTTGACGTGGCGTCCTGCGTGGCGCGAGGCTGGTGGCGGGTAACGGTTTCATATGCGAATTCAAAAGTCGAAGCTTCCTTCATAAACTGAGAAGTGGGCCACACGGCCCAGCACAAATCAAGGAACCCTATGCTTAACTCTTCACCCCGCATCGCACTCGTCACTGGGGCCAACAAGGGCATTGGTCTGGAGATTGCTCGCCAACTCGGCCGATCTGGCGCACACGTCTTATTGGGCGCACGCAACGTGGCGCGCGGGGAAGCCGCAGCGTTGCTGCTCAAAGGGGAAGGCCTGGACGTAAGCTTCGTTCACCTCGACCTCGGCCGCGCTGACACGCCCGCGGTGGCGGCCGGCATGATTGCCAGTGCGCACGGCCGCCTTGATGTGCTGGTCAACAACGCGGGCATCACAGACCAGGCGGACGGGCCGCCGACGGAGGCCGCCATGGCTGCGGTGCGCAGGATCTTTGACACCAACTTTTTTGGCACGCTCGAAGTGACCCAGGCCATGGTGCCTCTGCTTATGAATTCGGCTTCGGGACGGATCGTGAACGTTTCCAGCGGGCTTGGGTCGATTGCGCTCAACGCCGACCCAAAGTCGCAGTTTGCAAGCGTTAGATTGATAGGCTACAACGCCTCCAAGGCGGCACTGAACATGCTGACCGTGCAGCTAGCGGCCGAATTGGGAGAGGCCCGCATCAAGGTTAACGCTGCCGACCCAGGCTACACCGCCACCGATCTGAACGGTCATCGCGGATACCAAACCGTGGCCGAAGGCGCCGCTGCGGCTGTGCGGCTCGCCTTGCTGCCGGACGATGGGCAGACCGGAGGGTTTTTTGATGCAGCAGGCCCGCAGCCTTGGTGAGGCACAAGCAGGGTGTGCCGTCGCAGCGCCAAGGACTGGTATGGGCCAAGCCCTGGCGCACACGGCACGGGCGATGCTGGCCAAAGAAAGAGCGATCGACTGGACCAACTGGGTGCAGAGCCACCAGGCGTCGATGCGGATCATCGCAGCAGCTCGCGAAGCCATGCCGCACAGTCGGCGGCCGCCGAGATCGGCCACACGACGCTCACACCGAGAGCGCCGCGCTTGAGCTCGAGCCGGATCGCCTCGGCGGGTGCAGCCGCCGCGCGTGATGACGTCGGTGCAAGCGGCGGCGCCGGCAATGACAGTGCAACGAACTCGGGCGCAGACCCGGCAACCGTCGTCGATGCTTCCGATCGCACGGGACTGGTCCCGCGACCGCGACGCCATTGATGCACGAGGTTGTCGTTCAGCCCGAACGACAGCGCAACCGCACGCGCTCGGAAGGCCCTGGCGGCTCGCCAAAGCCGTCGATGCGTGAATAGGTCGGGTCGACATCGACGCAACTGCATCCAGGGTCTGTCCAGACAGTACCGCGAGGATCACGTGAAGCTGATTTCGGACGAGCGCAACAGTCTGGCGCCGCCGCCGGCGTTGGCGCTTGCTCGTCATCCTCCGGGCGAAGGCCCTCAATTCCCACCAGGTCGCCCTCCGCCTGCCCGGGAGGAGGACTCGGATCGCCTTCGAATCGCTTCCAAGCCGCGCGCGCAGCGCCTGCTTGGTAACTCGCAGCCCGGCGGATTGCATGGCCGCGATTTGGGCCGAGACGGCTTCCACGGACACCCTGTTCTGCTTTCGCAGGCTCCGATAGACGGCCGAGCACATCCAGTCCGGCATCAGGAGTTCGGCCCCACTGAGGTGTTCTTGGCTCAATCCCGTCTGCTTAGCGAAGTCCATGAAGGCATCTGGCCATGCTTCGAGCATGGGCCGAGCAAGGTTCACCACCATTCGACGATCCTCCACACCTAGGAGCTCGACTTGGTTCGTCCCTGGCTCCAGTACCAAGCTCCGGGCGGCCGCCGCCCAGGTTCAAGGCCCCGAGAGAATTTGCGCTCGAGCACGCTTGCGGATGAACAGATGACAGATCGCGTCCAACGCCTGCAGGTAGTCCATGCTCCCTACCGACCTTTCCCGCGAGATCTGCTGGGGCATCCCATCCGTCAAAGGAAGCTGCCCACCACGCAGCAGCCTCCCCTTCGGGAGCCAACTAGACGTCGGCGGTGCAGAGTTGAAATCCGCAACGTGCGCATCGCATGTAGTACGTCGGCCTATCGACTTCGAACAATCGAGGTACTGCCGCCCCAACCGGCCACACTCCCGCCCCGCAGGCCGGGCAGCGAGCGAGCATTTCACACAGATGGATCGGGCACTGAGTGACGAAGCCGAGGCGCCACATCGTTCTGAAGTACACCCGTCGGTGTTGATTTCCATGGAATCCTGACCCAGTGGGTCACTTCTGGATGGAAATCAACAACGGTGCTTCATGATGCAGTTGCCTGGCCCTGAGCTGTGAAGGTAAAGCGGCGAGGTAGTCATTTGCGTGGTCCTGCGAGTCGAGTAAGCCCTTTGGGTGTCATTCTCGGTCGCCGCCCGCGCCCCGCCAGGGCCGTCCACTCCCAGAGCCATGATCCTGGCCTGGTCTTGCCCATCCAGACGAGATTCCTTCCGAACTGGCTCCCTTTGGATTCTTCTTCTAAGACAAAGAAATTCCGTGTGAGTTGACCTCCTGGGTGTCTCCGACGGCTGCGGCCCGTGCGGCACGGTCGGCCCGTCGAGAACGAGGTCAGCCGAGAGCGACCGGCCCGCGCCACCGCCCTCCCCTGCCCTTCGATTCTCCGCGAAACAATGAACGCAATAATACGGTTGTCAGATTCGCGGTGGTAGTTTTTTGCGGGGATTAGTTCGCGGCGAAGCGATCAGCGAAACAACTGGGCACGATCATGAGCGTCGTGTCTCGGCTACCTTGAACATCGCCAAGTCCATGTCGGTCGGGGTCTTCCATCCATTGCCGTAGGTTCCGACCGCGTAGGCGTCGAGGACCAGGTGATTCACCAACGGAGATACCCAGTCTCGGTTCTCCAGGCGACGCTTGACGGCCGGCGTCGTGAACCTGGTCGCGGTTGCGTCGATCCACTTCGCTCGCTCGTCATCGGAGAGCTGCCCGAATTCTGCGTTGAGCTGCTTGAAACGGCCGGCAACCCACTTCTTCACAAGATGCTCTCGGCTATCGCCATCGATGGCCTGTTGGACGGTTCCGGATGACGCGGACTCTTGCGGCGCCAGAATCTCTGTCTGATTGTCGGGATAGCGATTGGCAAGAATCGTTCTGAGGTACGCGGTCCGATTGACGATCTTCGTCGCGGCAGGGTCATTTGCGTATGACTCAAGAGCGTCGAGCGCTTCCGCAACCTTGAACGAACCGTATTTTGCAGTGAGCGAGTCGAAGTCAGCTTCGCGGATCTCGAGTCTGGCTGCGCGCAGCACTTGGGCTACGTCCGCTGGCCCGCTTGCACGAGCGCGCTCCCTCGCTTTCTTGGTGACCCTGAACTGAGCGGAGACAACGGCGTTGCCTGGCCGGTGTTCAACGAGCTCGATTGTGAGTTCGGTGACCTCGTTGATCTCGGCGATTGCTGGAGCGACAAGTTCGTTTTTGATCTTTCGCCATTCCCTGGGCTTTATGTCGCCGCCTTCACGCAGGACGCGCCCCCAGAAGTCGACGGAGGCGCGGCTTGTGAGCGCACCAGGGCTGCTCTTGAATCGCGCGCAGATCTCGTACAAAGCGACCGAAGTGTATGTTGTCAGCAGCGCGATCGACTGAAGCTCGACCTGCGCATACCGATCTGGGTTGATCAGCTGTTCCTTGATGGAAGGGGGATACACCCATTTCGCCCAGGCTTCACCGTTGCGTCGGGAAAGCCGTGCTTCGGCAAGTAACGGAAAGGTCCTGGCCTCGTCGTCGTCCGCCAGTTTGTTGCGTCCGCCTTGTTGCGTGTCGTCCGGGGCGTCCGGATCTATGTCGGTGTCCCCGGCTCCTTCCGGTGAGAACAACCTGCCCTGCTCGCTGGCGGCCAGCGGCCTCCACACGACCGCGGTGGTGACCATTTGCTCGATGTACCGTTGCAGGCGTTCCGACGCCTTTGTGGTGGATCCGTACCCTCGCAAGATCGCACTCACAGGGGAGGAATACCAACCTTCTCGATCGGGACTGGAGTGCTGCGAGATGTACAGCATGACGTTGTACGCCTTGCGGCCCGTCACAGTCAGGGCCATGTTGAGCGGTTCGATGGCCAGCGCGTGAACCGACTTGGTCAATATCCTCGGCGGCGACGTGGCAGCAGTGCGCTCGTCGGCTGGAAGAAAGGAAACTTGTTGACCCGTGGGCATCTCCGTAGTCTAACGTCCAAGCGCGTTGGACAGAAGGATTCATCCACGCACGCGCACTTCGAAGGTGCAGCGTCGCTACAAACGTGGGACAGCAATGGGTGACGCTAGGCTAACGCCACACTTCACGGACGCTTAATAGATGCTCATATTAGGCCGCGCTGTGGATAACCACGGCCATTCTTACCGGACGTCGGCCACACATTCCGGACGGTGCTGCCACATTGGCCGGACGTGGGGACCACAGATCCCGGACGGTGATGCCACACTTCACGGACGAATACCGTCGTAAGTCATTGAAGTTATTCGAGAATCACGACAGCGAATCTCTGAATTCCCCAAAAGGGGTTCTAAAAGATCTTGACGATTTCTCCCACCCCAAGGCTGCAATAGCCAGGGTGTCCGCCAAGTGTGGCTTCTGTGGCGACTCGGGGTTCGATTGCAGATTTGCTGTCGAGAACCTCTTCAAACGTAGAATCACGTCAAACTTCACATTGAGGATAAACGTGGCGAACATACTTGTTGAAGGTCGGGAGCGGGTAGAGCTTGCTGACATCGGGGATCAGGCGGTGCGCGCGCGAAAGATTCTGGCTCGCGTGCGCAAGGCCATGTTAGCGCCCAACGTCGCAAAGGAAGCCCCCCGCTTTTCGTCGGCCCAGGTCGGGACATTGGTTGGGCTAGACACCCGTCAGGTTGACTATCGCGCCAAGAAGGAAGGAGGCACGCTTCCTCCCGGAACGATGAACGCTGCGGGCAGTCGCCGCGAGTTTCTTCTGTCAGAAACCCGCCAGTGGGCCAGGGAGCTTCGAACCGATCGCCTGCGGCCGAGTGGCTCCGAGGCGATTGTGATCGCCGTGGCCAACTTCAAGGGCGGAGTCACCAAGACGACGACGGCGGTCACGCTCGCTCAAGGGCTCAGCTTGCGCGGGCACAAGGTCTTGGTCATCGACTGTGATCCTCAGGGCAGCATGACGACCCTATTCGGCATCCTGCCGGATGCCGAGGTTGAAGGGAACGAGACCATCCTTCCGCTGTGCACTGGTGACGAGCAGAGCATTGAGTACGCGATCCGGCCAACGTATTGGGACGGTATCGACCTCGTCCCAGCGACATCCCAGCTTTTTGGCGCGGAGTTCAGCCTGCCGAGTCGGCAGAAGGACGAGGCCTCGAAGGGGTTTCAGTTCTGGAACGTCATCCACTACGGGATAGAGCGAGCCCGTCAAGAGTACGACGTCATCATCATGGACACGCCTCCGGCCTTGTCGTACGTCACCATCAACGCGATGATGGCAGCGGATGGAATCATCACTCCCCTGCCCCCGAATGCGCTGGACTTTGCCTCGAGCGTTCAATTCTGGGATCTCTTTCACGACGTGACCAAGCAACTGACCGAACGCGGGCGGTCGAAGACCTTCGAATTTGTCGATGTGCTTTTGTCGAAGGTCGATTCGAGCGACATCGCAACCAACGTCGTGCGGGAGTGGATCAGCGCCGCCTATGGCTCCAAGGTACTGCCGATCGAAATCCCTAAGACCTCAACCGCGGCGACAGCGAGTGCGGAGTTCGGTTCAATCTACGACCTTAAGCCAGGATCGGCAAGTTCGCGCACGATCAAACGGGCGGTGGATGCATACGAGCAGTTCGTTGAGACAGTGGAATCACAAATGGTCGGGGCTTGGTTGCGCCAGAGCAGTGAGTCGGAGGTTGCTGTATGAGCAAGGTTGCTAAGAAGGGCAGCGGGATCGACTTCGACAGTCTCGATGAGGATGAAGCTGCTCGCCCGCAAGCGGAAGATCGGCCGCGTACTGCCATTGGTGCGATTTCGGTGTCGCTGGCTATGGGGCGCGGTGTCGAGGAAGAGAACCGGGCTCTCAAAGAGAAGCTTGAAGGAATGGAGAAGCGCGAGTTTGTCGAGTTGCTTGACCCGACACGGATCCGCGCAAGCAAGTACGCGAATCGCCATCCCGGTTCCTTTGCGGACCAGGCCTTTGAGGCGCTACGCGAGGAGATCGCTCAGGCCGGAAAGAATGTTCAGCCGATCAAGGTACGGCCCGTGACTGGTGACCCGGACCATGAGTATGAGATCGTCTTTGGACATCGTCGCCATCGGGCCTGCCTAGAGCTCAAGATTCCCGTAGCCGCCACGGTCGCCGATCTCAGCGATCAGGAACTCTTCTCGGAGATGGATCGCGAGAATCGCGATCGGGAAAGCCTGTCGCCGTGGGAGCAAGGTCGAATGTATCAGCGAGCTCTGGAGCTTGGACTTTTCCCTTCAATCCGAAAGATGGCCCAGGAAATTGGCGTGAATAACAGCATGGTCGCGGTTGCCATCCAACTTGCTTCGCTACCGGACGAGGTCGTCCGTGCATTCCCGCGGCCCCATAGCCTTCAGTACCGCTGGGCGCCTGACCTGATCAAGGCTCTTGAGAGCAGTCGCGATGCAGTCCTTGCTCGTGCCAAGGAAATCGTCGATCTGGGCGATGCAGACAGGTCGCCAAAGGCGGTACTCAGTCGGCTACTCGCGGGTCCTGATGTACCGGCTGAAACCGAGGTCGTGCGTTTTAAGACTCGCGGAAAGGCAGCAGGCAGTTACAACCGGGATAGCAAGGGCGGGCTGACTATCAAAGTGAAGCCGGGCGTTCTTCCTCCGGCGGTGGAGGCAGAGCTTTTCAGATATGTTGAGGGGCTGTTCAGCGAGATGAAGTAGGCGGGGCGATGCCGAGAGCCCGCCGCGCAAGCATCTAGGCGTCTGACCGTCAGACGCCCTTCGATCCACTTCATTGGGTGTCTGACCATCAGACCCTGGGTCGGCTACCCGAGAATTCCTGTTGAAGGCGACTCAACCGAAGTGATATTCAGGGCGTCTGACCGTCAGACACCTTCCATCCGACACGTTCACTGGGGGATTTGACCGCCAGATGGTGGGCAAGCCGGGAAGAATTTCCGTCGAAGGCCAGCCAGCCGGGGCCCGACATGTGGGGTGTCTGACCGTCAGACACCCAACTGGATATATGCAGCGGGCCGTCTGAATGTCCGTAGTACCTCCGCCGAAACTGTGAATCCGGACTGCCGTCTGAGGTGTTTGACCGTCAGACGCTGCGTCGGCCGAGGAAGACCTCGTCGAGCTTACAGCCACCCAAGAGCGATGTGCAGGGGTCAATAGCCCTTGGACAACCCCAACTCAACACATGCAGACGGGTCGTCTGGTAGTTTGGAGAAGCACCGTCAAAGCCAGTGAACAAGAACGGCCCCTTGGGGTGTCTGACCGTCAGACGCCCCACACTCAATCTCCATACCCGGGGTGTCTGACCGTCAGGCACAGAGTCGACTGCGGAAGAACTCGCGTCGAAGGCAAGCCGCCCAAGACCGATATTGAGGGTGTCTGACCGTCAGACACCTGCAGTCAATTTAAGCACTGGGGCGTCTGATGCTCCGGCTGTGTCGGACGCCCGGCGAACGCGAGCAATCCGGCATTRCTCGATGTGCCTGACCGTCAGACACCTTGGACCCCTAGTCTCGGGATTGATATGAAGCCGTCGTAACTTAGCGAGCCCAGGAAGGCCAAATCTGACTGGTTCTCATGACCCAGGACCTCGATCAGCGGCGACTCAAGAGCCCATGTCGAAGTTGGAGAGCTCTGCGCCAAAGGATCCGCATCCCCGCTGGATCGAGGTCCACCGGTGCCTCCGCATTCCGCGTTTCACCTGGGGCGCTTCCTTGCGGACCAAAGTCATCTGCGCCAACAGCTCCCGCACGAGCTCGCCTAGGAATCTGAAATAGTCCAGCGCACACCCGGAGTGGAGCGGAGGAGAGGGCGCAGGATAGGGATGCCATCGAGCGAGTGAGGCGGGATTCGAGACTGTCGGCCGCCCGGATTGCTGCCAAGTCGAGCAAAGCCAGCGAACCGTTGTCCGTCAAGTGTGGCCACTCCTTGCTGACCCGATCCCATATTCTGTGATGCCTCCGAGGGGGCGGCGCCGACGAAGACGGGCGGGAGCGAATGCGCAACAGGGGGCGCGGACCTAGTTGGCACTCCGAACGAAATGGGCGACGTGAACGGCCAACAACGTGGGAAGCGGGTCGCCACCTGTAGGCTTCGCCTGTCCTCGCAGCCGATCATATGCGGGCGCGCACTGCAGGAGCTTGTCGCATGACGTCCTGGAATAGGACCGGTCGCGCGCGCTGGGTAGGAGCGCCGCCGGCGCCTCAGGATCTATTCCTTTTTCAATGACTCGAGGATCTCGCTCAGCATCGACTTCACAACACCCATGTCCCTGTCGCGCCGGGCCTCAACCAAAGGATCCGGACCGCCACCGGATCGAGATCCACCGCCGATGGCCTCCTGGGCGCGGGCCACGGCATCGTCCAGCTTCGTGATCAGGTTGTTGCGCATTGCCGAGAATTGGGCCATCTCGCGCTTCACCTCGGCCATTTCCTGACGGAGGGACTTCATCTGTCCCAGCAGTTCCCCGAGGAGCTCGCTCGACGAATCGTGAGCGGTTGCGGGCGCCGCCGCAAGAACTGGGGAAGAGGGCGCAGGTGAGGATGCAACCAGGCGAGTAAGGCGAAGCTCGAGACTGTCGGCTGCCCGGGCAACAGCCAAGTCGAGGATTGCCTGCGAGCCAGTGTCCGTCAAGTGTGGCCATAGCTCGTAGACCCGAGCAATCGCCAAGCGAGTGTCCAGCCGGAGACCTGGCCGCCCGCCGCGGCGCGAGCGCGACAGCGCCTCCCCGGTGAAAGAGGCGGGCGGGGGACCGAATTCATGCTCCGCGGCCTGGGGGGCTATGCAGGAGCTGAACTCGCCAGCTGCGCTCCACTTCTTCAGCGACGACTCGGTCGGCGCTTGGTGGCCGTGCAACATCGTCAATATCCGAGCTAGCTCTGCGAGGGTGCAGAACGGCGGCCAACCTTGGGTACCGGAGACTGGCGCGAGACGCAGGTCTACCTCGGCGCTCGACCCTGTAACCATGAAGGGAGTGTCCGATGAAACTTCAGCCATGACTAGGTTTAGTTACTGAGTAACTGAAGTATACGGTGCACTTGGCCATACTTCCTCGAAACAGCATTCAGAGAGGCTATTTTCGTGAAACATTCTGCTCTAAGCGGAAGAAAAGAGAGCTAACTCCCTGTCATCATTGGAAAAAAACTGACAGCCGAAAACTCCGTGAAACATTACGTTTCAGAGGCCGCCCTCGTGTCTTCATGCGTGCCGGGCCCATTTTCCGAGATTCGCGCTAGTGGACGACAGGGTGTTTAAGGTACCGAAATGCGCATCAATGAGCCGGAGGTGCGGGGCGCGAGCGGGCGTTGACGCTGCCGGCCAGAGATTGAGGCTATCCGCAGATCGCTCGCGTTCGGCTGATCTATTTGACTCCATGGTGCGTCGCGAATCCATGTGCGAAAGGCCAAGGCTCATTCGGGCGCCAGCGCGTCGGGATCGATGGGCGAGGGCGCCGCGTTCGGGCTGACGCCGCCTTCCGATGGCGACTGCTCCGACGCCCGGTCGGCGGCTTGGTCGCGCTGGTTCTGGGTGTCTGCCAGGCCGGGCGCGAACCGGCCGGCTCGACGAAACGCCCGATCGGAGCCGGCGTAGTTGGAGGCGATCGTCCGCTTGCGCTTCATGTAGTGGCCCATGACCATCGCAGCGATCTCTGGTCCGACGGTGGCCTTCATGTTTGCGGCCGCCGTCGAGCGGGTGTCGTAGAGCGAGTAGAGCTTGCCGTCGGGAAAGGCTCGGAGGCAAGCTGCGCGGAGTGCGGCCCTGCAACCATTGGAATAGCGGTCGAACGTTTGTTCTCCGCCGCCGGCCAGGTACTGCTGCAAGCTGGTGAGGTGGGCGTCCACGGCGCCAACCCACCGATACGGCACCTCGACGTCGCGCCAGGCGAGGCCTGCGTTTCGCAGCTCCCACGCACGAAGGCGACGCAAGTTTTCGATGGCCACTTCATTATTGATGTCTGCCATCGCCTCGGCCTGATCGAAGAAGGCCAGGTTCGTGGAGATCAGTTCGGCGTGGCGCTCCGCGGCGTCAAGAACCGCGGGAACGTTGGTCAAGTCCGCGCCGGCCATCGTAGCCAGGTCGGCATCGGCGCGATTGAGCAAGCGCTCGGGGATGAAACGCCAGTTGAAGAATGGTTGCTTCTTGAGCTTCGAATTGGGGAGCCGCAGGATGTGACGTCCTCGGTCGAACCAATAGGCTGTCTCCCATTCACCGGGTCGTGCGCCTGTTGCGATGCCCGCATTGAGCCAGGCTGTAGTCTTCGCGGCCCAATTCTGCGGGGTGGTTCGGGCTGCGAGGAGTCCATTCAGAAGCGGACCGAGATCCTGCTCCGGGATGGCGCGGGCGGAGACTCGAGACCGGCGCACTTGGATCGCCTGCTCAGTGCCCAGGCGGGGGTTGTAGGCGCGAGCGATTTCGAGGCCCTTGTCGCGGACCTCTACGGAGAAGCCCATGTCGGGCTGGTTCAAGGCCCATACGATTGCCGCTCGATAAGTGTTCTTGGTGCCCACGGCGAGCGCCGGATCTGTCCTGAGATCCTCGATCAGGTCCTCGATCGAGACGAAGTCGGGGTCGATGTTGCGAACCGCTGCCAAGCGATCGACCATCATGAAGTACCGCTTGCGGTAGAGCGCGGCGGTCACGTCGTTGACTGGCTGTATGGCGGCCTCGTACCAGTCGCTCAGCCGTTCGACCGGGCTCCCGGTCACTGATGGATCGGGGTTCGGGCTGGAGCTGGAGTCCCGCGGGGCGTGAGGCGTTGCTGAATGGATTCCCGGAAGATCCTGGTCCGCCGTGGAAGGTTGGTTCTGGGCTTGATTGTTGTCCATGGGGTGATTCATTCCGGGCGCGGGTTGGTGGAACTGGGGTCCTGTTGGAGTTGGTGTTCCGGGGTGGCTTTGCTCTGGGGTGGACTGAGGTCGGGTGCGGTCAGGCGGGCGGGGGGCGCTTGGTCCAGGGGGTGCGGTTCCAGTCCCAGTGCGCCCCGCGAGCACCTCGTCCAGCCCGTATTCCCCCCAAATGGCTAATATCTGCTAGAGGTCGTGGAAACACTTCCCAAAAAGGGCCCGAAAACGGCCCATGCGCACAACTGGTGCTTACTGCGGTAAGCACCAGTTGCATGGCGTTTTTGACCTCTTGAGCCGTGGTTTGAAGGTGTCTTTCGCGACGCATGCGACTGCAGCTAACCGAGGTAAGCCGCAGTAGCCCGTCACGCGGCGCAGAATTTCCGCCGACTGGTTTGCCGTCCGCGAAACTCTGGCGAAAATTGCGGGGCGTCACCCAACTGGTGCTTACCCCGGTAAGCGCCAGTTGCGCGCACCCGAAACGACGAGTCAGAGTGCCACCCGACTGGTGCTTACCGGGGTAAGCAGCAGTTCGATTGACCGCCATACAGACACTCACTGTTGATTTCGCCACCCAACTGGTGCTTACAGCGGTAAGCAGCAATTGCTCGTCTCGCAAGCCGCCTCGACGATCATTCGAACGACTCACCGCCAGCATGCGGCGGCCGTTGAAGCCGGGGACGCGCGGAGGAGGGCGGTCATCGTCGCCGGCCGCGGGGGGCGGCACCGGAGTGACAGGCCGCCGCGCAGCCGATTCCGCTTGGTGGGCCGCCAGGGTCGGTTGGCTTGACGAATCCTGCGCGAGAGCTTCGGCCGAGCCAGCCGTGTGCGTCTGCGCGGCAGCCGGGGCGGTGACCAGAGCGTCGCCTGGTGCACTCGGAGGATGAGGTCGAGGAACATCCGACTGAACGGACGCCGAGGAGCGCTGGATCGCGGAGGCTGGTCCCGTCACCTGGTCAACCACGCCACCCGACACCCGGGTCGACAAGCCGTCGTCCTGGCGGCGCATCCGCTCTTCCATCACTATGAGGCCCATCTCCATGAGCTGGCGCACGAACAGGTTGCGAGTACGAAGGCCGGGCGCAGCGTCGAAGTCTGAGATGGCTCGAAACAGCATCGGGTTCTCGGCCCGATGGAACCGGATGCGGATCTCCAGGACGTCCTCGTTGGGGTTCATCTCTTCGCCTTCTTCATGGCCGCCTTGCTTGCCTCGTCTGACTGGCCCGGAATGGCGGGGCTTGCCGACGGCGCTTCGTTGGGTGCAGATCGAGCGGCCGGGGAGGGCAGCGGGTCCTGCAACTCACGCTGCTCTTCGAGCAGCAGGCCCTGGTCCAAGAGTCGGCGCACCAGCGCGCCGCGGGAATGTTTGGCCGAGTGGCCCTGGAATGCAGCCAGCTTGGCGTACAGCCGTGGGTTTTCCACCTCGGCAATTCGGATCCGCAGGTCCACACGGCGTTGGGTATCCATCGACGTACTCACGCTGCTTCAGCGGACGCGGCAATTTCGGCTTGCGCGATGCCTTCGCCGATGAGCTGCAAGCCCTCGACGTTGCTGAAGACGGAGTGCTTCGGTAGGTAGATCGGCATGTCCGGCATGCGCTCGGCGATCTCTTCGGCGTAGTGCGCAGGGTGCCCGCCAACCATCACAACCATGTCGATGATGTCCCAGGCGCCCTTGATGCCGTTCATCATGATGCCCACGGGATCGCGCACCGCGCGGCGCGCCGCCGCCAGGATTTCCGGGTCTGCCATGTCAATCGCGCGGCCGTCGAGCTTGAAGACGGCGCCGGTACGCAGCGAATGGTTCAGGCGCCCCAAGTTCGATGGCGCGATCGCCCGGCCGATCTTGGCTTCCAAATGCTCCTTCACCGTGGTCATCACGCGATGGCGCCCAGCGTCGCCGGCGGCTCCCGAGACGTCGGTGTTCGGCTTGCCACGGTTCACGAGGAGCCAGTCCAGCGTGTACTCGCCCGGATCGACGGTCACGATCGTCATGGTGTCGACCAACTGGTTCCAGTCCGCCAGGGGCTTGAGGCCCGATTGCGGGAAGCGGCCGATGGTCTTGTTGATACCGTCGATGTGCCGATCCAGGCTGTAGAACCCGCCCATGGGCTGCGGGCGCACGACCACCTTGTCGATGACGATGCAGCGCTCACCGTCCAGGGCGACCTTGCCGGTGTACGCCTTCTTGAGAGCTGCGGGTTTGCCGGGGTCGCGGAAATGGCTGACGGGCAGGCCCAGAACGAGCACGTCAACGTGGTCGACCTCCATATATGAAAGGGCGCCACGCATGAGGGCGTGATAGGGCGCACTGTCGTAGTACTTGTCGTCCAGATGGCGGCCGAAGTCCGAACTGGAGGCGGCGCGGCTCATGACGTCCGGCCCGACAACAAACGACTCGCCGTTGTATGTCACCACCTTCACATCCTCGCTGCGGCGTTCCTCGAGCTCATAGCGACGGCGATCCACGCCAAACGCAACCGAGGGGAACAGGTCGTACTCGACGACGCCCGCGCCGTCGGCGAGGCGCTTGAGCTTCGTGAACTTCGTGAGGCCGTAGCCCAGATCGATGGCCATCACCACGGGTGCGACTGCAGCGCTGATCATTGTGCGATTCCTTAATGCTTTGCATAGTTAGTCAGTTGCAAAGAAGAATCGCACATGCACGGCCTTCCCGTCAAGGTCATGGAGGCGCGATCAGATGAATTCTGTGGCGCCTTTGACGCAGACTTGGCCCAGGATTAGCCCAGCGCAAGCCGAAGTCGTGGCTAAGTCCCTGGAGCCGGCGAGTGGCGCACGAGGCCCTGGCCGGACTTGTACGAGACTTGGGCTAGCCCTAGGCTAAGTCCCTTGGGGAGGTCGATGGCGCATGAGGCCCTGGCCGGACTTGTACGAGACTTGGGCTAGCCCTAGGCTAAGTCCCTTGGGGAGGTCGATGGCGCATGAGGCCCTGGCCGGACTTGTACGAGACTTCGGCTAGCCCTAGGCTAAGTCCGTTGGGGCAGTCGGTCGSGCATGAGGCCCTGGCGCGGACTTGTACGAGACTTCGGCTAGCCCTAGGCTAAGTCCGTTGGGGCAGTCGGTCGCGCATGAGGCYCTRGCCGGACTTGTACGAGACTTCGGCTAGCCCTAGGCTAAGTCCGTTGGGGCAGTCGGTCGCGCATGAAGCTCTAGCCGGACTTCTACCGGACTTCTACCAAGTCCTCGGGGCCGGTGGACGCGAGAGGTCGAGCGCATGCACGCTGGCGGCGGCCGCGACGAGTCAAGAAAAAGTTTCCTCCGATGTTGCGAGCGTCGAATCTATACTCGTTCTAACCCATTACTTCGCACCAACGGACGAGCACGAATGATTAATTCCAAGGGCGATCGATACTGCTACCTCAACGCCCGCCATACGCTGGAGACCGTGGGAGCAGCCGGTGACGCCGGTTTCTACTCCAAGCTTCACCAACTCCTGGTCACTGGCAGCCAGGGCAAGGCTCCTCCCAAACAGTGGGCCGCCATGATCAAGGCGCTCCAGACCAAGGGGGTGAAGCGCTCGGAACTCGAGGACAGCAAGATCCTGGAGAGTCTGGTGGCATCGGATTCGAAGTCGCTGACGAGGGATGAGGTCGCAGGACTGGTGCTTTCGGGGCTGCCCACGGTCAAGGAACTGGAGCTCGCGCAGCCGCGCTATCCAGACTGGCGCCATCCCGGCGGCGCGTACAAGGAGCTGCTCTTCGTCCTTAACTCGCAGCGCGACAACGTCCAGGACGAGCTGAGCGAGCTTGAGTACCGTATCGAGGCGATGCAGTACGACGCCGCGGATCTGGCCTTCAGCCTCGAGTCCCTTATGGACGATCCGGAACTGCCAGGAAAGATGCAGGCCCAGATGAAGGCGCTGCGCGAGCTGCTGCCAAAGGCCTGGGACTATGCCGCATCTCACTTTCGGGGTGCCCTGGACGGCAGCGTCGACAAGAACATCATGGCGCACGCGCGCATCACCGAACGCGGCTCGCTGTTCTTCGTCGAGGAGGTCCAGAGCGACTGGGCGCAGGCTGGCGGCAAGGCAAGCCGGGCCGCCGCTCGCGAGGCAGTCATCGCTCTCTTCGCGAAGAAGCTCGGTGCGACTCACCTGCAAGGCCCGGAGCGGGAACTGCTCATTGGCGCCATCAAGACCAAGGCAACCGTCGAACTGCGGGGAGTGAAGTACGACCCGAAGGACCCGGAAATGAGCGCCGCTGCGGAAGAGGGGCGCCGCAATGGCTGGACGGGTAGCACGCCCGCGGCCCCGTTCGTCACGAGTACCGAGGAATGGTCGGGCCTCGTCCTGCGCCGGCTCATGCAGCGTGCGGCAGCGATCCCGCAGGTGAACCAGTTCGCCTGGATCACCCAGTCCATGCGCAACGGCGGTCGCGCCGGAGGTGGTGCCAGCCTGGACGACTTCTACAAGAACATCCTGCCCAAGCTGGCTGACAAGCTACTCAAACCCCACGGGGCCAGGGTGACGATGGGTCAGGTCACCCTCAACGGTGTCACCCACGACGTCCCGCAGTTCGAGATGACGCCGGCAGTCAAGGAAGCCCTTCGAGGCCCGATGCCGCTGTACAGCCTGTCGCCGGTTTGGAAGGGGGCGCGTAACGGTCAGGTCGAGGTGAACCGCGTCCTTGCGGAGTGCGAACTCATGATGGGGACGACCAGGCACGTGAAGCTCATGGAAACGCTCTATGACATCGCGACGCACCGCCAGGTGGCCGGAAAGTACATCAACAACGGCATTCTGCTGAACCTGCACGCCCAGAATCTGGACCGCGCCGCGCGCCACGAAGCGTGGCACTTCGCCACCGAAAACATGCTGACGGTCGACGAGAGGGTCGCGATGCAGCGCGAATTCGCACCCCACAAGTTGCTGGCACGCCGGACGCAGCAGACCTTGATCGATCTGGGCGAGCTCGACGCCGCCCGGCAATGCAGCCACCCCGAGGAGTGCGCCGCCCACGCGTTCGCCCTCTGGAGCACCGGAGAGATGGAGATCACTGAGCCCGCACCGCGGGGGCTGTTCCAGGAAGTCTGGGCCGTTCTCAAGGACTGTGGCCGGTGGCTGGCCGAGCGCGTGTCGGGGGAGACGGCTCCGACGACTGAAAAGATGTTCGAAGCGCTTCGTAGCGGAGAGATGGCGAAGGCGCGGGAGGCGCGGGGCCACTGGCCCAAGGAGCTGGACGTCGACCACCGGGCGCCTCGCATGAGTGCGTGACGGGCGCCGCGCAGGTGTCGATGCGACGCCCCGGGGCGTATTAAATCTTCAACAATTGCCAGGAACATGGATGCGGAAGGGCGGGCGTCTCTGGCGGTCGAATTGTCCGTGCGATAGTATCGGTGCAGATCACACAAATCCATATCCCTTCCCGGGCTCGTCCAAAATGACCCACATCTCGCGGATCTTCGGCGCTGGTGCAGTCTCTGCAGCGCTCCTTGCACTTGCCGCCTGCTCGACGCCACCGGCACCGGCCCCCTCCACGGATCCCGCCGCAGCCCAGCTGGATCGTCTCTTTCAGAAGTCCGCCGGCCAGGCCGCCTTCACCGGCAGCGCCGACGCAAAGGCCCCGGCTCCCCGGATTGCCGAGGGCAAGCTCTGGGTGACCTGGCGCGGCGATGCGAACGACCTCCTGAAGCAGCTCGAGCCGGTCACCGGCCAGAAGGTCACAGTCACCGGGCCAACGCCGCGGCTTCCTTTGTACGTCCAGGTGCATGCACTCGGGGTTCCGGTCGACGAGGTCATGCGGGACATCGGATACCAGCTCGGTCAGCGCGCCGACCTGGTCATGTTGCCGTCGGGCATCGAGATTCGCTACCGCGCCTTCTGATCCCGACATGACCAGAATCCCGTTCCGCCGCAAGGCCCTGAGCTTGGTCACCGCCCTCATCGTGGTTGGCGCGGCACAGGCCACTTCAGCCCAGACCCAATCCTTGTCTATTGACTCGCTCATGAACGCGCAGGGCTCGACCGAGTCCGAGAGCCGGCTGAGCATGGTTCGTGAGACGGTGCTGCGCGAGACCGCCTTTGGCCTGGGCACGCGCCTCGGTCTACTTCAGCGCTCACGGGAGATCGCGGCTGAGGTCGCCAAGCGCGACCGCGAGCTGGACAAGCGCTACGACTTCGGTGGCTTGATGATGGGACCGGGTGTGCTGCCTCCCGTCATCATGGAGAGCAAGGACGCCATCTCGCTCGAGGCCACCACCATGCGTGTCTCCGGCGCGATCTACAAGATTGAGGAGCCGGCCCGCTTCGTGGCCATCGCTCCGACCTGGCGCGACTGGCTGCTGCTGGGACTGCCCAACGAGGACTCGGCCGACATGGCCGCCGTGAAGAGCCTCTTGCCGCGCGACGGCGCCGAACAGGCTTTCTGGAAGAAAGAGGTCGCGCAGGCTATCGCGACCGGGCGCGCCCAGGCACAGCAGATCTTCGACCTGAACGTCGCGAACCTGGAGAAGACCTACTTCGGGATGCGCCTCTTCTACGATCTGTGGAAGCGCGGCATGGTCACGATCCCGGTCATCGCGAGCGCCCAGACCATGGTCGATCAGGAGGGTCCGAACACGATCGCGGTGGGGAATACCATGTTCCGCATCACCCGCCAGGCCGGTTTCGAGGATTCGAGCCGCTGGAAGCCCCTGGAGTAGACGGGTCGTGCTCGACGCCGCCGAATCGACGGTCCCGCGCTTTTCCTTGCCCATCGGCAACATCCGGCGCACGGACCTGAACGACTTCCTGGCCAAGGTCTACGACCTGGGGGTCTCCGACATCAAGTTCTCCTCAACGGACTACGTGTGGGCCGAGGTGAACCGGTTGTGGCATCCCGTCACCGATCGCCGCCTGGACGACTCTGAGGTGAATACGATCCTCGCGCTGCTCTTCAACGAGAGCGGACAGACGGAGATCGGAGCGGCCAACGCAATCGACTCGCGCGTCGACGCGGTGATCTCCCGCGACAAGGTCCTGGCCTTCCGCCTGAACGCCACGGGCTGCTCGGTGGGCAATACGCCCTCTGGCGTGAACATCACGCTGCGTGCAATGCCTCAGCAGATCCCGACGTGTGCGCAGCTGGGCCTGGAGCCCGAGTTGATGCAGAACCTCTTCCCGCGCTACGGGATGATCCTGATCGTCGGCACCACGGGCTCGGGCAAGTCCACGCTGTTGGCAGCCGCGCACCGCTACCGCCTCGAGGAGCGCCGGCACGATCCGGTACACATCCTCACCTACGAACAACCCGTGGAGTACCTGCTCAAGGGCTACGCCGGCGGCTTCATGCCAGAGCCGACCCAGACCGAGGTTGGAGTAGGGGCGCAGTTGCGTTCCATGGACATGGTCGGCCCCAACGCGATGCGCCGGAAGGGCCAGGTCATCCAGATGGGGGAAATCCGCGACATGGAGAGCGCGCGCGCCGGGTTCGAGCTGGGCGCCACCGGGCATGCGGCCTATGCAACGATGCACACCGAGACGCCCGATCGCGCGCTTTCACGGACCCTGCAGCTCTTCCCACCGGTGGAACATGCTCGCGTGGCCAACGAGTTCATCGAGCAGACCCGCCTGGTCGTCGCGCAGAAGCTCGCGCGCCGCACTGACGGCAAGGTGATCGCGTTCCGATCCTGGTGCGTCTTCGATCGCGAGGTCAAGCGAAGCATGGAGGACCTGCCGACTCACCAGTGGGGCTTGGCGGTTCGTCGGCTGGTGGCCGAGCGCGGCAACGACTTCGAATCGAAGTCATTTGCGGCGCTCGCCGAGGGCCTGATCAGCTTCGAGAGTTTCGTCGAGGTCTCCTCCATGACGCTGCGCGAAGCAACCGAGTACTGTGCGCATCGCGGCTTCAACCCGAACGGCGGGGCGGTCCTCACCTCGATACCCGCGAGCGCGCCCACTACGGCTGGCGACGGCGTGGATTCGACGTCCACGGCCGAGGCGACACACGCATGAGCAACTATTGGCCCCGCACCGGGAAGTCTTACCGCATTCCTGGCACGCCGCTGCCGCCGCAGGCCGGGGCGCCGATGGTGCTCGCGCTCTTTCACTTCTCCTGGTGGACGCTTGCGATCGCGTTTGGCGTCTGCGTCGTGTTCGGCTACGCGGCCTACAAGAACCGAACCATCCTCTGGGCACTGAGGCGGCTTCGCAGCAAGATGCGCTCCGGTGTCCTGACGGCGCGGCCCCGGCTCTATCGGCAGCGGTTCACTTTCGACCAGCAACTCGCGGACATCGACTTTCGCAGTTGGGGCAAGAAGTAGCGCAGGTGCCACTCCCGCGGCTCTGTCCCCTGGAACTTTTCCCCTCAGGGTGAAAGCGGCCCCCAGCCGTTCCACGAGCCGTGCGAGTGAAGCAGCAGCGCGGCGTCAGACGGTATGCCTGTCCATAGGGTATGTCTTTCCGTACGGTATGTTTTTCCATACCGTTTAGTCGGCGCATTGGTGAGGGGAGTTCATGACGTCAACTCGACGTCATGGGGTGAAGTGACCCACTGAGCAGCCGACCGCCGACGAGCAACTCGCACCCGCCGCGCACGCTCCACGCTAAGGATCAGGTGATGGGCGAGACGACGGCCAAGCATGGTGCTTCCTAAGCCTCCCAGCCTGAGTGCCATGCACACGGCCGCTCACCATGAGCGCCACAAGCGCGCCAACGCATAGCCAGGCCGACTTTCTTGGCGTGGACGCCAAGGACATCACATTAATGTTCGTTGCGCCATAGCAACACATTACTACGCTCAAACAAAAATCAGAAAACCGCCACACCAAGCTATCCTCGCAAACAATTAAACAACGATGGTGGTCGATCGACCGGCGCGCCACCAGCAACGGATAGAGGACGTCATCGAGATGGAAGATCTGGACCGCAAGCCGAGCGCAGAAGAGAAGGCCGTGATTGCCGCCAAGGTGTGGAAGCTCGTTGACGCGCTGCCGCAGCGCGACCTGATCGAGATCTCGGACGCCCGCCAGTGGATCGGCCGCGTGGTCGAACTCCATGGCGAGCAAGCCATCTGGCACGCGATCCGGCTGAACGGATTCGGCGGCTCGGAGATCGGCGTCCTGGTTCGCAACCAGCACGGCGTCCGTGCCGACCACATGGCCAGCGCTCGCGACATCGTCCTGGGCAAGCTCATGCGCAAGATCCCCGATGAGACCAACGAGCACATGACGCGTGGTCACGAGAACGAGGACTTCCACGCGGGCAAGTTCTACAAGAAGTACGGTGCGCATCGCGACATGGCCGCATTCGAGGCGCTGAAGGCGTCGCAGGGCTCGCTGCCCTGGATGCGCTACAGCCCTGACGACCTGGTCCTCATGCCATCGAAGCTTCTCGCGCAGACGCGGCCCATGGCTGCCGCGCGCCCGATGTCGCGGTGGCTGATCGACTACAAGGCGCCGAGCCAGGTCGAGGACGACGCGGAGATCCACTTCCAGTACGGCTGCCAGCTCGCGCAGGGCGCGATTCTGTGCGAGGAGCAAGGCGTCGAGCTCCACGGCCTGATGCTGAGCCAGTACGACTGGGCCCGCTGGCGCCTGAAGGACGACGTCATCGAGGTGAGCGAGGAGCTCAAGCAACTGGTGCGCGACGGCGGCAACTGGGCGTGGGACTGCGTGATGCGCAACGCGCCGCCGCCCTACATCCGCACGCCGGTGCTTGCTGATTCCGCAGGCTTCGTGGCGAAGCATGCCGAGTTGGCCGAACGCATGGCGAACGTCTCTGCTCTGGCCAAGGCGGCTGAGGATCGCGCGAAGGAGCTGCGGGCAGAGCTGATTCTGGGCCTGAGCAACCGCAAGCTCGATGGTCACAAGATCGTGCTGCCTGGCGCCGGCGCGCTCACCGCCAACGTGAAGATCGATGCGGAGAAGGTCCAGGCCGACCTGACAGCAGAACAGATCGCGAAGGTGGTCAAGAAGGACGGCTACGACGAGAAGCGCATGGCCGCTCACCTCAAGTCGCTCGGCGTCGACTTGAAGCAGTTCAAGGCCGACAAGATCGACCCCGACAAGCTGGCCGAGCATGCCGACGAATTCGGCATCGACCTCGACGCGTATCTGACCGAGCAGCACGTGTTCAAGATCGACAAGGCGCTCAAGGAAGAGATGGAGCGCTACGTCGACACCCACTTCCCGCTGGTTGCCCAGTCGCAGGAAGAGAGCGAATCACAAGCCGCGGACGAGTTCGCCGAGGAACCAATGGCGGAGACACCGCGCGGATAGGCGCGCTCCATCCCCAAACGTGTTCGCGTGGCCAAAGATGAGGCCGCACAAGCCTCGCGAACATTCGAAACGTGTGCGGTCTCATCTTTGTTCTCATTTTTAGGAGCTGAACAAATGGCTATCACCAAGAACACCGCCGAGCGCAAGAACCTGATCTTCATCTCGCTGGTCGAGCGCACCAACAAGCACCTGTCGGCCGCCGACATCGAAAAGAACCCGGAACTGAAGTTCGCCGGCTTCCTGTACAAGAACGAGCAGGGACAGCACGAGCTCGCGCGCCAATTGACTGGCAACGTCGTGAGCGTGAAGGTGGGCACCGACTCGTACACCGCGCCCGGCCAGCAGCCGGTCGAGTACCCGATCGCAACCGTGCGTCTGACGGACGGCGAGAGCGTGAAGGTGCGCCTGGACCAGCAACTCGGCCGCACCGTGATCGGCCTTCTGGCTGCCAATGCGCTGTCGCATGGCGACGGCCCGATCGACATCTACGTGAGCCAGGTTCGCGCCGGCGAGAAGATCGGCGACGGTCAGCCGTTCGATCGCGACCGCTCGTTCATCAGCGTGAAGCCGGCCGGCGCGGCCACCTCGGCGAAGTTCAGCCCGATGTACGCGGGCCAAGACGGCCAGATCATGGTCGACGAGCAAGGCAATCCGGCCGGCCTGCCGAAGGCGAAGACCGTGCGCTTCCAGGGCAAGGACCAGCTCGACTGGGAAGAGATCAACAACATCGCCGTGTTCACGGCGGCTGGTCTGGAGAGCTTCTACAAGGAGAAGGACGGCCATGCGCACAACTCGAGCCAGGCCCCTGCCGAAGGTGACCAGCAAGACGGCATCGACCTGAACGAAGCCGCCGCCGCAGCTGCTCCCCGCGGCTGAGAGGCCGGGAAGAAGACTGGCGGGTTGACGGGACCGCCAGGCTCCTTCGGATTCCGAACGAATCCAGTTTCTCCTTGATCCTTCCCTGAACAAGCCGCACCCCTCGGCTCCCGGATTCCCGGGCCGCCCAGAGGGTGCGCACCATTCTCTGAGAGTAGGGCGCGATGCCAAAGTGGATTGACCTCAACGATGCGTCTGGTGCGCGTCTGAAAATTGCGACGATCGAGGTGGGCGGCGATCCGCACCTGCACCTGTTCGTCACCGGCCTGTCCTACCTCAACCCTGCCTGGAACAGGTCGATCGCCGAGCTTGGCTTCCATCCAGGCGGCGCGCGAAAGTACCTCGTTCGCCGCGTGAAGGCCGGCGAGCGTCCGAAGCCTTCGGACTTCCGGTCGGTCTTCCCGAATGCCGCGGTTCGCGAGATGACGCCCGAGAGCTACATGCTCAACCTGCAGACCGCGCGCAAGCCCGATGAGCGCCCGGCGAGCAAGGAAGAGCGCGCCGCGGCGATCGACATCAACAACGCGATCCTGCTGGGGCGCAACTCCGACGGCGAACGAGTCTTCGAAGCCGCCGGCTCACGCTACGTGATCAAGGTCACCGGCCAGGGCACGGAGGTTCGCGTGGACGAATCCGACGCGAGCCAGCCCCACGTGTTCCTGCGCCTGCCGAAGGACGGCACCGCGGAGTTCCGCACGCTGTCGATGGTCCAGTGCGCCGACGGCTTCGTGCGCTCGATGGTCCTGGGCGAAGTGCAGCACAGCGAGGACATGGATCGCTTCCTGCAAGCTCTGCACGGCACCAGGAACGGCGAGAAGGCTCCGGCCTTCACGATCGACCAGCACGACCAGGTGCACGCCGCAATCGAGACGTCGCTGTTGCGCTACCTGCGCGACGGCTTCGAGGTGGCCCAGGATGCCTACGGTGAGTCCGCGCGCCTGACAGACATGCTGCCCCCGTATCGCGGGCATCTGCGCGGTACCGGCACGATGCCGGCGCCGATCTCGGTGGCGAGCCAACGCTTGCTGGGCGATACCGACGGCCTGACGGTGGTGGTGCCCAATGCGTTCGATGGCGCGAGCTTCGCCTTCCTGCCGGAGGGCACCACTGTTCGCGCCTACCGCGGCACCAAGGACATGTCGGCGCTCTCGAGCGTCGTCAACCTGCGCGCCAGTACCGAATGGCAAGACGGGGAGTTCTCGCCCGGCCGTGAGGTCGGCGCGGACGCGATGTTCATCAATGCGGACCCCGTGCTCAGTCATGACGGCCGCCGCACGGACTACATGCTGGCGATCAATGCGCTGCGCTCGCTCAAGGAAGGTGGGCGCGCTGTGATCGTCCTGGCTGCCGATGCAGTGCCGGGCGAGCTGTCGGTCGCCTCGCGCAACTTCCTGCAGATGGTCAACGAGCGCTACCAGATCCAGAGCGCATTCGAGACCGCTCCGATCCTCTCGCGCAAGGCCGGCGTTCCCGAGAACAACCCTGGCCTGCGTATCCTCTCGGTGGTCAACCGCCGGGCGGATCTGGCGACCCCGATCACAAGCCTGCCCGTCATCTCGTCGTGGGACGACCTGAAGACGGCCGTCGACGAGGCAATGGCCCGCGCCGAGGTTCTGGACGCCGAGGCCCAGGGCGTTGACGTAGAGCGCGCGGCACTCGAGGGCCGCGTTCAGCGCCCCTACATTGCCTTCTCGCGCGTGGGCGAAGCCCGCACGATGGTCCCTTCCAACATGCAGGCCCCGCTGCAGGCGACGATGACCCGCATCGAGTCGCTCTACGGCCAGGTCGACGAGCTCGTTACTCGCGAACTCGGCTGGGGCGGGAACGCCCTGGCCAAGCGTCTGTCGCCTGAGCAGGTAGATGGGATCTCCATGATGATCGTGCGCCAGCTCGAAGGCTACGCGAGCATCCTGGCCGACGAAACCGGCATCGGCAAGGGTCGACAGCTCGCCGCGATGATGGCCTGGGCGCTGCGTCGCAACCAGCCCGTCTTCTTCGTGACGGACAAGGCAAACCTGTTCTCCGACTTGGCGCGCGACCTGAAGGCGATCGGCGAGTGGGACCGGGTCCGCCCGATGGTGATGAACACGGACGGCGAGATCACCTGGGAGCCTGGGCCAGGCGAACCACCGGTGGTGCTGGCCCAGGGCTTCGCTGCCGCACGCACCAAATCGATGGTGGATGGTGGGGTGAAGCTGGAAGAGGCGGGGCTCAACACCTGCTTCCTGACGTACTCGCAGATCGCCGGTGCCGAGAGCGACAAGGCCCAGTGGGTGAAGAACCAGCTCGGCAACGCCCTCATCATCTTCGACGAGGCCCATGTGGCTGCGGGCTCGGACAGTCAGATCGCCAGCCACATCTCCGAGATGGCCAGGCTCGCAAAGCGAGTGCAATACGCCTCGGCGACCTGGAGCAAGACCGAGGACAACCTGCACATCTATCAGCGGGCGTTGCCGGACAGCGTGAATGTCGCCTCCCTGGCGGCCGCGATCAAGAAGGGTGGTGAGTCCTTCTCGGAAGTGCTCAGTTCGATGCTGGCTTCCGAAGGCGCGCTCATCCGCCGCGAACACGATCTCTCGAAGCTCGACGTGAGCGTCTACACGGTCGAGGAACGCCGCGCCCACAACGAGCGCGTGAGCGACTCGGTCGCCGAAGCGCTGGGCGCCGCAACCTACCTGGCCGGCGACATGTCGCAGATCTTCATGCGCGGCAACCGCGAGGCGGTCAGCGTGCTTCGCAAGGCCAAGGAAGCTCGCGCGGCTATGGTCGACCAGACGAACGCGGCTGCGCAGACGCCGGTTGCCCGGGCGAACATCATGAGTTCGAGCTTCGGCACGGGCTCGGTGCTGTACCAGGTGATGAAGGCCGTACAAGGTGCGCTCAACGCAGACCAGGTCGCCGACCGCGCGATCGAACACATCCGCGCCGGCCTGAAGCCGGTCATCGTGTCGGAAGCCACGAATGAGGCGCTCACGCGCATGCTCATGGCGCAGGCTGACGCGCAGGCCCAAGCCGCCGGGGCTGCTCCAAGTACTGCCGGCGGCCTGCCGTCAATGATCAAGATGCCGACGATCCGTGACGCTGTTCGTGCAGTGCTGATGCCGCGCCTCACCACCGTCGTCCAACGCGAGATCACTGAAGAGGATCTCCCCGCGGAGCCAGTGGAGGACGCTCCGGCCCTGGCGGACGCCGCCGCGCGCGCCGCGGCTGAACTGAACGCGGAAGGCGAGGAGGGCGAGCAGCCCGCCCCGTCCGCCGAGATGGTCGCGGCCCAGCGCGAAGCCCGTCTGCTGCGCAACCTGCAGCGCCAGACCGACGGCGAGGCTGCCGCGACCGACGATGCCGACGCGGTGAACCTCGACGAGGCGCTGGCTGCCGCGGCACCGGTTGTCGAGGAGTCCGCCGAGCGGGGCAGTAAGGTCGTATCGGCGCGCCGAACCGTATCTATCCTGGATCTCCCCGCCATGACGGACGCCGATCGCCAGCACTTCCGGGATGGGGTTGCCGAGCTGGAACGCCTGATCAACGCGATCCCCGAGCTGCCCGTGTCCGCGTTTGACGTGATCGAGCAGAAGCTGCGCGACGCCGGAATCAGCGTGGGCGAGATCACCGGCCGGTCCTTCTCGCTCGAGCGAATGTCTGCTGCCGGCGCGCCGAACCCCAACGAGAGCCCGATGTGGAAGGTCGTGCCGCGCCTGCGCAGCAAGCGCGCGGTCAACGCTGTCAAGCGCGCCTTCAACAATGGCGAGATCCAGGCGCTGTTGATCAACCGCTCGGCAGCCACCGGGGCCTCGATGCACGCGTCGCCACAGTTTCTGGACCGCTCGCGCCGCGTGCTGCTCGAGCACCAGATCCCCGAGAACGTCACCGACCGCATCCAGTTGATCGGCCGGGTGAATCGCTACGACCAGGTCACGTTCCCGCTTGTGGAGACCTGCACGACCGGCATCTACGGCGAGTTGCGCTTCGTCATGATGCAGAACCGCAAGCTGGAGAAGATGAGCGCCAACGTCCGGTCGAGCCGCGAGAACGCGATGCTGATCAAGGACGTGCCCGACCTCTTCAACTCGATCGGCCTGGAGGCTGTGCGCAGCTACGTCCAGGACGAGCCCCTGGTGGCGAAGAAGCTGGCCCTGCCGGACAACTTCCTGGAGATCCCGGGTGTCGCAGCCGTCAACATGTTCCTGATGCGGCTGCCCCTCTTGAAGGTGTCCGAGCAGCGCCAGGTCTACGAGCAGCTCTTCAACCGCTTCGACGAGAGCTTCAACCGCCACGAGCTGCTGGGCACCAACCCGCTGAAGACGCGCGAGTACGACTGGCGCGCGAAGGAGGAGTTCTCGGGCGTGTTCTTCGGCGACACGTCCGGTGAGCGCGCGAACATGGTCGAGGCACTGATCAACGACGCTCTGACGACCACGGAGGCCGGCGCGGCCCCCGAAGCCGCCGAAGAAGCTCCCGCGACGACCGCCCCCACCACGATGGAGGTGAGCGACCTGGCCGCCGGCGGGCACCAGGATGGGGACGCGACCGAGCAGGACGACTTGCTCTCCGCCTTCGATCGGCCGGTCTACATCAAGAAGATTGCCTTCAACGTGGACCTGAAGCCGATGTCGTGGACGGCGTGCGTCGCTGCCGCAACGGTGAGCGGCGAGATGCTCGCTGCCGAGGGCGGGCACTTCCAGCTTGACGAGACCGGCCGGGCCTTCTGGAAGCCGGAGGTCGTGGCCAAGCTGAACGCCGGCATGAAGGCCATCGTCAGCATGGCAGCCGTGGCGGCAGGCATGACCAACTCCGAGGAGGCGGTGCTCACGAACCCGCCGGCGCAGCGCGCGCATCTGCGCGCCGAATGGCTGAAGGACCACATCGCTGGCCTGGTGCCTGGCGGACTCTTCCACGAAGACTCGAAGGTTGACGGCAACGGCGTTGTGATCGAGCGCGCGAAGACTGGCGTGATCRTCAACATGAAGCTGCCGACGGAGGCGCGCGAGCTGATCCTGCCGCACAAGTGGAAGATCGCGGTGGTGTTCCCGGGCGAAGAGCGCCCAATCGAGTATTCGCTGCGGGCACTGCTCTCGGAGGTGCGAGGAGACCTGAAGAAGGGCGAAGTTGCAGGCACCCTGATGACCAATGCCTACTCCCGCCTTCGTCCGTCTCAATACCAGCGACCCGACGAACCTGGCTGGCGTTTCGCGCACGTGCTCGGGGAGAGCAATCAACGCGTTACATGGGCGCGCGACGAATTCGACCTCGCGCCTGTCGGCCAACACCGTCGTTCGGGCTACGTCCTGGGCGGAAACATGTACATGGCCTACGACTGGTCGGTGAAGTCGCGCGTCGGCCGCTCGATCATCTACACCGACGACAAGGGCATGCGCCAGCGCGGCGTTCTGCTACCGGCAACGATGAGCCACGTCGGCGCGCAGTTCATGCCGATGCGCGTGTGGGGCGGCCAGATCAAGCCCTTCGTGAAGCGCCTGGTGGAAGCGCAGGGCGCGAACGGCTTGATGCTCGAGACCGAGTTCATGGCGTCCAACAAGCCCTATGGCGTCCTGATCAACGACAAGGGGCTGTTGCTTCTGACCAAGTCCAAGGATGCGCGGCGCGCGCTGCGTTTGATGCGCGGCGAGCAGGTGAAGATGCGCAAGGACGCGCTGGGCGAGCGCGCCACTCCGGCGCGTGACCCGCTCAACGTCACCCTCGGCGTCCTGTCGCGCAACGGCCGTCTTGGTACGGGGCGCGCCGCGGTCGGCCTGAATGGGCGGGCGGACATCGGGGATGAGGCAACCGCCGGTTCCTCCTCGGGCATCCCGCAGGGCTACGTCGCGGTGAAGCTCGGCTTTGACCCGACCAAGCCGGCGCTGCTGGACCGCGCCCTGAGCCTACTGGTGCACGGCACCGGCCTGGAGATCTACGCCAGAGGCATGCAGCAGCGTGCCCTCGCGAAGGAAGTGGGCCGCGAGTACTTCGCCCAGATCCGCGCTGAGACCGCGCAGCGACGCGACCAGGTGCGCCAGGCCATCTCGGCAGCCGCGGCGGCCGCGCCTGGGCCCGGCGAGCCGGAGCCCGCGTTGGCGGGAGACTGCGCCGAAGCCGATGGCCCAGCCGCGAACGACGAGCCGAACGCAGAGCGCGCGGCGGCCTGAATGAAGACACCGCCGCGAGCGTCGCGGCGGATCCACCCAGATCACTTAAGAGGAACCACCATGCCCGTCCAGACCATCGAACTCTCGAACGCCGAATGTGACGAACTCTTGGCAGCGCTATCCGGCCCGACTCCATCACTCGGTGAGTGGCGCGATGTGGTGCGCAAGGCCTTTGCGAAGGGTGTCGCCTCCGCAACGCCGAAGGACGTCCTTCCTGCAGCGCTCGTCGAGCCGCTGATCGACATCGCCGAAACCGTCGCTCGTGCAGACCTGGCGCTGCCCACAGACGCGAGTGACCGGTATCAGATTTTCGCAACCTGGGCAGGTGAGTTCCAGGCGGACTTCGCGCGTCGTCTCACCGCCGGCCAGGAACCAGCGGCCAGCTATTACGAGGACATCAAAGCGTTTGCACTGAAGAAAGCCTCCGAGACTGGATTCATCTCGGCAGCGCCCAAGATTGCGAGCCAGAGCGATCTGGCTCGTGATGTGTTCCGCGAGTACGCGCGGATGGGCCAACGCGACGGAGAGCTCGAGGTCGACTCGAACGCGCAGGTGAACATCTCGCAAGACGATCCCAACCTGCCTGCGCAAGGCGCCTACGTTCAATCCTGGCTGTACATCAGCAACGACGAAATCGTGGGCTTTCTTAACGCCATGATGCGCGATGCTCAGCTCGACGCCGAGGCGCTGGACGAGGCGGTGCATTCCGCGGCCGACCTGGCAGTCCCAACGCAGGCGCGCGAGGAGGATCTCGACCTGATCTCGATGAACGCGTCGGACGTCAACAATGATGGCGTGGACACCCAGGTGCAATTCCTGATCGCCCGGCTCGGCCCGCAGGCGGCCTTCGAGGCGGTCGAAGCCGCGATCGCTGCGGCGCCTCGCCAGCACGACGCCCCGCGGGGTTGAAATTGGAGTACCGGCTGATCCGCGGCCGGTACGCGCTCCACGCCAAGCCGCCGCTCGGCGGCGCGGACTTGGCGCCGGTAAGCTTCGTGCTGGACGAACTCTCCCTGGCGATCGACACGCGCGAGGGCAGAAGGCCACCCTCGAATCTGGCGCTCGGGTGGATTGAAGCGACACCTGCGCGACTCACGCATCATCGCGTTGTTCGGAGGTACCATGGCCTCCATTGCCATTCGCAACGGCTGGGCGGGTGACATCGTTTCGGAGCGATTCGAGATGTTGAGGAGATTGGCACCTACGACTTCAGAGTTAAGGCCCTGTGTACTACGCTCCGCAGTTCGCCGACATCGGCGCCATATGAACGCGACATCGCCGTGCGTTTCGCAATGTGACGTTCAAGCCTGGCGACTGGGTATACGCCGATGCCGACGGCTTGTTGGTGTGGGAAGCAGAGTACAAGGCGGCCCTCATCGTCGACCCGACGTAATGTAAGACTCGCCTCGTGATTCGCCCTGTCGCAACTTCTCAAGGCCGAGACGGCCGAGCGTGAGGGGCGCTCGATGGCCTACCAGTTAAAGTGGCGCGCTTCCCGGACTACCGTGACCTGGCGGGCTTCGACTTTGCTCATGCCACCCAGTCATTGAATACGGTGTCGGTAACTCAGACGACTTCCGCGAGCCAGCGCTTGAAAGCTGCCAGTGCCTTCGACTCAGCTCGATTGTCGGGCCAGACGAAGTAGTAGGTGTGCGCCTTCCGGTCAAGAACGAAGTCAAACGGCGCAATTAGCACTCCGGCTGCGAGCTCGCGCTCCACAAATGCTTTCTGCGCAATGGCAACGCCATGACCTTCAGCTGCAGCTTGGTAAGCCAGAAGCGAAGTCTCATACTTCATGCCCCGATATCCATTGACGTGCGTTGCGTCGCATGCTTGCAGCCAGAGTTGCCAGTCGTCGGGTCGAGCCATCGAATGCAGCAGCGTCTCATTGTTGAGATCTTCGGGCTCGCGCAGTGGCTTGCATCCCGCGGCATTGCGCGGTGCCGTCACCGGCACGAGTTCGTTCGCCACAAGCCGCTGAACCTTTGTCTTCGGCCATTGGCCGTCACCAAGCTGGACGCCCGCCTCGATATCTTCGCGATCGAAGCGCAACGGTGCTGGAGACGTCGATAGCTGCACGTCAATGTCAGGATGTTCGCGATGAAACGAGGCCAGGCGGGGGATCAACCACTTAACCGCGAACGTCGCAGGCGACCTCAGTTTGAGCGAATGGCGGCGAAAACTCCCACCCATGACGACGTTTGTGGCGTCGCGCAGCGCACTGAACATGGGGGTGACGTCGGAGAGATAGCGCGCGCCCGCGATCGTCAGTTCGAGCCCGCCTGGAATCCGCTTGAAAAGCTTGACGCCGAGAAACCGCTCGAGTGTCTTGATCTGCCGGCTGACGGCGGCCGGAGTGACGAACAGTTCCGTCGCCGCATTGGTGACGCTCAGCAGCCGCCCCGTGGCTTCGAAGCACTTGAGCGGGTTCAACGGCGGTAGCGGATTCATGCTCCTCTGAGCATCCTAGCCTGTTAACAAAAAGTCAAATACGAGAGATGAAATGTCGTTTGCTGGCCTCGGCGGGGGATCCTAAGCTCATGTCAATTCAGCAGCCAAGCAACTTGGGTGCGGGGCACAGGACAACAAACCATGCTACGAGACACGCTTCAGGGTATCCGCGTCATCGACTTTTCCCATGTGGTGGCAGGCCCTGTGTGCGGGATGATGCTTGGCGATATGGGCGCCGACGTGGTGAAGGTTGAGTCACCTGATGGTGAACTCGGCCGCGCCATCGGGCCGCCCTGGCTCAACGGAGAAAGCGTTGTTTCCCTGAGTGTCAACCGCAACAAGCGCGGTCTGGCGGTGGACCTGCGCCACCAGGGCGCGCGCGAAGCCGTGATGAAGATGGCGGCATGCGCGCATGTGATCGTCGAAAGTTTCCGGCCCGGCGTCATGGCGCGCTTGGGGTTGGATTACGCTGCAGTGGCAAAGCTGAGTCCGGGCGTCGTCTACTGCTCGATATCAGCTTACGGGCAATCGGGAGCGCAGCGCCACATGCCCGGCGTCGATGGCGTCATCCAAGCCGTAACGGGACTGATGAGTACCTTGGGTACGGCAGGTTCACCCCCATCGAAGGTGCCGGTGCCGATCGCCGACATGGCGACCGGATACCTCGCGACCATCGGCATCCTCGCGGCGCTGCGTAAGGCCGAGCGCACCGGGCAGGGGCAGCACATCGATATCAGCCTCTACAACGCCACGCTGATGCTTCAGCAAGTTGGCCTCTCATTCTTCTTGGCAAGCGGAGACGAGCCGCAGAAAACGGGCAGCGCTGCGCCATATGCCTCGCCGAACGAAGCGTTCCCGACATTGGACGGATGGGTCATGGTCGCGGCCTATCAGCCTGAGCGCTGGCGCCGCCTCTGCACGTTGCTGGGACGCCCGGAGCTTCTCGAAGACCCACGCTTCGTATCGAATGCGCAACGCGTGTACAACCGCGCGGCACTCAACGAGTTGCTGTCGGAATCATTCAAGTTGCAGTCCACCACCGGCTGGATGGAGCAACTCGAAGCAGTCGATATTCTCTGTGCGCCCATCGCGAGTTATGGCGAAGTCACACGCTCGCTGCAATACCGCCATAGCGGCGTTGAGACCAGCGTAGTCCATCCTGTGGCGGGCATCGTACGCATGCCCGGATTTGCGCTGGGCGATGTGGAGAGCAGCGATGCGCCCTACATGCCGCCGCCCAGGGTGGGCGAGCACTCCACCCGCGTCCTGAGCGAATACGGCCTCACCGCCGACGAGATCGCCGCACTCGTTTCCTGCGGGGCAGTCAGCCAAGCTGCCGCCGTGGACAGTGATGTCCCGAGCGAGTCTTCCTCCTCAATTCAAACTTCGGCCATTGGGCCCGCAATCGTCAATGACTGACAAACTCCCCCCTCCGGCGCTCGTACGCATTGAAAAAGCCGGCTCCGTCTTGAACGTCGTGCTCGACGCCCCCGCAATGGGCAACGCGATGACTGTCGCCATGACGGAGCAGCTCGCAGACGCGCTCGAGCGTGCAGCCGTTGACAAGTCGGTGCATTGCATGGTCATCCGGAGTTCCGGAAAGCATTTCTGCACCGGTGGCAACGTCAAGGACATGCGCGAAGGCAGTGACCTGATGGCCGGTTCTGTCGCGGACGTGCGCGAAAGGTTGCAAGCGACACTGCATCGCCTGACGCGCGCCTTGGCGACCATCGAGATCCCGACCATTGCTGAGGTAAACGGCATGGCGATCGGCGCTGGATGCGACCTCGCACTGATGTGCGACATCCGCATCGCGGGAGAACGCGCGCAGTTCGCTGAAAGCTTCTTGCGTCTAGGTCTGGTATCGGGCATCGGCGGCGCCTGGTTCCTCACGCGTCTTGTGGGTCCGGCCAAGGCCATGGAGATGACCTTGACGAGTGAATTCATCGACGTCAATGAGGCGCTCGCGCACGGCATTGTCTCGCGCGTGGTGTCCCAAGATCGCTTGGCGGACGAGGTCGCGGCGTTCGCAGCAAAGGTCGCGTCGGCGCCGCCCATGGCATTGCGCATGGCCAAGCGACTCGTGCGTGAATCCGCACGAAGCGAGCTCCCGGCCGCCCTGGAGATGGCTGCATCGATGCAAGCAATCTTGCTTTGCGGTGACGAGCACAAGGCCACGGTGACCGCATTCCTCGCAAATGCCCGTTGAGCGACCGTCGCCAAGCGCGACGTCCTGTATCAAGTCTACAAAGGAGACAATCATGAAGATCCATCGAAGGGTCGCCATCGCTCTGGCGAGTATAGGATTCTCCGCAATTGCTGCGGCTCAGTCGGTACGCTTTCCCGAGAAGCCCGTCACGTTTATCGTGCCGTTTGCGGCCGGCAGCGCTACTGACCAGTTGGCACGTGCGCTCGGCGTTGGCATCACGGAAAAGACGGGGCAGCCAGTCATCGTTGACAACCGCGGCGGTGCAGGTGGGCTCATCGCGGCGCAAGCTGCTGCGCGTGCCGCAGCGGACGGCTATACCGTCCTGATTACCACCAATACGACGCAAGTTGCCAACCCCTACCTCTACCGCAAGCTCCCGTATGACCCAGTGGCTGATTTCGCACCACTGACCGCGTTGGGTCGCGGCGGACAGGTGCTGGTCGTGCCCGCTGCCTCTCCCTACAGGTCCGTGGCCGATGTAGTTGACAAGGCGCGCTCCCAACCCGGCAAGCTGTCGTTCGGCGCAGGCAATTCGTCAAGTCGCATCGCTGGGGAGATGCTCAAGCAACTCAGCCAGACGGACATTCTCTATGTGCCATACAAAAGCAATCCGCAGGCCCTGACCGACCTACTCGGTGGCCAGATTGACCTCATGGTGATCGACACGGTCACAGGCATACCGCAGATCGAGTCGGGAAAACTGCGCGCGCTGGGCGCCTCGACCCAGCGACGACTGAACGTCTTGCCCAAGGTACCCACGCTTGACGAAGCGGGGGTCAAGGGCTACGACATCGGGTACTGGTTCGCAGCCTATGCGCCCGCGAAGACGTCGGCCGTGGTGACTGCTCGTTTGCGCCAATTGCTCGTCGATGCGGTACACAGCCCGCACGCCAAGGCGTTCTTTGACAATACGGGTACAGACCCGTGGACCACCACCGCCGAGGAATTGGTTCAGTTTCAAGCAGTGGAAGCCAGGAAGTGGAGCAGGGTGATCAAAGCGGCAAAGATTGAGCCGGAATGAATGCGTGCTCAACACGAGCCGCATGGGCCACGTCGTCCGACTACGGCCGTGTCGGGCTTACTCATAATCTGTTGACCTTGTCAGAGTTTCCCATGCGTCGATCTCGCTGGTCATGGCTTTGAGCTTGGACCTTACAAGTTCGAGCGCGTCTCTGCCCAGCAGCAGATGTGCCGGAGGACCAGGATGCGCGACGATTGCCAGGAGGGCCTGGGCCGCTTTCGCAGGGTCGCCGGCTTGTGCACCGCTCTTCGTCTGCCTTGCCTGCCGGATCGGGTCGAACAACGAGTCATAGTCTTCAATTGTTCGATCGGAGCGCACCATCGAGCGGCCGGCCCAATCCGTTCTGAAGGAGCCAGGCGCAACCGCGGTCACCTTGATCCCGAACCCGGCGACTTCCTTTCCAAGTACTTCGGAGATTCCTTCGAGCGCAAACTTGCTCCCGCAGTAGTAGGCAATACCGGGCATTGTGATGAAGCCGCCCATCGAAGTGATGTTGATGATGTGTCCCGAGCGACGGGTACGCATCGACGGCAGCACGGCCTTGATCATTGCCACCGCGCCGAAGACGTTGACGTCGAACTGGCGCTGCATCTCCGAGAGGTCGGACTCTTCGAGCGTCCCCTCGTGACCATAACCAGCGTTGTTGACCAGGACATCGATCTGGCCGTGCTCTTCCACGAGCTTGGGAATCGTGGTGTTGATCGCGTCGAAATTTGTTACGTCGAGCACGACGGCGCGTGCACGTCCCGACGCAGTGCTCTCGAACGCAGCCTTGCTGCCGTCCGTTCTTACGGTCCCGAACACTGTATGCCCGTCTGCGAGTGCTGCTGCCGCAAACGCTCGTCCAAATCCGGAGCTGACGCCCGTAATGAGGAACGTTTTAGGTTGAAATTGGGTCATGGTCGGCTCTTTTGATGGTGGAAGCCTGATCGTAGAGATCGAACCAGCAAAGGAATATGCCGAGTCGCACATATAGCTTGCCAATAACTACGAAGCGATCGGACCGCCGCGCGCGATGTGGCCGAATAGATGCACAAACGAAACGACTTCCATATGCAATCCACATCGCTACCGGTCGAGGCCGTGCAGAGGCAGATGATCAATCTGGTGAAGCCGCTGGCGCCTGTTGAAGGCTACAACCTGACGCTGCTGCCCGATGTCCGCATTCTCAGATCCGATCGCGCACTGAGCAGGGCACCGGTATTGTACGAACCAGGCCTCGTCATTGTTCTGCAAGGCCGGAAACGCGGGTTCTTGGGCGACGAGGTCTATCTCTACGATGCGCAGCACTATTTGGCCGTCTCGGTTCCCGTGCCTTTTTCGATGGACACGGACGCCTCGGCAGAAGAGCCCTTGTTCGCGATCTACTTTCGACTCGACTTCAAGGTTGTCGCGGAACTCATGATGAAGCTCGACGAGTACGGGGCTGCCGAGGAAGCGGCCCCGAAGGGGTTGATGTCCACGCCCATGGATGAGCGTGTAGCGCATACCGTTCTGCGGTTTCTCGAGGCGATGAATTCCACGCTGGAGTCCACAATCCTCGGTCCTTACCTGGTGCGCGAACTCTATTTCCGCATTCTCACTGGCGAGCAAGGAAGTTCGATGAGGGCTGCGCTGACTCGGCAAGGTCAGTTCGCCAAGATCGCGAAGGCGATTCGGACGATTCATGCGAACTTCGACCAAAAGCTTGACATAGGCCAGCTGGCGGAAGAGGCGGGCATGAGCCCTAGCTCCTTTCACGCGCATTTCAAGGCGGTCGCAGCGACATCGCCCATCCAGTACCTCAAGGCGACGCGCCTTCACCAAGCCAGGCTGATCATGGTCAGGAATGAGGTGACCGCTTCTCTCGCGAGTGCCCAGGTGGGATACGAGAGTGCGTCCCAGTTCAGTCGTGAGTTCAAGCGGATGTTCGGCCGCGGCCCCGCCGAAGAAGCGTCCCGAATGCGGCAGGTGTTCGCGAGGCCGGATCCCTCGCCGCACGAGCTATACGTCGCGTCGCACTGAATGGCAGGTCGGCGCCCGGCTGGCAATGAAAGTGGCAACTGATGCAAGCCTTCGTGAGAATGAACGCAACCGTGAATAAGGTGGGGGCTATCGTCGCGGGCACGTTACTGGCCGCCTTCGGCATCACAGCTGCTGCGGCAGACGGCGGCGCTCGCATGGATCTCGACAAGCTCGTGCAGCTCGAGGCCAACCTGCGCAGTTCGGTTGCTCAGTGCGCCCCCCAGGCCGCGGCAATCGCTTTCATCAAGGCGTCGGCCTACTACGTGGACTCGCTCGTGCAGCCGGGCAGCAACGTCTCCGCGACCGAGATCGAGAGGATGATCACGGAGCGCGGACCGAACATCGGCGTGATTCCGAAGGCCGACTGCTCGAGCTATGTCGCCGACGCTCAGCGTCTTCGCGCGTCAAGGGAAAAGGAAGACAGGGTGCTCGCCCAGCTTCGGTCAGACCTGAGGGATAAGGCCGCCGCCAACGAGTACAGGCGGTACAGGGCGATGGCCGCGCCATGAAGCTTGAAGCAGGCCCGGTTCATTGAGTGAACGCCCCCTCGGCGCAAGGTCGGGGCGGCTCCCCTATGCCACCGGGCGAGTCCCTTCGCCGGCTTGCTCGACCTCCGATTCAGGACGCTGAACGAAGCGCTCAATGTCTGCATCCCGAAGGCCATATGCAGCCCCAACAAAGGGGTTCTGGATGCAAGCGTTCACGATCTGGGTGACCCGGTCGATGAACTCGGCCGAATCGGCCAGGTCGATGCTTGCAGGCGCGTTGACGTCGCCACCTTCAAGAACCCGGTGACGCACGGCCAGGCGCAGCTCGTTGTCGTAGCGCAGGTCGATGCCATCCGGGTCGCGCTCGGACTGGGTGATCGAAAAGCTCTCGAATGAGCGGTGGCAGGCCTGGACGTACACCTCCGCGAGGATCCGCGGGTCTTGCTGCTCGTAGACTGCTGCGAGCCCGAGCTCCATCTCGTCTTTGTTAACGTCCAGCCAGCTGATTGGCAGGATGCCATTTCGCAGGAGCGGAATGTTCGTGCTGAGCCGTGCGACCCGCTTGTTGCAGTCATCGAAGGGCTGGAGATAGGGCAGGTGCACTAGCAGGAACAGGGATTGCTCGTACGGATCGGCCACCTGTGCGGCCTTCTGCACGACCACGCTGAAGAGGCGCTTCACCTCGGCCGGAATGGTGGGCGGGATGTAGCTGCTATCGCCGATCCGTACCGCGGTGGCACGCATGGCGCCCTGGCGCATCGGGTTTGTAAGCAGGCCGCTGGACAAGATGGCATGTACGCTTCGGATGTCGTGTTCGGTGATCCCGACATCGCCCTCGCGACTCGGATGGTGGATGCCTTCGACGATGAACTTGGCCGCCTGGAGATGGTTCATCAGTACCTTCCGGTCTCGCGGCGCGAGGTTGGTGATGGGCGAGTCCTCTTCGAAGAAGTTCTTCGTGGCCAGGTGTCCGTAGTCGACGCCCTCCAGGCGGCTGGAAGCGTAGGAGAGGTCGCTCATGAAGCGCCGCATCTCACGGTCCTGTCGCGGGCCGCGCTCCCAGCTTCCCGGCGCGCACGCGGCGTGCAGAGCGGCCAGTTCACTTCCTCGCAGGTAATGGCTCGTATTCGGGATGTAGCTGTCCAGGAGGTCGTGGTCGTACGCTACGCGCTGCCGATTCGACGACTGAGACTCGAAGTGCATGTGGAGCGCAGCGCGTCGCAGACCGTCCGTGGGGATGTAGAAGGCACTGCGGCGGCTGCCGGCGTCGATCAGTTGCACCAGTCCTTCCTGAGCGAGCTGCTTCAGGCGGCGCCAGACGGCGGTGCGCTCGATACCCGAAGCGACATCCTGAACCGTCGAGCACTTCTCCATCAGCGCGCCGATCGTGATGCCTTCCTGCGTCCCTGCCATGCCGATGTGGAAGGCCAGTTCGCGTTTATGCGGGTCGGTGATCAGATTCAGGTCCATGTGCATTCCGCCGGGATCGAGGCGCCTCTTTCATTTGGGAAAGAGTCATGCTACGGAAGTAGAACGGGTTTGCGTGCGATTGTTTCGCGTATTGTTTCGTTGGGGAACAATCGGCGCAACAATACCGGCTGAACGAAGCATTTTGGCTGACCCTCGTGCTCCCGAATCGGGTGACGGCCCGTCGAAAATCGGGGCTGGGGAGAAATCTTCCGCTCGAAGTAGGGCAGATGTGACGACAATACGTCCGTCTCGGTGCAATCCAGCGAACGAATAAAGATGCTCATGCCGCCGCTCCAGTTATCCTGCCAAACGATCCTCTGCCTGGACTTCGACGGCGTTCTTCATCGCGCGTCGGACGCGATCCACATTGCCGACGGCCCTGTGAGCGGACCGCTCCTGGCGGTGCAGATGAAGGCTCAACGGCGGCTGGTGTGGCTTGACCACCTGGCCGACGTGCTGGCGGATCGGCCCGACGTGGCAATCCTCGTGCATTCGACCTGGCGCAGGAAGTTCGGCCAGGCGACCCTGGCCAGTCTGCTTGGCGATCTCCATGATCGGGTGCTCCAGCCTTCGTCCTACTTCGTGGATATGAACGCCCCCGCCCCCGAGTTCATCCGGCAATCGCTCGATTGGATCAATGAGGCGCGTCGGGAGGCGCACGTTCCCGAGGTCACGCTCGCCGAGATCGTGGTGATCGACGACCGGCAGGAGTTCTTCGCGAGCGACCCCGAGATGGCCCAGCGCCTCTTGCTCACCGATCCCAACCAGGGCCTGTCGGTGCCGCAGACGCGCGGACACCTCGCACTCATGCTTGACGAGGCTCGGAGCGATCGCGTCGCACCCGAAATCGGCGCCGGGCCGACCTCGAAATACTAGGTCGCGCATTCTCCGTGGCGATTTCCGATGTCGAACTGACTTCGAGGCCGCTGACGCCCGTTGCGGCGGCTGCCGGGTCTCCAAGCGCGATGCGGATCATCTTCGGGTTCGATGACCCGCTGCTCCAGCGCGGGCAGCAGGTCCCGGTGGCCTGGTCGGAGGCCGACGCGGTCAACGGCCACATGTTGCTCGCCGGCAAGTCGGGCAGCGGGAAGACGTTTACGCTGCGCAGAATCGTCCGCCAGATCATTCGAGCGCAGCGCAACGTGCGCGTTCACCTGATGGACGTGCACGGCGACCTGGAGTTGGACGATGCGTCGACCGTCATCTTTTCGGAGTCGACGCCCTACGGCATCAACCCGCTCAAGCTCTCATCGAATCCGCACTACGGCGGCGTGCGCAAGAGGATCCAGGCGTTCATCGAGATGGTGAACGACGCCAGCCGCACACCGATGGGCGATCGGCAGGTGGCATCGCTGCGCAACTTGCTCCAGGATCTCTTCGCGCAGCATGGATTCCGGGCCGACGATGCCTCGACCTGGCATGAAGAGCCGGGCGAGACGCCGCCGGGCGAAGGGCGCATCTACCTGGAGATCCCATTCGAATCGAAGGACGGCGCGAAGGATGCGGCACGCGCGGCCGGACTCGCGCTGCAGTTCGATCGTGACGCGCGTTGTTGGTGGACCGATCGCCACGAAGGTCCGCTCGAGCGTTACCCCAGGAAGCGCTTTGGCAAACACTATCCATCCCTCGCTGACGCAGCCGCGTTCGCCAAGACTCGCCTCCGCTCGTTGACCACCGGCGGCGGGACGAAGGCGACGCGGCTGCTCGAGGAGCACAACAAGCGCGTGGTCTCTTGGCAGGCGAAGGCCCGCAAGTTCGGCGCAGGACTGGGCAATGGCGAGGATGTTGAAGAAGCCCGCAAGGAAGTTGAGCAGGGGGCGGACGGCGTGATGGAGTCGTTCAGCGAGTACGTCGCGGGCATCGCGACCGGCAAGGAACTCGATGCCCTCATCCGCTACGACACCCTCGACACGATGCGGTCGATCGTCAACCGCCTGGAGACCATCGTCGCCAGCGGGATCTATCGCAGCGCCGAGCCGCCCTTCGATGACACGGCGCCGGTGTGGCGATACAACCTTACCGCGCTCTCTGGCACCGAGCAGAAGATGTTCGTCTGGACTCGGCTGACCGAGATCTTCGAGCACGCGCGCGAACGAGGGATCGTCAAGGGCGCCGCGGAGCTGCGCGACGTGATCGTGGTCGACGAGGCGCACCAGTTCTTCGCCGACAAGGACACCAACATACTCGACAGACTGGCCAAGGAGGCTCGCAAGTTCGGCATCGCGCTGATCGCGGCGAGCCAAAGTCCGACGCACTTCTCGGAGGACTTTCTGGCCAACTGCGGAACCAAGATTCTGCTGGGCCTGGATTCGCTCTATTTCGACGGCACCGTGCGGAAGATGCGCATCGACAAGGAAGTGCTCGGGTCGGTGGTCCCGGGCAAGGTGGCGGCCATCCAGACCTCGGTGCGCGGTGAGCAATCCCCGCAATTCAAGCTGGTCCGGGTTTCTGGGTAGCCCTCCGATCACGGGTCATTGTTTCGCTCATTGTTTCGCCGCGAAACAATCTTCGCAACAATCGCGCCTGACGACCTACCGCCGCCGAGAGGCGAATCGCTTCCGGCCTAAGGGGCTTCGCGCTGTTGCGCCATTTCGCGCGTGCGCTGTTCATGGAAGGCGGCGACTCTGCCGAGCAGGGATGCCGCGCCGTTCTTCCACTCGCTGACCGAGGCGTCCAGTGCCGCCCTTGTGCGCGCTGCTGATGGCCCCTGGGGCGAGACGACGATTGCGCGTTCAGGGGTTGGGGTGCGTGCGTCCGACCTTGAGGCGGTCCCGAGGATGAATTGATCGACGGGCTGCACGGCGCCATATTCGCGCGGTGAAGGCGCCGCGCCCGCACCGTGGTTAGCCGGAGCGGCCTTCTGATGAATTTGCCCGGGGGGCGCCGCCGCCTTGACGGCCTCTCGCAGCGACGGTTTGGCCGGTGTAGCGCTGTTGGGTCCTGTGTCGGGTGCGGCGACAGCCGAAGCGGCAACCCGCTCTGGCGACATCGTCGACGGGCTTACCGCGGCGACGACGAGTGCGGTCGGTACGGTGGGGGCCACGGTCGCCGGCGGCGTGGCCGTTGCCACCGGGTTCTCCAGCTTGCGCCCCGTCAAAGCGAAGATCGCGTCGACGCGTTCTTCCTTCAGAGGATCGGCGCGCTTCGCGGTGTTTGCCGCGACGGCAACCGGGACGCCCATCTTGTGCGCCTGCGCCAGGTGCTGCTGGTATGTCCGATGCGCGATGTCGTAGAGCGCGGCACCGTAGGCCATGCTTGCGGCGTGATCGCGCACGCCTTCGAAGGACTCGAGCTCGCGCGGATTCAGCTCGGCGCCGGCGAAGATTTTCGCGCGCAGGCTGCTGCTGGCGTTGTAGGTGGCGGAGACCGCGATCATCCCTAGCTGCGGGTAGCGCTTCAGATTCTCCTGGCCTTCGGCCAAGAACTCGGCGGCCTTCTTGGCGCCGCGTACCGGATCCAGGTCCGTGGCGCCGGGGTGCTGTTGATCGATCTGAAAGAGGCCAAAGCTGGCCTTGGCACCGCTCTCGACGACGGCCGCAGTGCTCATGCCCTGGTTGAGCAGCTCCACGCCCTTGCGATCGAAGCCGACTTGCACGACGCCGCTGCTCTCGGTGTAGTAGGCACCAGCGATGAGTCGAGGTTCCACGCGGATGCGGCGTTCCTGATACAGCTCGGCCGACGCCTGGTCAGCCAGCCGCGCGACGTCCCAAGGGTGCAAGGTCCAATGGGTCTCCTTCTGCTTGGTGGCGTTGTTGTAGACGCGGGCGGCGATAGGGGCGAACTGCCCGTACTCGAGCACCTTCGTTTGCTCGGCCGATGGCAGTTCGACCTTCGTATCCTTCGGGATTGAGATGGAGCGGCTCATCTCGGCCGCGGCCTTTGTGTCCGATGGCACGGGCCTGCTGAGGATCAACACGCGGGCGCGATCCGTCTCAGTCACCGTGAACGCGGGAGCCGGCGCTACTGCCGCATCGGTTGCAGCCGTCGGCGATGAGCCTGGAGCGGTCGCCGCCGGCGCAGCCTGCTTGGCCTGTTCGCTGCGGGACGCCATCTCAGCGATGACCTCCCCGATCCTGTGGGCTCCAGGCCCCATCATCGCCGCGGTAGCAGCCAGGCCTGTGGCGAAGAGTGCTGCCGCCCGCATTAGCTTGGGGCTCTTGCCGCGGACCTCGACTTCGACTGCTGGCGGTGTGCCGCCAAAAATGCTTGTTTCCATCACTGCCGGCCCTCAACCCTTCATGCGTTCGATGGCCAGGGGCACGCCAGTGTCTTGGTCGAGCTCAGCGAAGACCAGGCCCTCGGGGGACAACAGTTGTTCGATCACTTCCGGGGCGAGCGGCTCGGCGTCCGAACCCAGTTCTTCGGTGGCGCCGTCGCGGCCGGTCACGGTCAGATGCGTCGCGTGTACCTCCACCTTGGTGAACGGCAGGCGCCCGGCGCGGGGGAGGGCGCCAATGGCGAACTGGGCCGTGTCGCCTTCACCCAGGCGGACGACGGCGATCTCGGTGGCGGATGGTGGGGTCATGGGAGGCTCGCTTGTCGATGCAGCCCGCGCGGGATGCGGGCGCGATGACGCAATGTTATGGGCGAACCAACGGATCGTGACGGATGTTTTCAGGCAGGGCGAGCCGCCGGCGCCGCGACGCAGCCTACTCCCAGCCGCTGGCAACCATTCGCAATTTGGCCTTGATTGACCCGTTCTGGTTCGTGGTTCCGGTCTTTGGTTGATGGAGATCGATCTCCACTGGCAGCGCCGTCTTTATGTCCGAGGGGTCTATCTCCTGTGCCCACCCCGCCCGAAGGCAACTGGATGGTGACCTACACCTGGCTGGACGACAACGTGCCATTGGAGCAACGTTCGTTGGCCCGATGGCCACTACGAGGGTGTACAGCTGTTCAATGATTCGCTGGTTCGTTGTGCCCTACGAACCCGCTGACTACAAACAGCTGAAGATCGAGAGCGGTAAAGCAAAGTCCTCGGTCGCCATGTTTGCTCCTGCGGAACTTAAGCCCAGAGCGGACTATGGCGGGCCCAGGGGCGTTCTTCCAGTAGCTGAAAGCTCTTGTCGATGGGCGACCAGGGCTGAACCTGGGTGGCCCATGCACATCAAGGCCTTGCGTACAAATCTACCAACCTACGTTGAACTGGTTCTTCAGCATAGTTTGCATTTCCCGGTGGGTTTTCACCCTACATTGAATCTTCCCGTCCGCGCGAGGGGTCACGCGCCACCGGCGGCCGGGTCGCGAACAGCCGTGTTGGGCCCAAAGCGGTCATCGTACTCAGCGGAAAGCGGTCATTCGCTGCGTGCCCTCGTGGTCATTGCTTCTGGCCGAACTGTGTCACACGACCCGTGACGCCGGCGCGGCATACTTGGCCATTCGGTGGAAGCATTCGAGACCTATGGCACATGGCACTAAGCGACTGCCCTGGCGGCGTGCCCGCCCACGGAACTCAGTTCCATGTCCGCCGCGTAGCATCGGTCCCCGAGCAGATATGCCAGGCCCTCTCAAAAGGGCCCTTCGGCCCTCTAGACCAAGCGGCCCCACTTGAAACGACCTTGTGCGAGCAACTCAAGGCACGGGTCTTGAACACGCTCGCCACGCCAATAGCGCTCAGCAATGTATCGAGCTTGCGTGTAGTCGTGCTGAAAGACCTCGAACTCGTCCAGCAGCGCCATGTCCCCCAGGAACATCGCGTCGCAGTGCACCACTTCCACGGTCACCAATACCCAGTTCTTTGGTGAGGCAAGTTCACAGAACCTTTCTACGTCCGACTTCTCCATGCCAAAAAAGACAGCATCTCTTCGGCGCGGCGCCGTAGGGCTGACTTCTGCTCGCACCCGTTCTAGAAAATGCTCTCGAAACGCAGCTCCGTACCTTCGGCCTTCCAGGCCCGTTCCAACCCGTGATAGCGCTGGCGTCAGGAAATTGCCCAGCTTTTGTCTCGTGGCTCTGGAGGTACTCATGAACTGGTCAAACTCTGCGCGCTCTCGGCCGGAACGGCGCGTGACGGCTAGGCCGTAGTTGTAGGTCGATGTGTCGAACTCTTCGCCCGGTCGATAGTACTTCGGGTCAACTGACTTGTAGATAAGCGAACCTGCTTCAAGAATCATGGCCTCGATGAACCGTTGGTCAAAAAACTCATTGTGTCATTCCAAGCCTCACAAGGTGGGTTGTGTGCCACCAGCAGACGAGAAGGTGTGCGTGTGCACGCGAACGCTGCTAGCTGGCGATTTCTGAGATGGGTCGACCGACCGCTCCGCCAGAGCGACGGAGGGAGTGCAAAGCTCAATGGCCGCTCAATAGCGCATCCTGCACCCGCGGACACGAGGCGCATTCGTGCAGCATGGTTGAGTTAACGAGCAGGTGTTGTGAGTGCGCTGCCTGCTTGTAGTCTTGGAGCGGGGATTTCCTCGAGCTGATTTTCAACAGCCGCGAGTCCCTGTGCGATGCATTGGGCAGTCTGCCTGTGCTCAGAATAAGGTGCGCGCCGCGAACGACCGCTTTAACGCGCAACTGTGCCACACGACCTCGCAGTCAGCCGTGCGTAGAGCAGAAGAGCGGCGCCTGGCAGTTAATTGTTGCCGAACGCACGTCGCCGTAGGTGTCAGCACGCGGCCTTTTGCTCTGGGGATTCCTTGGAAATGACATGCCCCCCAGCATCGCGCAGCGACATCAAGCGCAGCGCAACGCCGGCATCCGCTTGAGTACCCTCAAGGCCACCTTTGCCTCCTAGCCCCGCTAGAGGACCAGACTACTTCTCCAAAGCCGGGCACCTCTCATGGTGTCCGGCTTTTTCTCTAAGGCTTAACGGGCAAGGGGTTCCGGGGTACTGTCGGTGAAGTCAAACGGATTGGCGGGCGCAGCGTCTGGCTTCACGCCTGGTGGGTACAGGCGGTAGATGATGCCCCCGATATCGCGGTAGAAGCGCGTACCATTCGGCGACGCCTTGAGCCACGGGCCAATCTCCGCGGAACCCGTGCTCTCCTCCGTCCAGCCCTTGGGGTCGCGGAGAACCTGCTCACCGCTGGTCGGGCTCGGAACCGTCGATGAGCCCGGAACGACCCCCATCAGGAACGCACCGCCCAAGGACACCCGCAGGCACCAAAGCACCATCAGGCTCATGACAACGCCGAACGCAAAGCCAATGTTGCGGCGACGACCCGAGCGACGAAACAGGTAGGCGCTCATGTAGCCGACAACGACCACGATGCCCAGCCCTACCGACCCACTGCCTCGCGTCGGATAGCCGCCGAATGCAGGCCACAACCAGGACCAGAAGGAAAGGGCCAGAACCACGCAACCGACCCAGAACCAAGGTGACATGGGTCCAGTCGTCGGCACAGAGACGGGAAGCAATGCTGCCGCGAACTTCTCACTGAAGGTCAGTGGCGGCGCAGTCGAAAGAACCGGTTCTTCCGTCACGCGCGGAAAGCCGGTTTCGACGGCGGGGTTGTCAGGCTGCTGGGGCGGCTCCTGCGAGGGGGCGCGAAGCTCCTTGCCGCACTCCTGGCAGAACCGACTGCCCTGCGAGTCCAATTTCATGCCGCAGTGCGGGCAGAACTTCATGGGCGCTCCCTCGGGGACTGTGTTGCCAAGTTCTACTCCGCTTTCCAGAGCACAAGGTCCAGCTTCTTCTCGGCGGTCACCTTGGACTTCTCCTTGGGATACGTCTGGTCGAACTTGCGGACAAGATACGCGCCGTCTGCTGTCTTGAGAAACGCGTCGAATAGCTGACCGAGGTGGGTGTGCAAATCACAGACAGCCGTATGCCTGTCCGAGTGCCCCGCGTGCGGCAGGCGCAGGCGCAGCTTTCCCAGCACCTTGGAGTCGATGACTGGGGCGGACGGCTCGAGTGTCGCGTAGAGCTTGCTCGCAAAGGAGCCCTCCAGCCGCCCGGTTGACCGCTGAAGCTCGTCGAGAATGTCGCTGAACGTCAGCTCCTCCCCCCTGGCCCGGTCCATGAGGTCGTAAAACGCTTCGCGCCACGGGTCGCCTCGACGGACACGATAGAAGTGGTTGAACCGCCTCTGAAAATCAGGGTCCGCGGGGAAGGCTCCCCCATTGGCGACTTCGCCCTGCAGCCAAGCGTACTGCTGGAGGCCCTCTTTAATCTTGGGCATCGTCGAGTCGATTTCTCGTCGAGTGAGCGTGATTGCCATTGCCTTATCTGCTTGTTGTGGAGCTGCGCTTATTCGGGAGGCGCTCGCGCATTGTGCTGTCGACGCCGCACGAGCATACGTGACGGACTTCACGCTAGCACGCTCGGGCTGCGCTTTACGTTGGCTCCGCCGCACACCGCCTGGTGACGAGCTAGTGTAGTGCGCCACTCATATATGTACTTATCTTGTACTCCTTGCCAGCGCGGCCTTGGCTCGCGTGACCTTGGCCAGGATGTCGGAGGCGCTCTTGGTCCAGATGAAGGGTTTGGGATTGGCGTTGTGGTGGGCCACGTACAAATCGATGGCCAATTCCAGTTCAGGCACGCTGGTGAAGCTGTCGCGCCGGATGCGGTTCTCCGAGATGTCGCGGAAGAAGCGTTCGACCATGTTGAGCCACGACGCGCTCGTCGGYGTGAAATGCATGACGAAGCGCGGGTGCTTGACCAGCCAGGCTTGAACCTCCGGGTGGGTGTGCGTGCCGTAGTTGTCCACGATCAGGTGCAACTGCAGGTGCCTGGGCGTCTTGCGCTGGATCAGGCGCAGGAACTGCAGCCACTCCACGTGCCGGTGCTGCTGCTGACACATCGAGATCACTGTGCCGTCCAGGGTGTTCAAGGCGGCGAACAGCGTGGTCGTGCCATGGCGCTTGTAGTCGTGCGTGACAGTGCCGGCGCGGCCTTTCTTCATCGGCAAGCCCGGCTGGGTGCGGTTGAGCGCCTGAATCTGGCTCTTCTCGTCGCAGCTGAGCACCAGGGCGCGCTCGGGCGGGTTCAGATACAGCCCCACGACATCCAGCAGCTTGTCCTCGAAGCGCGGGTCGCGCGAGAGCTTGAAGCTGCTCTGCCGATGCGGCTTCAGGCCATTGCGCTGCCAGACGCGGCGAATCGTCGTCGGCCCCACCCCGAGCTGCGCGGCCAGCGTGCGCGTGCTCCAGTGCGTGGCCGCGATGGGCTTGTCGTGAAGCGTCTTGTCCACGATGCTCGATTCAAACTCGGCGGTGGTCACGCTGGGGGTACGCCCGGGGCGCGGCGCGTCGTGCATCAGGGCCTCCACCCCGCCTTCCAGGAAGCGCTGGCGCCACAAGGCCACCTGGCGTCGATCCAAATCGACCTCGGCGGCGATGTCCTTGTTCTGCCAGCCCTGAGCGGCCAGCAATACGATCTTGGCCCTTTGCTGCACCCGAGCCTCGACACGGCCTCGCCGCGCCAAGGCAGTCAACTCTCGTTGAACAGCAGCATCCAGTTCGATCCTTGGGGCAATGCGCATCTCGACCTCCGTCCAGGTCGGAGTGTGCCGCATAAATTAAGTTCAACTATTTCGAGCGCACTACACTAGTCTTGCGCAGCTTGAGTAATTCTTGACGTCTTCAAGCACCGAAGGTCGCCCAAAGCCGTGCAAGGCATCCCAGACCAAGGACGCACGGCCCCGGCGCCTATGCATCAGGAAGCCAGCCCAAGAGAGCGGACGGCTCTGAGTGCTGCCATCAACTCGTCCGACGAACGGACCACCGCGACAAGCCGGCGTTCCATGTCAAGAAGAGAACTGCGCTTCATGTCTGACAGCGTAGGCGGAAGGAAGCCTCCTCAAGAAGAATGAGGCCGCTGTGTCGGTGCGTTGTTCTCGGTGAACTGGAGGATGGCGGCGAGTGACCGCTGCTGGCCGCCTGCCGCTGTTGACAACCGAACGCCGAACGGAGCAAGGCTACACGCTCATCAGGTCCTGCGCGCTGGGATGCGGCTTAGCCGCGAACCCTGCTGCCAGCACCTTGACCATACTTGGTGGAGTCACGACTTCGACGTCTTGGTCGGTCGACACCTCGGGGCCAGCCGTGTAGCCCTCGAAGGACCACCGAAGCAGCCGGTTCTCAGGGGTGACAAGGAAGAACGCATTTTCTCCTGGCAAGCGAACCATCGCGCCAGCGGGGAGGTTCGCAAGCTTCTCCGGCCTGCACCTCAGGGCCGCCCCTCGCTCTTTGTTGAGCTCAGCATCAATGACAACAATCGGGTTGTCCCTTCCTTCGCTCAAGCCCGCGGCGAGCCAGAAGCTCTTGAAAGCAAGATGCTCTTCTCGCTTGCATTGCGCACACGGTCGGTGACCCGCGGCCAGAGCAGTGGGGGTGTCGAGAAAGAAGAGCTCGGTGTAGGAGTTGAGCGTCGGGTCCATGGGAACGCGCTTCCCGAACACGACGTCGGTCGTGCAGTAAATCCAGCGGTGCTCCGAGCCCCATTCGGTCCTGAGGGTCTGGTCCTTGTTGTGCAGTCGACCCCTGTTGCCCATGAGGGTGCCTGCTCGGGACGGATTCGCATACAGGCGACCTATCGGATTCACGCGATTCTGCAGTGGCACGATGCGATGCTCCTTGTTAGTCCGACGCGAGCGGTGCTGCGGTTTGGACGAATTCTGCCGTACGTGCGAAGGGCTGCTTCTGGCGGACTGCCGCCGGCGGCATGCTAACTTCTGAGTCGACACGGCTCGTTGGAATCATAGATGGACCATTGGCTCGAAAGACAAGCTCCGCTCGACATGGCGGTAGCGAATGCCCTTATTGCTGCGACCCCGGAATGGTGGAAGTTGGCCAGCCTTGTCGCCGACCGGGAACAGAAAGGCCCGCAGGAGCGGATGACCATCATCATCACGTCTCCAGACGGGCAGCCGGAGCCTGTTAGCCCAACCGAGGAAATCTATGCGAGCCTCTACGCGCTCGCCGACCTCTTCCGTGAGCGCGAGACCATTTGGCGCTCCGCGTCGTACTCCGTCAGGCTGGAGGAAGACGGCGACTGGAAGTACTCGGTCCAGCTCACCTACTAGCAAACTGGACGGCGACGCCGAAGGTCGGCTTCTTCTGGCCGTCATGCGCCGCTCGGTTCGTCGCTCAACTGAATTCCCTTGGCAACCCTTCGCGCCAGGACGCCGTAGAAGTGCGCGAGAGCTTGCCATGTGACGTCCCACTGCCCCTCGCCGTCCTTCGCCTCGTAGATGAGCTCGCCTTCGTAGTACAGGCGTAGGGTGTCCTGGGTGTATACAGCGGCTCCCAATGGGGCAGCGATTGTCCAAGGGCCGGCCCCCGACTGCGGCCAATACCTCCAAGTATCCTCGCTCGAGGTCTTGCCGCCATATCCAAGATTCTTCCACAGGCGCTGGTCTGGCTGTGCGTCACGGGAATGAAAGCCCTCGCGAAGTTTCATCGTCACCTCTTGCCTCCTTGCAACTGCGGGCCTGGGCCTGTCGGCACTGGGCCTCCCCTCGGCATTGGGTTGTACTTCGGGAGGCCGCCGATTGGGGCGATGCGCGGGAGTCCCCTGGATTCGCGCCTTCTTGAGTAGGGAGTTCCAACTGGCGTAGAGCGTCGCGCTCTTGACCCCGTAGCTTGTCGGATGGGCCGTCACCTCGAATGGGATGCCGGCCCGTTCCACGATAGGAGCAGAGTATTCGGCCTGACCAATGCCCAATATCCATACGCCGCGAGGCTGATGCTGGTCTAGAAGCTCTGCGAGCCGAGCGCCAGCTGCATCGTACTGTTGGCGCGTCGGCCGAAAATCACGTGTCGCTCCCACGCGTTGGACAAAGTTCGTGAACATGACCCCATCCCAGAAATCCTGCCTCGAAAGCTGGCACGCGTTGGCGATTCGTGTGTACAACGCATCGACGACGCCACCGGCAAGGTAGGCCCGGATGTATCCGTCATCGGTGACCAGTTCGTCCGAATAGTCACCGTACCATGACTCGCCGAGAACAAAGATTCGGTGCTGGACAAACGCGCTTCCCTGCCAAATCTTCTCTAGATACGTCACCTCGAACCCCTCGCGCTGGACAGCCGATGCTCGAATTCTGGTCCATGTTCGAGCGTCCGCTTGTGGCCGATTCCGGCGGTTGCCGCATTCTGCCTCTCCCACTGGCCGCGCGCGTGGCGGCCGCCGCGCCATCGCCGGCCCCGCCTCCTTCCCCTCTTGCCTCCCCTGCCTGGCGTGCCAGATCGGGCTGCAGCAGCTACGGGCGGGCCGGCGGCCGCCGCAGGCAGGCCGCGCGGAGGGCGCGAGTTCAAACTAAGTGCAACAAATTCAGGGTGTAGTGAAAACCGACAGCTCTATGGCATCGCGCGGCTCCTCAATCGGGTGGACGATGCGCTGCGGGAAACGGCCAGCCGATCCTCCCTGATCCGCTCTGACATGCGGCCCGTGCTGGAAGTCGGGGGGGCAAACAGCAATTTGTTTTTCGGTGGCCCCCGCCACGCGTCAGGACCGCCAGCTCCGTACGCGGCCCGAATCGGTGTGGGTGAAGGCCTTGGTCACGTAGACCCCGACGCCGCCGGCGCCGAGCCATTGCGCGAAGCGGCCGAATTGTTCAATCGGAACGCCGGGGATACGGGCATCGACCGCTCCGCCGCGCACATGCCAGCTGTCGCGCGCGGAGCCTTCGGTGATCTTGTTTGTGATCGGGTGTCTGAAGGCACTCGTCCACTCGATGGGCCGGGCCATGTTGAACCACCCGAGCCAGCTCGAGATCGCGTAGTGCACGTCGAGGATGATCGGGTTCATCATGGTCCACTGGGAGATCTGCTCCCTGGTGAACTGGCCCGTGTCGAGCGCTCGACGGATGTGTGGGCTGTCTTCTCGCATCAGGCGTTCAAGGGTCGTATCTCGTGCGAACCAACACAAACGTTCGTATTCACTTTGGACCAGCTGGCCTTGGCGCCAGTACGTGCTCTTGATGACTTCTCCAGTGGATGTGCGTCGGACCCACACCGTGCGATCACGCGTCCAAAACTCGTCGCGCTGCGCAGCGGGAGGCAGTGCGCCTGCGGCCGCGGCACTGGCCTGTGCGAACACGACGCCGGGCTCTTGCAGAAGGAGGACCGATCCGAGCCCAAGGCCTCCAATGCCACGAAGCACCGCGCGCCGGTTGAAATAGTCTGGGACCGTCGGGTCGGCGGAACCCTCGGGATGCAGGTACGGGTCAGGCGATCGCATCGTTCACCGACTCAATGGGCGCGTGCGGCGCACGTTGGGTAGCGCGAAGCGCGGCGCCGACGATCTGAGCCAGTTCGGAGGTATTGGGACAGGCGACCGTCTGTTCGTGCGACCGCGCCATGACCGTGAGGACCTCGATTGCTAGGCAGGCGTTCGGGCCGAACCCCCCGCTCACCTTGGCGCCGCTCCTGTCTGCAGGATCGTCGCCCCAGTAGCGCACGGCCACCGACACATCGTCGAGGGTGAAGGTCGCGCGCGCGGCCTCGGCCGATTCGACGCTAGGCCTTTGGAGGAGGGCGGTGAGCTCGGCCTGGTCGGCTGAAGGTCTGCCCGCTCGGGTACGTCTCTTCCGTGTACTCATGGGTCAACTAAACAACGCCTGGCGTTGCCGAAGTGTCTGAACGGGTGATATTATGGACCGCAGGAGCACTACGCTACAAACGATAACCGCAAAACAGTGCTTGTCTTGCGGATTGCGCGCCAATAATTTGGGGAATAGCATTGAACTCGGGATCTCCTGGCGGGCGGGCCTCCGCATCTGCCGTTGCGCGCAGCGGCGGAACGCGCCCGCCATCGCGCGGTCAAGCCGTGACCGCCTCCGACTGGACGCGCGCACTCCTCCGATCGGACGTGATCGAGTTGCCCGGATTCGCGGGGCCGGTGGTCACAGCGAAGGGAGTCCCGTGGATCACCTTCGGGCCGGATTCCGCGGATACAGCCGCGCTCAATGCGAACTCCGTGGCATCGCGGATTCGGATGCGAACAGTGGTCATGCTCGCGGTCGCCTGTACGGTGTTCGCCTTCACACTCGGTTGGCTGCTTCAGCTCCACCTCACATCCTCAGCCGCAGAGCAACGCAGGACAGCCACCCTGCCGGGGTGGAAGGTTGTGGGCGTCGACGCCGAAGGGGTGACCATCGCGCTGGGGGGCGCCGCCTCTCGCCAGCTGCACGTCGAGCTTGGCAGGCCGTTGCCCAGCGGAGAAGTGCTTCTACAGACGGACCCCGTCCGCCGGATCTACCGAACGCCGACGACAAGCGTGCTCGTGCGCGAAGACGTCAACCTACCCTCGCCAGCCAAATGAACACTTCCTCGCTCAGCGCGCACGCCTCGGCCCATCCCGATGCGGAGGCCGCGGTCTCCACCCTCCGCGTCTCTATCGAGGAGCATGGGATCGGGATGGTGATTCCTCCAAAAGCCGTGTTTCAGGGGACTCTCGAGCTCAACTGCGGCGTGGTCATTTATGGAAGCTTCCGTGGCACCCTCGAGTGCAAGAAGGGAACCGTCATCATCGCCCCTGGCGCTGAGTTCTCCGGGCGACTGACCGCCGAGCGAATCAAGGTGGCTGGCAAGGTGGGCGATCCGGCGAAGGCCGCCAAGGACAGTGCGCTGCTGATCGCAAGCGAGGACCTCCAGATCGGAGACGGCGCCGACATTCATGCGGTGATCCGTGCGCCGTTGTTCAACATTCCGCTGGGCGCCAAGCTGAATTCGAGCGTTATCAAGTCGATGCTGGGCGCGGGGGCGGGCTGAATGGCCATCAGCGTAATCAACCGAGTGCGGTTCACGGCCTGGGCCTGGCTTGCCTCCGCATTTCTGCTCGGCACGGGAACCGGCGTCCTTGCCGCCGGCGTTCCCCTCTGGAAACAGCTGCAAGCCGCCAAGGACGATGCCGCGCGACTGGACCAGATCGAGCGGCTGACGCGGCACGTAGAGCCCGGAGCCGACGCCGATGCCCTTGCATCCCTCGAAGAGACTCCGCGGGTGAGCGCTTCGCGGCCATCCTCTTTGGCGCAGCAAGGCGCGCCGGTGGAGGCGACGGTGCCGGGACCAGCCGTTGCGCAACAGGTGGCGTCGCCACCCGTAGCGCAGGTACGTGCCCCGACAGCGGAGGTAGCCCTCGCTGCTCCGCAGCCCGTCCCCGCCCCGGCAGTGTCAGCGGCACCCGCCAAAGTGGCATCTCCCGCGGGGGCAGCTTCGCGTGGCTCCACTGAGGCGGAGCGGAAGGCCGTGGAGGCCCGGGAAGCTGCACAGGCCGCCGAAGCTGCTGAGCGCAAGGCCAAGGCCGAACGCCTGGCCAAGCTCGAACGGGAGCAGAAGCTTGCCAGAGAGGCGCAGCAGAAGAAGGTCGTCGAGCGTCAGCCTGCTGAGCCCCGAACAGCGGCGGCTCCGCCCAAGCCCCCGATCGACATTCCCGTGCGCAAGGACCCATTGGTGCAGCTGGCGGCACCGGTCCCAACGCCCGGGGCGAACGCGCCGACCGAGCGCGTCACCAAGGACGAAGCCGGATTGTCCGAAGTCCAGGCAGGTGTCGTGACCTTCAAGAGCGGACGCCGCGTCGCGGTAGGCGAGAGCTTCCCGAGCGGCGAGAAGCTCATCAGCGTGGATCCGGCCATTGGCGAGATCATCACGAGCAGGCGTCGCATCGTCATCAAGCCCGCCGGCGCTGCGCCAGGCGTGTCGTGACGGCGTCCGCGTGAACCGCCGCATGCGTAGCGCCAGCGGCGGGCACGAGCGTGAACAGCTGCTCTGGGCCCGTTGCGGAAGTTCAGGGTCCGCAAATGCGGACATTCGATGCGACAGTCAATTTCGAGCCCCGAGTTGAGCCGACGTGCGAAGTTGGTTTGCAGGCACCGAGACCAGCTATAGGAACTTGTCAATCAATTCAACCGCCCCTCGCGCCCGCCTAGCGTAGGTAGCGATGTACTCCTTCACGCTCTGTACCGCGATTTGATGGTTTACCGAAGGTAGGTCCTTGAAGGTCAATTCGTTAAAGTATCTCGATTGGGCCACCGCATCGTCAAGGAAGCCCATCTCTGTCTTGAGTTCCAGCAGGACACGCTGCGCTTCAGTGCTAAAGCTCCACAGGGCTGAGACCCGCGCATCGAGAAGTGGCGTGCCGTAGTTCTGCAACCTGATTGACTGATTGCCCTGGCCTGCAAGATGGGCGGCTACAGCTTTGAACTCCGCGTCCGGCAGATTGACGCGCATCTCCAGCGCGGGGCGAATGTTGTCCTCTTCGCGAGCGTGAAGGCGCTTCAACGTCCACCGAATCTTCTCCTTGGTCTGCGTTCCAAGATAATCCTCTGCGCCATGGGCTGCAACGATGAGCCGCTCACGAAGTTGGAGCAACTCGACGCGAATTGCCGCGCGGCCCAACCTGTTCTCGCGCCGTCGCTTGATGCCGTCAACGATGACCGGAGCGAGTAAGCCGAGCAACCAGCCCAAGAGCAACAGCGAAAGCTTTTCTATTGTGTCGTCCGACATTTAGTCCTTGTCATAGCAACGCGGTCCAATCTGGGCGAATGTACATTGGCCGCTCATTGGCCGCTCATTGCCGCTCATGGCCGGCAAGCGCCGGTCGGTGAGTGCTCTCGGCCGCGGGAAACGGCTGGTACTACAAGGGAGCCGGAACATTGCCGCCTAGAGCAGCTCGCAGCCTCCGGAGCAACTCATCCTTGGAGAGGTCGGGAAGGGCCTCCGGATTCGCCCCGAACGGGAGGTACATGCTGGTTACCCCTGGCGAGTGTGCCCATGGGCGAGAGAAGTCCTCTTCGTTGTCCGGCAGCAGAAACTCGCAACTGCTCGGGGCTACACCATTGGCAATCTTGAGCCGAGTCACAGCGTTGCTGATGGCGTGTTGCGTCAGTTGGAGGAGATGAATGTCTCGCTGAACCGCCCAGTTCGTCGCCACCACCCTCGACCGGATTTGCCGACCACCCCTGACGTCCAACTTCTCCACTTTGTAGAACATCGCACCGAATTTCGACTCGCCTATGAGCGTCATCTCGGCCTCCTCGGGAGGCAAGTCGGGCGTGGTCACCGGTCCAATTTCAATCTTGAAGCCACCTGCCCGTGTCCGGAACCCGTGCTTCGTGGCGTTGTACTCGTCGATGACCGCGTCGCTTACAACCTCGCGGGCCAGTCCGCTCCAGAGCTTGGAAGACCCGCGAATGGCCGAGAGTTGCCTCTCCGTGCCCGGCTCGAACGTCTCGAAGACCAGCGAGGCGATTGGCTCCCAACCCATTCCCGTGAGCTTAAATTTCGACAGAAGAGTATGGTCCCCTTCGCTGATTCTCTTGACGACATCGCGCAGTTCCGTGTTTGAACAACGCGAAATCCAAGCATACGGACAGTCCGGTGCCTGCACCAGCGCACACAGGAGAGAGAACATCGTCTCCGTTGCGTGATGAAGGGCAAGGCGGATTGAGACGGACGCTCTCTTCTCGTCGTCCGTCTTCAAGTGCGCTTTGAGGACATATGAGAAGAACTCGGGGTCCAAACCGTCCAAAAAGTCCCGTGTTCTCTCTGCAACGTCCTGCTCCCATAGCAGATACGGCTCGTTGCCGACGGCAAAGATTGCTGATTGCATCGTCCTCCCAATGTTGGAGACCTATCGTAACGGCTCGTCAGACACAACTAGCCATTTGCCTGGAACGTCTTCTTCTGGCCGATTGTTGCCCGCCGTGCGGTCAGTGCGCACGCGCTTCGGAAGTGACCGTCAGTGGTTATGCTGCGTCGAAGGCTGCTCGCTGCCGTCAGGGCCCCAGAAGCGCCAAGTCCCGACCTCCTGGCCATCGTGGTAGCTGCCTTCCGACGCCAACTGACCGTTCGCATGGAAGTCGCGCCACATTCCTTGTTCCATCCCCTCGATGTACCTTCCCTCAGAACTCACTACGCCGTTCTCGTGGTACGCCACGAATAGGCCGTGTCGAATCCAGCGGGCGCCGTCCGGCGCCAAGTAGCGCGTGTAGCGGAACCTGATGGCTCCCGAATCGTAGGGAATCTCCGCGATGTTGAGGTCAGCGTCGATGGTCATGCTTGGGCGTTGACGGGCGAATTGGCAGGCGGTTGGGAACGTCTGGTGTTGGCCGACTGTAGCCGGTCACAACGTCGGTTCAGCGGACCGCTTCTCGTGGCCCGAACATGATGATGGCCATGCCAATGAAGCACACGGCGACGCCAATCCAATCGCTGGTCGACGGGGTGACCTTGTCCACTGCCCAAAGCCAAAGG
>NZ_JBFTPS010000041.1:0-64233 GCF_056398605.1 Variovorax sp. 01T432
TAGCTCGGCGTGCCCAGCGAGAACTTGATGCGCATGTCGATGATCGGCACGATGATCCCGCGCAGGTTCACCACCCCCTTGATGTACTCCGGCGCGTTCGCGATCCGCGTCACCGCGTCGTAGCCCCGCAGCTCCTGCACCTTCTGGATTTCGATTCCGTATTCCTCCTCGCCTAGCGTGAAAGCCAGGAATTCGAGATCTCGGACGGAGGAAGCTTCGGCGTGTTCAACGCGGCCGCGCCGAAGTGGCGTCTGATCGTTGTCAGTCTGGTGCGTGACATCCATGGTTGGTTTCCTTAACTTGCCTTCAGGGGGTTGTAACTAAGCTGCTCCACTTCAAATCGACTTGAGGTGAACAGGGTGTGAATCGTGGCCATAACCAACCAAGCGCCCGGCGTCGGCGTACATGCCCAATCGCGACACGCGGGGGCCACGACGGCCGATCCGGATCATCGCGACAGTTCGCGAAGCCGATCGGAGTCACCGCTGCCACGATTGGGCTTATCGCTTGGACTATCGTGTGGCGGGCCAGAAGGAGAATGTCTTGCCATCCTGGCACTTGACGGACGCACGATTGCGCCTTTCAAGCAAGGCAATGTGCGACACCAGCTCCTTTCGCACGGTGCGCAACGTTTCAACTTGCTGGTCGACTTCGGCGATTCGGCCGCGCATGAGGTCAACCATCTGGACGAAGGTGAGCGTGCCGGCACGGTAGCGCGGCAAGCTCTCGCCAATGGCCTTCAGCGAGAAACCGAGATCACGGCTCATTGCAATAAAGATCACCTCGCGCACAGTACCGTCGACAAAATCTCGATAGCCCGACCTGCTGCGCTCTGCTTGAATCAGCCCAAGCTCTTCATAATGTCGAAGCCTATAGACCGACACGCCGGTCCGCTGGGCAAGTTCTGACACTCTCATTCGTACCGGCTTAATAAGCTTCGCATGGGTGGTTGAGTAAAAGAGAACCGCATTCATCGGATTGCACGAAGCGCGGCGTCAAACTGCAACTTTGCCTGACACAAAGAAAAAGCACTTGAACGAAGTGGCTACGGCGGCCAAATATCAATGTAGACGTGACCAGAACGTGAGCCCGTTTCGCTGACGGATTTGGACTTGATTCTCCAGTCGGTGACGTCGCCCCCGGATGTTCCGGAATCTTCTCAACTATGGACGGTCTGCAGAACGGGCCCGAGCTTTGGTTCGATCTGATGCCATGATTTCCAAACGCGTACCCCCCCCGCGAGTCAATTTGGCTTGGGCCCGCACCCAGCCCGTAGCGCCGTGGGACTTCGTCGCGAAGATGGCCTTCACCGTCGCTTCACTCGGCAGCGGCTTCAAGGGGGCCGAGGTGACGCCGCTTTTCTTCATCGGTGCGACGCTGGGCAACGCGCTCGCGCCAATCTTGCAGATGCCGTTTCCTCTACTCGCTGCGCTCGGCTTCGTGGGGGTCTTCGCCGGTGCCGCAAACACACCTCTGGCATGCACGCTGATGGCCATTGAACTGTTCGGCGCCGAGATCGGCGTGTACGCGGTCGTGGCTTGCGTGATCAGCTACCTGTTCTCAGGGCAGACGGGGATCTATCGCGCTCAGCGCGTCGGCTAACCAAAGCACCGCCCGCTACCAGAAGGCCTGCGACTTGGCGACGTGCGTGACTACAGAAGCAAGCCCACTGTCGCTCCAGTTTCTGCCGCATCCGTTGAATCCAAAGACCGAACCAGCACATGAGCCAACTCACTTCCCTACGTCTCTTCTTCCCGCTCGCCGCTCACGCCAAGGCGACGCGCTCTTGGCGCCGGCTGAGCGCGCCGCTGCTAGGCCATCCGTGACAGCATTCACGCACCGGAAGTGATTCGACGCAGATTTCTGACGCGCTCCAATTGCTGGCAGAAGGCCCAGTTAGACCTGCATGCATGCGGTTTGACAATTTCCCTTTACAGCTCTCGAAGGGAAATTGCCACTATGGAAGATGTATCCGGAGCCGTAGTACAGAAAGCCGTGCCACGATCGTTTCACTGGATGCCTGGTGAGCGCAAGGCAGGGCGGAATGCAGGCGACAGCCGGAAACTGCCAGAACCAGCCGGTTGGCCTGCATGGGCCGGCGCCAGCGTGAAGACGCTCACCGCCCGCACCAGGCTACCGGCCTGCATCTGCAGGGAATGCGCCGCCGCTGACGCCTGTTCGACGAGCGCGGCGTTCTGCTGGGTCACTTCATCCATCTGTGTCACAGCTTGGTTAATCTGCTCAATGCCCGAGGTCTGCTCCTGGCTCGCCGCGCTGATCTCCCCCATGATGTCGGTCACACGGCGCACGCTGGCCACGATCGCTTCCATTGTGCGGCCAGCTTCATTCACCAGGGAACTGCCGGCATCGACCTTGCCGACGGAATCATCGATGAGGCCCTTGATTTCCTTGGCGGCTGCCGCCGAGCGCTGCGCCAAGCTGCGCACTTCCGAAGCTACAACGGCGAAGCCCCGGCCCTGCTCACCGGCGCGGGCGGCTTCCACCGCAGCATTGAGCGCCAGGATATTGGTCTGGAATGCGATGCCGTCGATCACCCCGATGATGTCGACGATCTTCTTCGACGAGGCATTGATCGAGGCCATGGTGTCCACCACTTGGCTCACGACGTCGCCGCCCTTCGCCGCCACTTCGGAGGCCTGCACTGCCAGTTGATTTGCCTGCCGAGCATTGTCCGCGTTCTGCTTTACCGTGAAGGTGAGTTCTTCCATCGACGCGGCGGTCTGCTCCAACGAACTGGCCTGCTCTTCGGTGCGCGAGGACAGGTCCTGGTTGCCCATCGCGATCTGGGTCGATGCGCTCGCGATGGTGCTACCGCCCCGGCGCACGTCGCCAACGACGGTGCTGAGGCTCTCATTCATAGCCTTGAGCGCTTGCATTAGCTGGCCGGTTTCGTCTTTCGACCGCACTTCGATCTGACTCGTCAGGTCGCCGCCTGCGACCACTTGAGCGACCTTTAGTGCCTCACGAATCGGCCCGGTAATCGTGCGGCTGAAGAGCACGCTAGCCACGCCGCCAACCACGCAGAAGCCGAGCATGAGCGACACGCTGAACCAAGTCGCGCGGTTCGCGTCCTCGGCCGCTTTTGCGGCGACCGCCGCACTGTCGGCTTGAATGCGGCGCGCCACATCTTCCAGCAGTTTTGCTGGTTCGCGATCGACGCCGGCGACGGCCGCATCGCCTGCGCCGGGCTCGAAGCCGCTGGCCTTGAACGCCTCTAAGCCTTTCCGATAGCCCGAACCCATCGCAGTATGGGCGGCTGCGAATTTCTTCACCAGCTCGAGGCCTTCCCCCGGAGGAAGGGATGCCTGCAGCGCCTTGGCGGCGCTCGCCACGGCAACCTCCTGCTCTTCAAAAGCCGACCAGTAGGCCGCCAGTTTGGCCGGGTCCTTGCCGCGTAGCAAGGTGTCCTTCCATTCCTGGACCTGGACCTTAAAGGTCAGGAGCATCAGCGTGACCGCGCGCTCATCCGCAGCCCTGGCTTGCACCGTCGTGCCATACATGTCAAGCGAGCGGTTGAGGGAAGACATGCCGAGGAGCGCGGCCGCGAGAAGCAGTACAACCCCGGTTGCGAAGGCCAGTGGAAGCTTAATGCTGAGTTTCATTGGAAGGAGTTTCTTTTGGGCGGGGGGCCCTTGACAGCCGACGGAGACGACATCCTGCTGTCTTACGCCGACAGCGGATACTCAAGTTACATCACTCAAAGGTTATCGGCTGAACCGGCTAAACCTTAACGCCCCTTTTTGTAGAATTGAGCGCTCCGAAGCGCGCTGCTTGCGCTCTCTAGTCGCGAATCAGGACAAGAGGGCAACTTGCTGGTCATCTCGGCGAAGTACCTCAGGGACTTTCGGCTACAACCCGGATGCGGTGCCCCCTTTGAAGGCTTGGCATAGTCGGCGAGCGGCCGCTATCAGGATATGCGAACCCTCCACACGTCGACACTACCGATTCTTCTGATTCCGTGGACTTACCGAATCGCGATGGCGCAACCGGCAGTTAGTCCCTGCACTGTGGCGCGGCGACGTCCGTGCGAGTATTACCCGCTAGCGCGCGAATGCGCTCCGCCAGGATGGGCGACGGACGCTCGTATGAATAGCAGTACGGCGGCTTGTGCACCTCGCCTGGCCGATAGTCTTCGAGAACGGCCTTGGCATCGCCCAGATAGAAATTGTCTTGGACGGATAGAAACGCCCTGTAGTCACGCGTATAGCCAAATTGGGGGCGAGTTTCTTCATAGCGTTTGCGATCCGACTCTCCATTGACGAGCGCGCTGCGGGTCGGCGCGTCGGGAATGTAACGACAATATCTCGCATTGACGCCTTCGACGGTGGGGAAGAACGGCGGCTCCTTGCAAGGCCGCTGCGAGGTGTTCGCGAAAATGTTTCCCTCCACGAGGGCCTTCGCTTCGAGACTGAAGCTCATGCCATAGAAGTCCCAGTTTTCGAGCAGATTGTTGTAGAGATGGATCGTGCCGAACTGCGCGCGTGGATTTCGCTGCACAGTGTCGACGAAATAGCTGTGGTGAACCGTCACGCGGGCGATCGCATCGCGCTCGTAGTTCTCGAAGAGATTCTTCGACGTAATATTGTTAAGCAGCATGACCTTGTCATCGTCGTGGAATTTCACCCACGAGACGGTGACATTGGTCGAGCCGTTCTTGACGTTCAACAGGCGATCGGCGAAACGCGAAAGGTCGAGATGGTCGATCCACAAGTTGCGGGACCCGTTCGCAACGTCGATTGCCTGCGAGAACGTGCGAAGTCGGCCGTCTATCGTCAGATGCGTGACGATGACGTTCGAGCTGCGATAGATGCCGAACCCGTAGTCGAGCAAGGTCACTGCATGGCCGCGACCGTCGACCGTGACGTTCGACGGCACGCGAATCTTCGATTCGAGAGCAATGGTCATGTCCGACGCGAAACGGATCCACGTCGGACCTCTTGCTCTCTCCAACGCTTCGCGCAAGGAGCTCGCTCCGGCATTCGCCGGGGACGAGACGTAGACCACGCGCCCGCCCATTCCGCCGGTGGCTTCTCGGCCGTAACCTTCCCTTTGCTGGAGAAGGGTCGAAACCATCGCGCAATCGCTGCCTGCAACTTCGCACGCATCGTCGGGCGCGGCTCGCGCGTCGAGGCTCGTTACCGCCAGCAACCCGACGATCGCATGCACCGACTGCGACAAGAGATTGGCAAATGCTCCCACGGCGCGTATGCCTGGCATGCGCCACGATGATTCGTGCGCGGTGTTTGACGCGTCAGCTCGATCGCGGAATCTTTTCATTCGACATGCTTGTGATGAACGACCTTCGGCGCGGCGCACGGCTCATGCCGCGAGGGTGGCCTCCCTCGTTAGGGACTTGACGTACCATGGCAAGGCCTCGGCCATGCCGGCGCGCAAATCGATGAGCGGGGCATACAACAGCTCGGCCTGCACTTTCGAAACGTCGGCCTGCGAGTGGCGCACGTCGCCGGCGCGCGGGGGCTTGTAGACCGGCTCCTTCTGATACGCGAAACCGAGTCCCATGAGACCGTCGCGAATCACATGGAAGAGATCGTTGAGCGTGGTCCGGCCGCCCACTGCGACGTTGTACACTTTGCTCGCTCTCAAATCCTCGCGCAAAGCCGCGCGAAGATTGGCCTGCACGACGTTGCCCACGTAACAGAAGTCGCGGCTGGTTTCACCGTCTCCGTTGATCTGGACCTCGTCGCCCGCGAGAATCGCGGCGATCCACTTCGGGATTACGGCCGCATACGCGCCGCTCGGGTCCTGACGCGGACCGAACACATTGAAATAGCGCAGCCCGACCGAAGCGAATCCATACGTCCCCGCATAGACTCCGGCATAGATCTCGTTGACGAGCTTGGTCACCGCATACGGCGAGAGCGGGTTGCCAATCCGGTCCTCGCGCTTCGGCAGATTTGGCTCGTCGCCGTAGGTCGAACTAGACGCCGCGTAGACGAAGCGTCGCACACCCGCGCGCCGCGCCGCATCCAGCATGTTGAGAAAACCGGACGCATTGACATCGTGCGACGTGATCGGATCCTTGACCGAGCGCGGCACGGACCCGAGCGCCGCCTGGTGCAACACATAGTCCACTCCAGCGACGGCCAGGTCGCACGCATTCAGGTCGCGTATATCTGCTTCGTCACACGAGAAGCGGCTCCAACGCTCTTCGCCAACCCGCGTCTTGATTTCGTCAAGGTTGCGCTGATGCCCGGTCGCGAAATTGTCGATGCCCAGCACGTTCTGCCCCAGCATCAGGAGTGTCTCGACGAGGTTGGAGCCGATGAAGCCTGCCGCGCCCGTGACGAGCCAGCGAAAGCGGTTCGTCATAAGGAATTCGCACAGTTCGTGCTGCGTCTCGTGCCTCATCCATGACGGCATATTCGGTTCATTCGCCAACATCTCTGCTTTCATGTCTGCCTCAGTTGTCTGAAGGGTGGGCTAGCTCGCTTCGAGAGGAGCGAGCGCCTCTGGGTAGGCTGCGCAATGGCGGAGCGCGTCGCCGCGAAGTTCCATATGCGCAGTCGCCGAGCGGTCAAGCGGGAGGACGTGACGCCAGATTCCTCCGCTCAAGCGAAGGCTCTCAGGCGGCCCCGCCAGATGTTCGCGCAACATTTCGAGGTAGGCGTGCTTCCACCTAGCCGCGTAAGCGTCAACATCCTCGCCGGGGCACACTCCGGGAAGCATCTCGAGCGTTTGGACGATCTTGCCCTCTTCCCACCTCGGGGCATAGAAGAGCGACGGCAAGCCGAAGCGATGGGCAGCCCGCGATGCGAAGCTCGAATAGGTGATCTGCTGTCCCTCGAACACGATGCGCGGCGCAGCCGGATTCTGCGCGCCTTCCACGGCGAGACACACGGCGTAGCCCGACGCCAGCGCCCGGAAGCACTCCCTAGCCACTTGGGCTTCGGTCTGATCGGCGGTCGAAATCAGCGCGGACGCATAGCTCGCGCGTGTGACGCTCGGAGTGGTGGATAGCCAGCGGGACGGAATGCCGAGCAGTTCGAGCGTCATGAGGCCCGCGTACATCGGCCCAACGTGCGCGGTCGCGATGACAAATCCTTTTCCGCTTGCGAGCAAGGGCGCGAAGAAACACTCTGCCTCGTCGAGGTTGTCGAGCAGCGCCATGGCCTCTTCGATCCGGTCCTCTCTGCATTCGAGCCATTCGAGCAGCAGATGGTCGACCAGATATCCCCAGCGCGCCGCCCGTTCCCACTGCGCACGATCGACGTGAGCGGTCTCGCGTCGCAACGACCACGCCCAATCGAAGCGCGCTTGCGGAATCGGTGCGGTGTCGAGCTTACTGTCGAGCTGCGTGAGCGCATCTAAGAACGTGTCGGGTAGCGCTTCGGCACGCGTTTGCAGGTAGCGCTCGTACAGTTCGGAAGCTTCGTCCTTGCGTCCCGACTGAGACAGCGCCGCGACCGCGGAACGCTGCCAGCGCACGCGCTCGGGCCGTTGCCGCACGAGCTTCATTAGTTCGTCGGCTGATTCCGAATGGCGGCCGGAATAGCGCAGCGCGCGAGCAAGCAGCGCACGCGTCTGGTCGAGCCCTGGTGCGAGTTCGCAAGCTCTGTGCAAGTGTTCGATCGAATCGGCGTAGCGGCCAGCGCGCAACAGGGTCTCGCCGTATAGCGACGCGAGACGCACGTCTTGCGGCGCGAGCGCCAGGCCCTGAGCGAAATGCTTCATCGCCTCCTGGTTGCCGTCTTCGCGTGTTCCTCGGGCAAGGTAGGCCTGCCCCAGATGCGAACGCAGCGCCGCTCCATCGTGGCCTGCGGTCAATGCGCCTTCTCCGGCCCTGATCGCCGCGTCGATTCGGTCGTCGCCGAGCAAAGCCTGCACCGCTCTGGTGGCCACATGCTCGTTCGAGAACCTGGCCGGGTCGAGCATGGCCGCAATGTGGGCCGCGGGCGCGGCGTCCGCGTTGCGGATGAGCGCCGTCATCCAGACATGCGAGATCGCGCTTGCGTCGCCAATCATGTCGAGCGTGGCTCGGGCGATCTGTGCGGCATCCGCGACCCGGCCGGCCTGGATGCGCAGCTGAATGCGCGTGGCGTGCAGTGCTGCGTCGTGCGCCGCCAGGGCCGCCGTCGCGTCCGCGTGAGCGATGGCTTCGTCCCAACGTTTCAGGCGGCCCAGCACGCTCGCGAGCAGCCGGCGATCGTCGATCAGGCGCGGCGACGCGTCGGCGAGCACCGTCAACACGGCGGCAGCGGCGACCAGTGCCCCTTCGCGCACGAGCGGCGAGACCGCGAGGCGTCTCAGCTCAAGGCGCGCCTGCTCGTCGCGCACGAGCGCCGCGTCGAGCGTGGCGATCGCCGCCATCGGCTCGACTTCTGAACGAATCCTCGCGATCGTGTGATAGAGCCGCGCGGCCGCATCCGGCACCGCACCGGTGCCGACGGCTCCCGCGAAGGCAGCGAGGCCTGCCGCCCAATCGCCTGCCCGAACGGCCTGCTTGCACGCGTCGAACGATCCGGCGTCGGGCGCGTCACCCCGCGTGTCGGTCATGCGCTTATCCATGGCGGAATTCCCGGCCCAGCGCCGCCCCAACTCTGCCGACCAGGGCGAGCACGAAGCCGAGTGCGAGTGCCTCGAGCATGAGGACCGGCGTGTTAGGACTCGTCGGCCGATCGGCCGGCAACGGCTTGGCGATCACGCTGAGATAACGCTGCAATCGCAGGGTATCGGTGAACGCTTGCTGATAGCTTTGCTGAGCCGCAGTCAGGTTCGAATCTGCGAAAGTCTGCGTATTCTTCAGCTCTTCGTATTCCCTGAGTTGGGTCGCTTCGGTATTGCCCGCGCCGCTCATCCGTCGGCGCGTATCCGCGAGCCTCTTCTGCAGCGCCGCGACCTGCGCCTGGGCCGGGCGCAGCATGGGATGATCGGGGTTACCCAGCGCGAAGACCTTGTCGCGATGTATCTGTGCGGCATTCAGTTCAGTCTCGATCTGCCCGACGAGACCGAGGAGCATCGTCGCATCTGCCGCCGGGTCCATGTTCCCATGAGTCACGCGCCACTTGGCCAGCGCGGCGCGCGCCAGCTTCGCGTCCCTCTCGGCCATGGCCACCGCCTGTCGACTCACCTTGAGCACGTCCGCCACGCCCTTCTCATCCATCCGATTGACGAACTCCTGTGCGACGTCGATCAACGCCTCGGAGATTGCGGCGGCATCCTGCGGCGAAAACGCGCTGACAGTCATCACGTCAATTTGCTCCATCACGTTGTACGAAACCTTGGTCGCCGACCGGTATGCGCGATACAGGTCGTCCTCGCTCGCATCGGGCGGCAGACCGTTGACGGGGTCGAGGCCGGGCTGCGTGAAACGGTGACGCAAACCGATCTTGCCATCGACCTGCAGCATGCAGTCGCGCGAATTCAGGAAGTCGCTGACCGCCCAGCCGTCGACGAAACCGCCGGCAACAGCCAAGTTGTCGCCCGTCGTGAAGAAGCTGCTGGCGCCCCCCGCGCTCGCCGGCCTACTCGAACTCGAGCGCACCGAGAAACGCGCTTCGGCGGAATAGCGCGGCACTGCGATGAACTTTGCGTAGAGCGCGCTCACTATGACCGGCGCGAGAATCACGCTGAGCGTAATCCAGCGCCTGCACCGGCGTTCGCGCAGCGCGGCCGCACGCTCGCGGCTGCGCAAGCCTATGGTCGATTCGGTGTCAAACATTGAATTGCCCTCCTGAGAGGGCGTCGACGGCGATATCTTCTCCCGCTTCAGCGGATTCAATTCTGGAACGCCGCGACGGATACCGGAGGATGCATTCGTCGAGATCGTCGTCGATGCGAAGAACGCTTCGCTCATAAATCAAACCCTTGATGCAATGGTCCGCCATCTGATTCTGGCGGTACGTGGAAAGTATCAGCGTCCGGCCGACCAGACGTGCTTCGAACAGCGCGAGCCACAGGCGCGTGAAGCGGCGCGGCTCGAACGGAATCGCCCCCTCAATTACGTATACATCGAAGGCAGGCGCGAGAGCCAACGCAAACGAGAACTCATACCGCGTATGGGGCGGCCAGTGTTCCATCGGAATTTTCAGATGCTCGGGGCTTGTCAGCAGATCCGCCACGAGTTCGATGGAAGGCGCGGGTTCGACGCCGTACAGAGTACAGACGAATTCGATCATCCGCAGTCCGCTCGCCTTGCCGCGGATGAATCCCTGCCGCCCGAGCGGCCACGAAACCAGTCCACGATGCTGAACGAACCCCGCGCAAGGCGGTCGCAGTCCCGCCAGCACGTCGATCAGCGCGCGATGCACTTCCGGCGTGCGCGAGAGCACCGCGTATCGGCCCCGCGGAATCTCCAGATTCAGATTCGAGAGAAGCGGCAGCCGCGAACCGAAGAATTGCGGCGAGTCGGTGACGCCATTCAGACTAATCATGGCGCCTCACATTGGCTGCACGTTGCTTCGCGCGAGGCGCTCGGAAGCGACAGCGACGACCATCAGGAACACGAGCGACGTCAGGAAATATGAGAGGCTAGCGTCGGATGACTGGTAGCTGTCGAAATACGCCGAGCGCAACAGTTGCATGCCATGCGCGAAAGGTGACCACAAGAAGTAAGGGCGAACCTGCTCGGGCAACTGCTCGGAGACGAAGAAGACGCCGCTGAACACTTCAAGAAAACGTTCGATCACAGTGGCAAGCCTCAAGAAGAAACGCCACGCGGTTGCGATCGCTCCGAACAGCAAGCCCATCGCCGCGCCGGCGATGCCAATCGTCACGACGAAAAACACGAACGCGGGCCAGTTGGACGGCAAGCTGACGAGGTCGAAGTCGTAGCCGCCCGTGATCAGTATCGCGAACACGAGGAGGTAGATGACCAGATAGATCAGCGCCTGCACGAGAGCGCACATTAGCGGCGTGACGTTCTGCAAGTTGAGCAGCCCACGCGCCGACACATAGCTGCTGCTACTACGAAAGATGATCTGACGGAACATGATCCAAGTCGTCGCGCCCAGCAGCGAGAACGTGGGCACATCCATACCGAGGATGTGGTGCGTTCCCGTCAGATAGTAGAGCGACGAGATGAGTGCCAGCAGCACCGTCGGCCCGAATAGCGCCCAAATTAGCGCGATTCGACTCTCGCCGTGAATGGTGTGCAATTGCAATATCAGCAACGGCAACAACGCAGACAGACGCGAGTGCGCGGGATCTGCAGGCTGCTGCCGCGCGTGAAGCGAGGCAACGCGCGCACTCAAGGTCGCAAGGTCGGCGGCTTCCTCGGGCACGAGATTGATCGGAAGCGCCACGTCCTGCCGGGAGGCGAGACGGCGTGCCTCCCGCGCCTCCTGCTCGCGGCGCCTCTGCGCGCGTTTCTCGAATCCGGCAGCAAGGCGAGCTTCATTGGTGGCGAGCGTTGCCGGTGCGTAGCCCATGGCGAATACGCCGATACCCGCGCGGATATCGTTCTCGAGCAGACGAATCGTCGTGTGCAGTTGACGCCGGAGGAAATCGGCCGTGTCATCGTCGCGCGGCGCATTCCCCACTTCGCTTTCGAGATGTGCCTTCAGCTCGTCGTACACGGCGCGTCGGCCAGCCACCCTCTCGTGCGGCGCTGCCCGCAGCGCATCGAGAATCCGTGCGAGCATTGTGGCGGATCTTGTTGCTGCCGCCTCCGCCCTGCAGTCCGCAGGTCCAGCAGACGAGGCGATGGAATGCAAGGCCCCGCCGACATCGGAGACGGGAAGTGCCGCATCAATCCCTTTCTCGGCGGGATCGGGGCGCTCGATCGGCGCTGCGCCGATCTGGTAGCCGCCTGCCTGTCGCCGCGCGCGCCAGTCTCTGATTCGCTCTTCATTGCTCATCACCGCGGCACTATTCGGATAGAGTGCTGATCGAGCGCGCGCTTCCGAGCGTCGCGCTGAACGTCGAGAGCAGCTTCTGTACTTGCGTGAACGGCGCGTCTGAAACAAGGATGACGTCGCCGTCATGCGCGACGAACACGCCGGCAAGCGCGATCTGGTCCGGCTGCGTGAAGTCAAACTGGTACACGGTGGCACCCGTCTCCGCCGAAGCGGCGTCAGCCACGACGGGGCGGCGCATCAGAAACACCGCGCGCGGGTTGGCCAGCGAATCACTGAGGCCGCGCGAATCGCCGAGCGCGTCCAGCACGCTGTAGTTGCGCTTGGTCAGTTTGACACGGCCTTGTACACCAGCCGCGCCGAGCACGATCAGCCGCTCGACGACGTTGTGCACGATGACGGAGTCGCCTGGGCGCAGCGCGACGTCTGCCGCAGCATCGCGATAGACGTCTGCAAGCCGAACTGATCCCGCGATGCCCGTACGCCGCACTGTCACCAGCAACTGCTCGGGATTGGTCTGGTCGGGGGCCGCAAGACCGAGGAGGCCGCTCAGGCGCTCGGTGTCCTGGCCGAGCGGATAAACACCTGGCTTCTGCAGGTCGCCTTGCACCGTCACCGTCTGGCCGCGCCGGGCAGTGGGCCGCACGCTGACGTCCGAGTCCACCACCAGCCGGCTTAGACGCCGAACGATCGCGTCGCGGAGCTGCGCAGGTGTCAGTCCTCGCGCCCGGAACTCTCCCGCAAAGGGCAAATAGATGTCGCCGAAGCGATCGAGCACCAGTTCGCCTAGATTCGACCCGCCATTCTCGCCCGCGCGAAAGACGTTCAGGCCATCGCGCTCCCAGATCGTGACCTCGACGCCGTCGCCAGGCGCGAGCCGCTCGTACTCGAAGGGCTGAGCGTTCAGAAACGCCTGAGGGAAGCTCGCGCGATCATATCCACGGCTCGCGCGAGCGATTTCCGCCGTCATAGGCACGAGGAAGATGGTGTTTTCGTCGCGCGCCGCGTCGACCTCGCTCCAGAGTGGGCCACTGCGCGGCAGCCCGCACCCCTGCAGCGCGAGCACGCACGATAGCGCGAGCAACAGCGCGGCCAAACCTCTTGACAGCAGCACCCACGGGCGAATGGGGCGACGCCCGACATCAATCAACTTCATACTTTACCTATACGACGCGTCTAGCTATGGGCACATTGGATGTGTCCGAGCCATTACGCTGCGAGCGAATCCTCAAGCAAGTCCCCGCGTTCTTCGTCCTCTTGTGCGGAGGCGGCCGGAATGCACATTTCGATGAACCTGCCGATCAATGTTTCGACCGAAAACCGCTCGCGGGCGCGATGGCGGGCATGCTTGCGCATCGCGCCGTCCGCCTGGAAGCCATCGACCAAAGCGGCGAGCTTGTCGCACGCTTCGTTCACATCCGGGTGTTCGGCGGAATCGAGAAGTTGTCCCGTAACGCCATCGACGAAGCACTCACCAGCGCCGCCCGCAGGCGTAGACAACGTGGGAATGCCGAGCATTTGTGCCTCGATCAGCACGTTCGGCAATCCCTCGAATCTGGACAGCAGCACTTTCACGTCCATCTTCGAATACCAGAAGCCGACATGCGACGAGATGCCGACGAACAGCAAGCGTCTGGCCACGCCGAGTTCGGCCGCCAGCGCCGCAGCGTTCTCGAGAAGCCGCCCATCTCCAACCATGAGAAACCGCGCGCGCGGACGCCGCTTCAGATACCGGGCAGCCAGTTTGATCCACAATAGCGGCCGCTTGTCCGGCTCGAAGCGGAACACACCGCCGATCGTCTCAGTGGCATCCTGGGTCTGACTCGCGAAAGCCTGCCAGCGCGCGTCGTCCTGCTCAGACGCGGCGGTGTCGAGATCCGGCACGCCGTTGTAGAGAATCTGGAAGCGATCAAGAGGCAGGTCGAGCCATCGCGCGTATTCTTCGGCACCCGCGCGGCTATTGCTTGCGAACTTAACTCCGGGAATCTCAGCCAATGCGCGATACAGGACGTCGTACTCGGGCCGGTGACGCTCCCGCCGAATGTTCGGCGGCAATCCGCGGAACACGAGGTGAATCACCGGCACGCCCGCGAGCAGCGCGGCGAGCGCGCCGAAAAGACACGTTCCGTCCTGCCACAGGCTGACCACATCGAAGCGGCGCTCACGTAGATACGGGCCAAGGCGCGTCACGCCGTAGTGCACCGGCGCAGGTAGCCTCGCCAGCAGGCGCAGCAAGTCGGCATTACCGATTGGCTGATGGCTCGCCGAAACAGCTGGAAGCGAATTGATCTCGGTCACGGAGATGCCCGCCTCATGCAAGGTGCCGGCGAAGAAAGCGAGCCGCCGGTTCTTGACCGAACCCGGCGGCTCGGAGTGCTGCTTGACGAGAACTTCGACAGTCCCCAGCTTCAGCGGCTTCGCGACTGCGTCGATGCCGTGTTCCGTGGCGAGCCTCTGCAAATGACATGCGAGACGTGTCAACTGACGTTCGGCGCCGCCGGGTCCGAGGCTGCCGGTCAGCAACGCAATCGACACTGGTCGCTTGGCGTCGTGCCGCGGCAGAACACGGTCGCGGCAGGCGAGGATCGCGTGCTTCATTGCGACGATCTTGATGTCCCGCCCCGCCAGCCCGCTTTCAGGTTCGAACCGGCGAAAGAATGCGTAGTCGTCCGCGAGCGAAGCCGCCAATTGGCCTGCCTGGGTCTGTGGCGAAAGCGAGGCGACGAGCGGGGCGAGCGCCTCGACGGCGTCGGCCAATAGGCCCCGTTTGTACAGGCGCTTGGCGAACGTAACCCGCAGATCGCGCCGGCCATGCAGTTCGATCAGGCGGCGAAACAACGCGTCCGACTCCTCGTGAGCACGGATATCGGCGAGCATTTCGGCGCGGACGAGACCCGAGCGCGGATCGTCGAGCGTCCCGGGCATGTACTCGTCGATGAGCGCCATTGCTTCGACGCTGCGCCGTTCCCTTACGAGATGCGAGGCGCAGTAGCGGACGATGCGGATATCGCCGGGTTGCTCGGCCAACAATGCGGACCACTGTTCGAACATCCGGTCGGTGTGCCCCGCTGCGTCCTTGAGCTGGAGCAGCATGAAACGCACGGCCGCGTCGTCCGGATGATCGCGCGCGATTTCCTGTGCATGCACCAGCGCCTTCTCCGCCGCCCGAAGCGTCGATGCAACGGCGACCGTCCGCGCGAACTCCGCGCGGACCGATTGCAGCGCCTCGCTGACGGTCACACCCACCGCAGCCTCGACCGCATTCTCCGGAGTGCTCTCCTCGTGTCCTGCATTGGCCGCAATGCAGCGGCGGACATCGTCCACGGAACTGACCAAGATTGGCGCTCGCTTTTCGCTGCTGTTGTTCATCGTTGAGGTGTTGTCATTGGTGAGCGCCCCCAACACTTCCACGCAAACGGGAATGCCAGACGCATGAGCGGCGATCCACTACACGGTGCGCGAATAGGCCGCCGGCGAGAGATCCTTCTTACGCTTGTTCCGGTCGATCCACTTAAGGCACTTCTGGATGTTGCTCTCGGTTTGCTCGACGTTGTCCGAGATGTGCCGTAGCGCATACCAGTAAGGCAGCGCATGCGCGAAGCGGTGCAGGCGCATGGCCCCTGCCGCCACCGCTTTCAAGCCCACTGCATCGGCTGGTGCGAACCTGAGGATCGTTTCCCCGATCGCCATACGGTCGGCGGCGCACGTCGAATCGAACGAGCGCAGCTTCGAATGCAGCGCCCCAAATACGCGCTTCCTTTCCTGTGCAACGTCCGCGCTCTGCGGTGTGGAGCGTTCGAGGAGGTCGAGCAATGCCCAGGCTTCATCGTACTTGTCGCGCGCGAGCAGCTCGCGAGCGGCACGGATCGAACGGCTTCTTAGCATCGTGAGCTGGCGCATGGCCTCGTCCCGCACCACTTGATCGGAGGCGTCGTTCGCGGCGATCTTCGAATAGGCGTCGAGGGCTTCAGGGTAGTGCTGGCCCCGTACTGCCACACGTGCGAGATGGATGCGCGCCGACACCGGTGCGTCGCGCTCGTCCGCTACGCGACGCAGATGATGCAACGCGGTCTGCGTATCGCCAAGCGCAACGGCCGCGCGACCCCGGAAGCTGTCGAGCTCGTGGAAGGTGGTGTGCGTGTTTAGTGCGATGTCGACGATCGCGACTACAGCCGCATAGTCCTTCGCAACGAGCGCAGCGCGAGCATCTTGCCGCAAACGGCGTTCGAGCGCACGCCTCGCTCGAATCGCCTGATTGCTGGACTGGTCGATCCGGCAAGCCGCTTGGATCGTCTCGGCGGCTTCGAGCAGTTTGCCCTCCTCGAGGGCGTCGCTTCCATCCGCCAGCCATTGCGACACTTGCCGAGAGATCCACACGCCAGCACCGGAATCTCGACTGGCAAGCAGGTCCTGCGCGACAACGAGCGCCGCGGCGGCGGTCGGAAACCCCTGTGCAGAAGCGCGCTGCGCAAGCTTAATCGCCATGCACTCTTCGATGCTGATCGCTTCCTCCGCGAGCGACAGCAGGCCGGCGCGATCGCCCGCTCCGATGCAGCGGTCCCATTGCACCGCATAACTCGGCCCATGCGACGGCAGCGTCTCGCGCACTTCATGAGCCCAGCGCGCGGCGCCTTCGGGATCGCCTGCCGCCTCGAGCAAGCCGAGCACTGCGGCGGCCGCCTCGTGCGCATCGTCGGAGATGCGGAACAGGCGCTTCCAATTTGCAAGCGCCGTATTCGTGTCGCCCAGATGCATCGAGGCAGCCGCGGACACACGGAGGATTTCCGGCGTCTCGACATCATCGCCCATCAACGCGGCGGCGAGGCTTTGCGCCATGCGATAGCGGCCGATCTCGAAGTAGCAGCGCATGAGAAGTTGATCGGCCTTCTCGCTAGACACCCTCTCGCCGCGCGCCGATTCAAGCACCGCGATGACGCCCTCGTAGTCGCCCATCTCCCACTGTATGCGTGCGAGCAGCATGCGATGATCCGCGCGCGCCGAGTCTGCGCGCAACACGGCCCGCACACGCTTCGACGCCTCACACAGGTGCCCGACATTCCACGCCGTTTCGATATTCGCCGCTTCGTCGATTGCGTCGATGCCGTCCTTCAGCGACGCCGCAACCGCCGTTTTGTCCACGGATCCCAGCGAACCGATGCGCGGTGCGAAATAGCTCGCATACCAATCGGCACATACACGCTCCGCGAACTCATCTGTGTAGTGGGTGAGGTCGAGGCCGCCGCATTCCAATGCGCTGATCTGGCCGACTTCATGCATCGCCCGCGTCGGATCGTAGCAAGGTACGCCCATGCGCTTCGCGATCGCGCGCACTGCTTCGATAAGCCTGTGCCGCTGTTCGATCACCATGTTGTCGGGCGTGGTGGCGTCGACGTGCGTGACGAACACCAGCTTATGTTTGCCGATGAGCTCCGCAATCTCGCGCATCTCGCGCTCGATGTCGTCGTCCGACTGCGTGCGCCTGAGAAGGCGCGCAAGCAGATCGCGGTCTGCCACCGCAAGACGCTTGAAGACCGGTTCCTCGTCGAGCCACGCGCGTCGCTCGCCCAGATTGTTCGCGGACGCCATCGACCAGAACATACGCGAACGTTCGCGGTCGGCGAAGAAGTCGCCGAAGTAACGCGTCATGTAGTTGATCTGAATCGGACGGTCATCGACGGTGAGCAGCTTTCGCGACGACAGCTCGACCAGATACAAATCGGCCGGCGTGTACGGCTTGCCATACGACTCGGCCATGATGCCAGGTCGAAACGTCAAGGTCTGCACGTCGGCCGGAACAGGCGCTTTACCGAACATGAATCGCACTTGCTGGAGCGCCTCGGCACTCGTGTGCACAAATCCATAGTTGCGCGCCAGAAGCGCATGAATCGGATACCGCGCCATACCCTTGCGCACAGGGGTGTGGATGCGACACGTACCAATCGGGGCGATCGCCAACGTCGATGCGCTCATGACAAGGTCTAGCTGAATAATCGTTGCTGGCGGCTCACAGCGCCCAATACTCGATGTCAGCTGGAAGGCGGCTGCGGTCGAGTGCCGACTTCAGGTCAAACACCAACCCGCCGTCCGTAATCATGGCAGGCAAGTCGTTCCAGATGCTCGCCAAGATCTCGCGGTGCGGCACCGCAAGGATGACCACGTCAAGGTTCGTCAACTGGGATTTTTTGGCCAGCGTGATCCCGTATTCGTGTTCCATCTGAGATCTTTCGGCCATCGAGTCGTACGCGAGCGGGGTGATGCCATACCGTTGCAGCTCGCGATACAGATCGACGACCTTGGAGTTGCGGATGTCGGGCACGTCTTCCTTGAACGTCATGCCGAGCAAGCCGATGCGTGTCAAAGGTGAGAGCCGATGCTTGCGCGCGAGCACCTGCACGACCTTCGACGCGACGTGATTGGCCATGCCGTCGTTGATGCGCCGGCCAGCGAGGATCACTTCGGGGTGGTAACCCAGCTCCTGCGCCTTCGACGTCAGATAGTAAGGGTCGACGCCGATGCAGTGACCACCGACGAGACCGGGCGTGAAGCGCAGGAAGTTCCACTTCGTACCCGCTGCTTCCAGCACTTCCGACGTCGAAATGCCGATCAGGTTGCAGATCTTCGACATCTCGTTCATAAGCGCGATGTTGATATCGCGCTGCGTGTTCTCGAGCACTTTCGCGGCTTCCGCTACCCTTATCGACGGAGCGCGGTGCACGCCAGCGTCGATAATCTGGCCGTACACGTCGGCGATGATTTCCGAGGACTCTGCGTCCTGGCCAGATACGATTTTGACGATCCTTTCTAGCGGATGATCGCGGTCGCCGGGATTGATCCGTTCGGGGCTATAGCCGAGCTTGAAGTCAATGCCGCAGCGCAGGCCCGAAGCCTTTTCCAGCTCGGGCCCGCAGATTTCTTCGGTCGCGCCCGGATGCACCGTGGATTCGAAGACGACGATGCTGCCGGTACGCATCACCGATCCAATCGTCCGGCAGGCAAGCACGAGAAGTGAGAAATCCGGGCTGCATTTTTTGTCGACGGGCGTCGGCACGGCAATCACGAAGAAGTCGCAGGCAGACAGGTCTGCCGCATTCGCGGTGAAGCGCATCGTCGATGCGCTCAGTGCTTCACGCCCAATTTCGCCGGTCCAATCCTCACCTTCGCACAAGTTCTCGATGCGGCGACTATCGATATCGAATCCGATAACGTCAAAGCGACGGGCGAATGCCACAGCAACCGGTAGGCCGACGTACCCCAGGCCACACACGGCAATACTCCTGACAACCAAAAGAGCTCCCTGATTTGTAGTGGGGCGTCCCGCTTGGCCCATCAAGACATGGCCGGATCGCATTGTTCCTACTGTAGGCGGCGACCTCGGGTCTGCCTAGCGTCCCGGGCTCCGGTGAGCCGCATTTGTCCTCGAGCTGTCGATTTGGTCGACCGAACGGTGAGCAGGATCGGCCGGCAGCAGTGCGTACGACTGTTGAACGATCCAGGCGTGGTCGGAGGGCCGCTGGTCTTAGAACTCGGTGATGCGGTCGCCAAGCACTTCACCCCAGACACAGAAGCTCGGGTTGCTGGTCAGAATCACGGACCCACTCTCGTAGCGCTGACTTGCGCGCTACAAGCATAGGCTGGCGCCGATGCGATCGTATCGAGGCCGTCAAGGCAGGCTACCGCATGTCGTTGGCCACCGCCGGCCTATCTGATCGCCACGCTGTCAGGGCGCACATCGAAGGCAGGCTGAACGAGGGGGTCAAGGTCTACAGGACGCTTCGGCTGCTGATCAGGGATGAAGTTGGCAACCTGCTGATCGCTCAGCGCCATGCTGATGTGTGCCTTCCTCACGCCGGCGGCCTGAGCACGATTGCGTTGTCGCTGTGCTCGATGACGCGGCAGCTCGCAAAGAAAAGAAAGCATTGCTCCATGAGCGTCGACGCACGCAAGGCAGTGCATGTGCCAGCGCTGTCCGCGCGCAGTCATCCCCTGCCGACAGACTTCCTCTACATGAAGTCCGGTCCGGGGCTTGCGAATTTACTAAGATTAATAGTAGCATATCGGCATGAAACCAAACGATGTCGATGCCACTCAGTGTGCCGCCCGCCTGCGCGTGGCGGTCTCCTTCCTCGGCCGACGGTTGCGGCCGAATGCGCAGCGCTCGGGGCTCAGTGCGGCGAAGCTCAGCGTGTTGGGCCAACTCTGGCGCTTCGGCCCGAGCACGCCCAGCGAGCTTGCTGCGCGCGAGGGCGTGAAGCTGCAGACACTGACTCGGCTGCTCGCCGAACTGGAGGCGGAAGAGTGGCTGCTGCGGGAGGCGCACTCCAGTGACGGGCGGCAATCGGTGCTGTCGCTCACCCGGGCGGGTCTGAAGCGCCTGGCCGATGAAGTGCACGAGCGCGAAGCAGCCTTGGCGTCGGTGATCGATGCCGCATTGAGCGGCCATGAGCGTACGCAACTGCTCGATGCCTGCACGCTGCTCGATCGTCTGTGTGAGGCCTACGGCGCTGACGGCGAGCGGAAATCGTGAGCGCGAAGCGTCTACTGTCGCCCGGCATCTGGCGCCATGGGCTACCGCTCGCCGCGGCGGTGCTGCTGGCTTATCTTGTGTCTGTAGGGCTGCGCCTGCCTGAGCCGGTGTGGGCAGTGACTACCGTGCTCATCGTGATGCGGCCGGATACTGGCGCCACGCTCTTGGCCGGCTGGCAGCGCGTGGCCGGGAGCGTGGCTGGCGCGTTGTGCGGGCTCATGGGCGGGTTGGCGATGCATTTCGGCGCGACGGCGCTGCCAACGACGCTGTCCATCGTCGGCACGCTGGCCTTCTTCGGCGCCACCTCGCCTATCTGGCGAAGCGCGCCGATCGCCGCGATGATCGTGCTTGGCGCCGGCGAACTGGCCGGCCACTCGCCACTGTGGGCAGCTGCCTTGCGCCTGGCGCAGGTGGCGCTAGGTATTTCGGTAGCGATGGCCGTATCGCTGGCCGCCGCTCGGACCATCGCCCTTTCTTCGAGGGGGCACTCCTCATGAGCTTGACCAAGCTGCTGCTACTTGCCGTCGTGCCCACCACGGTGTTGGCTTCGCTCATCGAGGCGCTCGTGCTGTCACGCCGTGGCGGCTACGACTGGAAGGCGATGGGCGTGTCACTCATCGACTTGATAGTGCGCAATATCGTGCTGATCGGGCTCCCGCTGTCGATCGCGACACCGGTCGTTCGCTTCGCGTGGGAGCATCGGCTGACGACGCAAACGCTGGACTCATGGCCCGCCTTTGCGCTGCTCTTCATCGGGCAAGAGCTTTGCTACTACTGGTACCACCGCGCATCGCACCGCGTGCGCTGGTTCTGGGCAAATCATTCGGTGCACCACACACCAAACCAGCTAAACCTGTCGGCGGCCTACCGCACCGCCATCTTCGGCAAGCTCGCCGGAAACCTGCTGTTCTTTGTGCCGCTGGTGTGGCTGGGCTTCTCGCAGAAGCTGGTGGCGCTGACGGTGGCGCTGAACCTGTCGTACCAGTTCTGGCTGCATGCTACGTGGATACCCAAGCTTGGCTGGCTGGAATACGTATTCAACACGCCGTCGGCGCACCGCGTACATCACTCCGCCAACCTCGAGTACCTCGATGCCAACTATGGTGGCGTTCTTATCGTCTTTGACCGCCTGTTCGGCACCTACATCGAAGAGCGCGACGAGGTGCCGTGTCGCTACGGCCTGGTGCACCCGCAGACGAGCTACAACCCGCTGCGCGTCGAGTTTGACCAATGGCTCGCGCTCGCCAAGGACGTCGCCCGCGCGCGCGGCATTGAAGCCAGGCTTGGCTACCTGCTGATGCCGCCGGGCTGGCGGCCCGACGGGCCGGGCGAAACGACCGAGGAACTGCGCCACCGCGCGGCTTGACTAGGAGCCTCAGCCGCATCTGAGTTGGTGCAGATCCGAAGACCGGCAAGAAGCAGACGGTGTTTGTCGGGAATCCTGAATTCGTCAGCCCTTGAATCTCACCGCCGTACCATCCTCACCTCCGAGGAATTCGAGGGCCTATATGGGTTGCCGCAGTTCACGCTCGACGACTGCCGCCTCTTCTTCGAGGTCAACCAGCCGGAACGCGGAACCGTCAACGCGTGCGCCGCATCCGCAGCCGTGTACCTTGCCTTGGAACCAGATTAATTCAAGGCCAAGCGACGGTTCTTCGTCTTCGATCCGGCACATATCGTGCAACTTGGCCAACTCGGCCCGAGTCTTCTCACTTCGAATAGCATCCAGCGCGGTCATGGCACTGAACACTGCACAGTGATTGCGGTGGAAGCCTTCTTCTCATGCTCTGGTCCCCATGCAGCCCGTAGTCTTCGTGGTCCTTCAATGAACCGTGTCTCTTCAGCGCCGCGCCCGCTTTCCTGCGCCACCGCCGCAGGGGGAGCTTTCGTGACGAAGCAAGTCCTGGCCGGATGCAACCTTATGTTGCAGCTGATCGCTTGAGTCCGTCGCTGGCGACTGACCCGATACCTGCAAGGAGCATGGTGTATTCGCATCCAGATTGAGGCAAGAAGCATCGTCAAGCACGGGGTGGATCAATTACTTTGAGGCAAGCACCAAAGGATTCACAGGCGTGAGCGCCATGTCCCGCATCAGGAAGCCGATGAGGTTGTCGGTCGCCAGGTCCGCCATGGACCGGCGTGTGGGAACGGTGGCGCTCGCGATGTGAGGTGTCAGCACCACATTCGGCACTGTCAGCAGGTCGGGATGTACCTGGGGCTCGCCCTCGAACACGTCCAGCCCCGCCGCAGCGATCCGCTTGTCGCGCAATGCCGCCGCGAGCGCCGCATCGTCGACGATGCCGCCGCGAGCGATGTTGACGAGCGTCGCCGTCGGCTTCATCAACGCCAGTTCGGCGGCGCCGATCGTGTAATGCGATGCCGACGTGTAGGGCACCACGAGCACGACGTGGTCCGCCGTCTTCAGGAGTTCCTCCTTGGTCGCATAACGGGCCCCGCATTCGGCTTCGAGCTTTGCGTCGAGGCGCGACCGGTTGTGATAGATCACATTCATTCCGAATCCGTGGGCACCGCGCCGCGCAATCCCCTGCCCGATGCGCCCCATGCCAATGATGCCGAGCGTGGAGCCGTGAATCTCGGAGCCGGCGAACATGTCGTAGCTCCACTTCGTCCACTTGCCCGCGCGCAGGAAATGCTCGCTCTCGGCGATGCGCCGGGCGGTCGCCATCAGCAGCGCGAATCCGAAATCTGCCGTGGTCTCGGTCAGCACGTCCGGTGCGTTGGTGCCCAGAACGCCGCGCGCCGTCATCGCGTCGACGTCGAAATTGTTGTAGCCCACCGCCATGTTGGCGCAGATCTTGAGCTCCGGGCAGGCGTCGAGCACTTCGGCATCGATGCGCTCACTAGTGGTGGTAAAGGCACCCTGCTTTCCCTTGAGCTTTTCGATCAGTTGGGCTTTGCTCCAGACCTCGTCGCTCGGGTTGGATTCCACCTCGAAGTGCTCTTGTAGGCGGGCGATGGTTTCGGGAAAGACTGAACGGGTGACGAGAACTTTGAGTTTGCTCATGATCAACGGAAGAAGATGAAGGTGGAGAGGACGAACAGCGGCACCAGAATGGCACCCGACCACAGCATGTAGCCGAAGAAGCTCGGCATGCGCACGCCGCGGCTTTCCGCGATGGCCTTGACCATCAGGTTGGGGGCGTTGCCGCAGCAGGTGTTGGCGCCCATGACGACGGCGCCAGAAAAAATGCCGGCCAGCATGACGGCGTAGATGCTCGGCAGTGCTTGCGGGTCGCCGCCGGCTGTATTGAAGAAGACCAGGTAGGTCGGCGCATTGTCGAGAAACGAGCTCAGGATGCCGGTGGCCCAGAAGTACATCGCCGGGTCCGGCTGGCCCTCAGGCCGCGTCACTGCCGAGACGACGACTCCGAAGGGCCCGTTGGCGCCCGCCTTGAGCATCGCGATTACCGGGATGATGGTCAGGAAGATGCCAGCGAGCAGTTTCGCCACCTCGGCCATCAGCCCCCAGCCGAATTGATTGTCGGCATACCCCGACGGTGCCAGCAGCGGCCTTAAGGCGATCGACAGTGGGATGCCGGTAAGGGGCACGCCCCAGAGCGGCGAAAGGCGTGCGCCGTCGAAATCAACGAAGGCCATTGTCGGGATGGCGTACGTCACATTGCAGGCCGGCGAGTTGCGGCGCAACTGTGACGACGATCGAGCCCGCAAGGGCCCGGTCACGGCGCCGAGCCTGTCGGCCAAGATGCACAGCACTTCTTCGCGCCAGTACTCGGGGAAGCGGCGACGCGTGTTAGAGCCGGCGATACCGAGGACCTCGCTCGCGATCGCGAGCACTCGGTTCTCGAACAAGGTCGTGTGCCGGCATGGTCCATCGATGCGACTCTCGCGTTCGCCAGAAGGCTTGGAAATGATGTGGATGCGCTTCTCGTTGAGGCGAGACGATCTGAGGGCGTCGATGAGGGCACTCTTGATGAAGCGCATCGACCGCATATAGGCCAGTTCCGCATGCTGAATTGGAGCGAGCACAGATGACGCACCTCGTCGCGGATCTGGCCCGCGAATCGGGCGAGATTGATGCTCGGGTTATGGCACTTGAAGCGGTACCCGACGCGGGCGCCGAGGAAGTTGTGAAGCACCACCTGCACCATCGTGAATCTAAAGAAATCAGTATCGAGCAAGCGATAGATAATCATGGTGTGGGCGCGCTTGCCGCGGGATTCTGCGTACGGTCGACTGGCCGGGCGACCCAGGGCGGCTGGTTACTCAAGAGCATTCCCCATCCCCCTCGCGGTCGCGCCGACCGCCGGCGGTCGCAGCTTGTCGCGAGGTGTCAGGTCTGGTTTCGCGAGGGCGGCTTGCCGAACTGACGTTGGATGCCGCGTTCAATGAGCCATTCCTTGTGTCGCGGCAGGGTTGGGTCATCGGCAAGCTCCTCGTAGTAGGGAACCAGCGGCATGAACCAGTCAACGATGCGTCGCAGCTCAGCGATCGGCTCCGACCCGTGGTCGCAGCGCAGGTTGAGTCGCGCCATACCCTTGCGCCCGAAAGTCAGTATCGCCGCGGAGGTCTGGCCCTCCACCTGTCCACCGGCGTCGCGCCCGCCTTCGATCGCCAGCATCAATCGCTCGTCGAAGTTCGCGCCGCGGTTTCCCTCCCAAGCGTCGCAAATGCCGTCAATCGTTCTTTTGCCCGCGAGGCAATTGCCGAAGGCAATAAAATCGGAGCCGACGCGATGTCTCGCCCAGTCCCGGTTGTGTTTGCCCGTAAAGACCGCCATGCCGCCACGTGCGTCAATGACACCGACTTGCCTGTATTCCCAGTTCGCATCCATCTGCGCCATGTCGAAAAGCACCTTCTTGGCCGAGTAGCCGCCTTCGAGCAGCCCCAGCGCGACCTTACCCAGCCGTGGTTCAACCACCGCTTGGTAAGACAATATTCCTGCCTCGACGGCACCAGAAGGCGCGATCCAACCCACAGCCGGAGAGCCGGTCGCAAGGCATATGCCAAAGTCGCCCGATTGTTTGTCGCGTGCAATAATCGTAAACGTCATGAGTATCGCCCCTCGCTATTTGGTAGCCGATATAAAGTAGCCGCGTCCGCGCCGGCCTGCCGAGGAGGTCATCAATGTGCACGTCGCGGCGCAGAGTTTCATCAGGGCGAACATGATTTGTACGACCCGCGATTAGTACGAGTATGTGGCGCCCCATTCATTCTTTCCAATTCGATTTCGAAGGCGTACTAATATGTGCGGCGTATGAGTCAACCACTGGTCGAGCTGCGCCTATGGCGCCAGTTCATCGCCGTCGCCGAATCGCTGCACTTCGGCCGGGCCGCATCGCGCCTGTACATGACGCAGCCACCGCTCACCCAGGCCATCGCCGGCCTCGAGCGGGTGCTGGGTGTGCGTCTCTTCGATCGCACGAAGCGCAGCGTCCAACTCACGGCCGCGGGACAGGCCCTGCTGCCGGAAGCGCGCGAGTTGCTGGCCCGCGCCTTGAGCCTGCCCGCGCATGCGTCCGCCGCCGCCCAAGGTGAGGCCGGCCGATTGCGGCTCGGCTTCGTTTCCACTGTGGGGTTCGGGTCGCTGCCGCAGTGGGTGCGGACCTTCCGTTCCACTTACCCGCGGGTCGAACTCGATCTGGTCGAGTCCACCGGCGACGTTCAACTTCAAAGCCTGGAACGCGGCGACATCGATGCCGGTTTCATGCTGCACTCCCAGGGCTTCGCCCCGACCGGATTGAACCAGCTTCTGGTCGTCAGCGAGCCGCTAGTGCTGGCGCTCCCTGAACAGCACGACCTGGCTATCGCGCGCGCGCCTGCACTGGGGCGTGTGCTCGACGAGCCGCTGGTGATCTTTCCCAGGCGCATCCTGCCCTCGCTGCATGACGCGCTCTTCGGCATGTACCACACGGCCGGGCGCACGCCGCACATCGCCCAGGAGGCGATCCAGATGCAGACCATCGTGAACCTAGTCTCAGCTGGTCTGGGCCTGGCCTGGGTTCCCGCCAGCGTACGCCAGTTCCAGCGGCCGGGGGTCCTATATCGGCAGATCGCAGGCAAGAAAGCCCAGCAGGTGCCGAAGGTCGAAACGAGTCTGGTTTGGCCCTCGACTTTCAATCCGACGCTGGAGCGATTTGTCGAGTTTGTGCGGGGGCATTTGCAGGTCCCTGCACAATAGCCCGCCAGCGCTAAGGCGTGCCCCAAGCGCATCGCCGACAACGTGCGCTGGGTGACGCCAGCACGGCTTCCCCTCCGGCCAGATCTACCGGCCGGGCACCGCCCGGCAATTACCTCGAGGCCTACACCTCGCCTGCCTGGAAGACCCTGCCGACGGAAGCCGGCCTCATGGCCTGCAATGGGTAGGTCGATGTCAACAGGCGCTATTGACGGCTGAACGAGTTCCTGTTGCCGCACCCACTCTTGTCCAAGACAGAAATAGGCGTTGAGCCGTCCCGATGCGGGGGGTAAGAAGTTTGTCGCCAAACAAACTTCCACCCCACTGCCGAGAGGCCCAACGTGAAAGCATCATGCAGCATGTTCAGACAGATACCTGCCGTGCTTCAGGCATCTGTCTGCATGCGGTCAAAGACGTCCTCGGTGCACCATTGGCCGAAGAGCCGGTGCGCTCCGGCGCCATGGCACCAAGCCCTTCACTCAAGGGGGATCTCCTTTTGAGCCCCCTCATCGTCGGTAGCGCTGTACCAGTTTCAAGCCCGAAATCGCATCGCCTTTGCCCAGGTCTGGACTCGCTTGGGGAGCCACTTTCAATCGTGAACTCACGGATCCAGGTATTACTTAGCAGAAATCGGCGGTACAACCTTGTAGCCATTGCGCTCGAGCGTCAGGATTGCTCGCGCAATGGTGTTGGCGTTCGTGAGGTGTGAACCCAGCATAGGCTCTCTCGGCATACCGAGCCACCAGCGGATCTTGGCTCTCCGAGCGTGACCGATACCGGGGATGTTCACGTTGTTCTCGATCGCGTCTCTTACTGCATCCATCGAAGTAGCGCCATAGGCTTCCAACGCCATCACCGTCAGAGAGTCGAGCCCGGCCGCCCACGCAATCGCCTGCTCATCGTGTACTTTCATGTATTCTTTGCCTGTTAGATGGGTAGTCACGCGTTGACCAAACAGTCTTCGCATCACTTTGTAAGGCAGAGTTGCCTTTTGCGCTCTCGACTGTCTTAAAGAGAGTGGAGCCCTAGTTCGGAGCGTAGGCGCACAAGACGAGCGCCGCCTGGTAGGCCGCCCGCCTTGCAGCCTTCGCGTCGTCCAGCAGCTTCTTGTGTAGGACCAGTCGATCGGCTGGCGACTGGAAACTCTGCAGATGAAGCAGGGTGGCTTCAAGGGCAAAGTGCAATGGTTGAGTTATTGAACCAAGGAAGGGGCTTGCTGAGCCATTGCGAGCGTATGAGAGAAGACGGCCAGCGGGGTGTTGAAGCCGGGAGTGGCGCGAGCCCTGGAGTTGAGGCTGTCGGCGATGGCATCGAGATCTTCCGCGCCGTAGACACTCAGATCGGTGCCCTTGGGCTGGTACCCACGCAGGAGGCCGTTGGTGTTCTCGGAGGTGCCGCGCTGCGATGGGCTGTGCGGCCCGCAGAAGTGCACGCGCACGCCGGTGTTGCGGGCGAGCTGCTGGTGACGGCTCATCTCCTTGCCCTGGTCGTAGGTGAAAACGTGGCGCATCGGTGCGGCGATCGAATTGAGCTTGACGGTGAAGCCTGCGAGCGCCGAGACCGCCGTGGCATCTTCCATGCGAGCGAGCAGCACTAGGCGGCTGGAGCGCTCCACCAGCACGCCCACGGAGGACTTGTTGCCCGCCCCCTTGATAGAGTCACCTTTCCAGTGGCCGGGCATCACCCGGTCTTCGGTCTCAGGCGGGCGCAAGTGGATGCTGACCATCTCGGGGATCTGGCCGCGCCGGTCATTGCCGCGCGTGCGCGGCAGGCGCGTGCCATGGCGCGGGCGCAGGCAGGCTATGAGCTGGCGGCGCAGCTCGCCCCTGGGCAGAGCGTAGATCGCGGTGCAGATGGCTTCGTGGGACACGTGGCGTGCGGGCTCGTTGGGGAAGGTGAGGTTCAAGGTAGCGGCAATCAGCTGTGGCGAACACTTCCGGTAGCGCATCGTCAGAACAACACGCCCAGGCGACGCCGCGGATATCGAGCCTAGCCGCCGGGCGCGCGGCGCGCTCACGCACCAGGCGGACCTGCTGTGCGAGATACGAGCCAAAGGCCAATGCCCCACGGTGTTGCGCCCGAGTTCACGGCTGACGGTCGAAGCCGAGCGTTGCAGCGTGCGGGCCCTGGCCCCCAAGCTGCAACCTTGCTGGCGCATGCTGGCGATGGTCATTCGGTCCTCGGGCTGCAGTTGCTGGTAGCTGATTCGGTCTTGCATGGAACACCTCACTTGAAGACGTGTTGCACTTCAGACTTGAGGCCGCCGTGTATGGATTGTTCGAAGGCGTTTTCGAAACCGCACGCAACCCAAGGAGTGGATTGCGATGCCGCTCCAAAGCCAAACGTAGCCGCGGCGCAAACGGCCATCACTCTCGCCGCGCACCCGGAAGCCGGGAAAAGATAGACCGTCGCCTGTTCGGAATATCGCTGAGATCCTGCGGAATCGTCGGTGCGAACGTCACATAGTCCGGGTGGTTGAATGCGTTCTCGAAGCTCCACGCTGCAACCCTGTACCCAGCACTTTCAACGGGCCAGACGGCCACGCATCGGCCCACTTTCAGTTCTTCGGTACAGTGCCGAAGCGCGTCGTCGAGCTTCGTGAAATCTCTGCCCCCCCCACCGGTCGAGTTCGAATTCAAGGTCTTGTTCATCGAACGTCCTTCAATGTCAGCATCGTCACCTCATGAACCGAATACACTCCGGGGCGCACTCATTGATCCACCGTCGCACCCCACGGTTCCAAAACCGCCGGATCGACCAGTGCGGCTCTGCAGCCTCGGCCATTGCAGGGATAGGCGAGGAGCGAGGTGCGAGTCGGCGCCGCACTTCGGCCTCGTGCTCGTGAGCATGACCGCGTGCATGCACGGCGCCACGCAGAGCCTCAGCACGCCATTGACGGGCGCGGGCCAACAGTTCTTCGTCGGGAAGATTCCGCAAATCATTCATGAGGTTGTCGGGATGAATTGTCTCAATGCCTCGATGACAGCGCCGCTTCGGCATGCCGAAGCGGCCATCGGGTCCGCCGATAAGCGCGAACGCTGAAGCCCGCGTCATCGACCGGTAGCCGACAGAGCTCTTTTTCAGCAAATCGGCGACCGCCAAGCATTCGGCATTGCCATCAATACGCGGAGGCGATGACGTCGCGGGTGCACTCAGCGACCCCGTCCGTAGTGGCGCGGGTCCGCGCTGATGCAGACTTCGAAGATGCGCTCACTTCTCTGCCGCCGACATCAGTGCAATCTAAAGCTTCGTTAATGCAGGAAAGGATTTCAACACAGCGGTCTTTCAAGACTACGCCACGTCGAGTGAGCCGAACCTTGCGTGTCGTACGATGAAGCAGGGGCGTTTCAAGCGTCATTTCGAATCGCCTAATGCTCCTGCTCACGCTCGACTTATGCATCTTCAATGCATCGGCTGCCAAAGAAAAACTGGAAAGCGAAGCGACATATGCATAAACGCGGAGATCATTTAGATCGATGATCTTCTCCGCAGTCTGTCTTGTCAGGATAGTGTTCTTCATTTGCGACGCTTCCTCGTAGATTCTTGCCTTTGACCAGACCATCTTTCGTGTACCTCGTGAGATTGCGTCAGGCGGCTGCAAAAAGGTGCCCATACGCAACCAATCGTGTGGACCGAAGCTTTCGCCGTCGAGGTTGAAATAGATGACCGCCACCCGACTTTCGTCGGGTGGCTTTCTAGGCTTCCCACTGAAGTTGACTTACGCCAGCGTCAGATCAGAATGCGTGACGGATGCCGAAGTCGAAGCCATTCGCGCTGGAAGGCGTGTTGCCAGCACCAGAAATGAAGGCAGGCGAGCCACCGGTCGTGATCGCGGCTCCATCCTTGTTGGAGATGTGCGCGTAGGTCGTGTACAGAGCCGTGCGCTTCGACAGGTTGTGCACATAGCCGATGGCGAACTTGCGAGCGCGCGGGTCATTGCCAATGTCGAACTTTGCCTTGACTTGCGAATAGGCAACGCGGATCAGGCCTGGGCCCACGGGCACGGTAGCACCCAGCAGGTAGCCGTCGAGGTCAACCGAGTCGTCGCCGGCGAACACCGGCAGGTCAGCCGTGTTCTTCACGCGCGAGAACTCACCGAAGAGCTTGACCATGCCTAGGTCATACGAAGCACCGAGGTTGAAGGTCTTCGCTTTGGTCGTGTTGCCAGCGATGTCACCAGCGGTGTCCACGCCGTAAGCGATAGCCACGTCCAGGGGACCACTGGCATAGCCGACGCGGCCGCCGATGTACTTGCCAGCTTCCAAGGAAGGCACGCCATCTTGCTTCACGTTTTCAGCAAAGCCGTATTGGAATTGACCGTAGAAGCCGCCGAGGTTTGGGGGCAGGAAGTAACCCACGGTGTTGCTTGCACGCACGTAGTTTGCATCGCTCAGACCAGCGGTGGCCAGAACAGCACTGTGGCCCGAGTAGAGCATGGTCGTGCCAACGCCGTTTGCGCCGAACGGATCGAACACGGTGTCGTTCCAGAACGTCGCGGTGTAGTCACGACCGATCCGCACTTCACCGAAGCCGCCGGACAGGCTTACTGTCGAGCGACGATTGAAGAAACCGGTCAGAGGCTTGGTGGAGTCGCTGTTCACCGAACCACCGGTTGTTCCGTTGTCGCTGCCCAGACCCGCTTCAAGCCAGAAGCCTGCAGCTAGGCCACCACCGAGGTCTTCCGTGCCACGGAAGCCGAGCCGGCTCGTGTTGTAGCCCGCGCTGCTCTGGGCCCACTGGCTTTGCTTGACCGTGCCAGTGGGGGTGTCCGTCTTTGCATCGTAATAGCTCACGCCAGAATCCACCACACCGAACAGGGTGACAGATGACTGTGCCGAGGCAATGCCCGCAACAGCCAAGGCTGCCAGAGCGACTAGAGATTTTTTCATTGCGAGTTTCTCCAAGATTAAACATCGGGCTCCGGTGCGAAAGCGTTCACCGTGACTGGCACATTTGTGCTCCCACCGAACCCAGCAACAACCTCCTCTTAGGAAGTTGTCTCTATTCCATCAGCCCTGTCTCTCAAAGACCGAGACGTTCATGCAAAGTCAGCCATGACTATGCAAACCCAGCCATCGAAGTCGGCACACCGTTGCTGCATGACGACACTGCGGTAGTCCAGTGATAGCGCAGGTCGCCACAGCGACGCGGAGCAACTTCCGCCCTTACCGCGACCGTAGTGCAGAGTGCGCGGCGTCCAAGTTGCGCTGATTGCGTTTCCGCTCGCGGCTGCGCCCCAAAAGATGGCTCCGGAAAGACCGGAAGAACCGAATGGATCCTCGTCAAGACTGCGGCATCCGGGCGCTTCATGATTTGACTGAGGGGTCCCGGGGCCAGTGTCCACGGGGATATCGTTTCAACGATTACGTCGCAGCGTCGTCTCTGATTGACCAGTTCGACCATCCAGAAATGCCATTGCCGAAGTCAATGCGACGGAGCGCCAGCATCGCTAGCCGATGACCGATGACCGATGACCGATGACCGATCTTCGTTGCAATAGAGGCACCTGGTCCGGCTCCATTCCGAGTGGAATGCAGTGTCCTGGATACGCGAGCCCGAACAGCTGTGAAGGCGCACCGGTGGAGCCAACTCGCCCCCCCGCCGGCGAAGGTTCTCGGCGCCGACGCCGTCAGGCCTTGGCCGCCCATTCGTTACGCCGGACCGGAAGCCCCTTCTCCTTCATTTTTCGGGAAAGCGGGTCGCACCTGGCTGCGGTTGCGGACGTGTTCCATGCCATCCTTATCGCTGTCAGCGTATGAGACGCGCTGCCATTCAAGTCAATGACAGGCTGCAGTGACACGATAAGTGGGGATGCCGCGATACCTTCCGGCCTGCTTGCATCTCGGGGCTAATAGAGAGTCAACTCTGCTGCCGTCTTCTTGCACAGGGAGACCTCCGATGTACGCTGTGCAATGATCGATTCGGAGACCTCCGCGTCGCAGCTCTCGAGGAGGAGGTTGGCCACAGTGCTCGAGAACGCCCTCGCGTCCGCTTGCATCTTGGCCGATGAGCCGCGATCAAAGGTATGTGGATTCGTCTCGCTGTCGTTGGCGCGTTTACTCGCGGTAAAGTCCCTTCACATGGTTATTCGAGGACAACCATATCGTACGGCTGAGAGCGGCGACGCATCAATTTCTGGGGCTCGGCACTACAACGCATCCAAGCCAGGCCTTAGGCCGAGCAACTCGACGCTGCGCTTCCGCAGCAACTCGGAGTCACTCTTCAGAGCCCGCCGTAGGCACTCGTCGATGTAGACCCTATCGCTCTGCAGGCGCGAAAGATCGACCCACCAGCCCACGCCAGCCATGAGCCATTTGAAGTCGACCAGATTGAGGAAGAGGTCGTCTACTTCCGGGCCCCTCGTGTCTGTCGCATTCATATAGTTCGCCTCCTGCTAAGCTCAGCCGAGTTGAAGTTTGTCGCGAATCTTAGATCCGCAAGCTTGCGCGGAGACGTACTATCCTGAGTAAGACAAGTACGGCACCTTTGAACTCTCATAAACACGCTCACATCAACTCCACTCGCACGGAAGAACCGCTTTGGCTTGTGAGCTCACGGATCGAGGTCCATTGTCGCGTCACTTCAATGCGGGTCGATCCGCAGGGTCTGTCGCATCTTGCTTGGCGCAACGCGATACCAGTATTTGAACCTGCGACTGAAGTTGGTTGGATCTGCGTATCCCAGCTGCGCTGCGATTGCTTCGATCGACAACTCGGTATGTTGCAGATACCAAGTGGCGTGGAGTTTGCGCAAGTCATCTTTGATATCAGAGTATGTGAGACCGGACTCCTCGAGCCTTCGTACTAGCGTGCGAGCCGACATCCCGAAGTCCACGGCAAGCTCGCTCACGCCCGGGTTAGTCATCAACCGATCAAGGAGGGCGTGCCGCACACGCTGAGCAAACTCACCTTGTCGTAACTCCGCCTCCCGTCTCTGGCAAGCTTGTGCAGCGCCCAAAAACATCTTCGCGTCTGCGGAGGCGCAAGGCAAACGAAGTAACTCCGCTGGCAAATGGAATGACAAATATTGCTGATCAAATGTCACCTTTCGGACGTAGCGAAGACACGGGACATCGTTGTCAGCTGGGCGTGAGTACGGCAATCCGACAGTGAGTTCGTCGGCAGGCCGCCCCAACATGGCGTCGAGCAGGCGGCAATGCGCGCTAAGAATTGTCTGCATGACAAAGACATGAGTTTCACATAGCGGGCGCAACGGTTTGACCTTGAGGGCGCTCCATCGAGGCCCGTTCTCTATCAGGAATTCCACTCCACCAAAAATCAAACTAGCGTACCGGCTCAGAAATTCGAGGCCCCGGCCCAGATTGTCACTTGTCACAGCTGCAATCCCGACCTGCGTGTGATATGGCTGGAGCATCGACCCTGCAATCAGGCCCAGCGCGGGCTCATTACTGCAATGAATTGCGTGCGCGACAAATCGACGAAAGATCGAGAAGTCCACCATATGCCGACCGTCGCAAAGATCCTGCCAAGCCAATCCCGCGGTAGAAATCACACTTGACGGTCTTACGCCAAGACTATTCAAACAGTCCAAGATGCTTCGGATATAAACCGGATGCGCAAACGGTATAGCGGCCTCGTCCTTGATATTCATAGTTCATCGGTGTCGAGCAATCCCAGCCTGACAACCGTCAGTTGCAATGCTTGCCTTTGCCAGCATGGGGTCCCTGAGCGGGAAGAATTCACTGATGACATCACTGAAGACATCACTGAAGACATCATCACAAAGCTGTCCCGATTTCAATCCTTATTCGTCATTGCCCGGAACTCGTCTTGCATCTAACGCCGCCCGCCAATGGCGACGTCCCGCATATCTTTCTCCTCGGACGCTCTGCCCTCGTAACCCGAAGAAGAGTTCTCGCCGTTCTCGGTCTGCAAAGTATGTGGTGATTGATTCATTCTTGCCAATTGATTTTGAAGCCCTATTAATATGTTGTGTGTATGAACCGACTCTTGATCGAGCTGCGCCTGTGGCGCCATGTCATCGCCATCGCCGACTCGCTACCCGTCGGTCAGTGGCGTCGTCGGCTCGACACACGGTACGTTGCGCGTCACCCTGCGCGGCGCCGACAAGTCGGTGCGTTACACCTCATCCTCGGAGTTAGGCGACTCGTGGAGGGAGCGTGTCTGGCTCCTCGGCTGCGGCACGCCTCCCGGGATAGCGCTTTCAAGTCATAGGATCGCGCCGCCCTCCCCTGCGGCATTGCGCACTGACCCTGGGGTCCCGCCGCCACAATCATTTCCCAAGAACCACTCGCCGCGAATCCTCGCGAGCGCCTCTGCGAAAGACCCGAAACCGTGCGATTCATGATCTGATCTCCCGTCGTGGCGCGGGACGTGAGGATATGAGGCGGATTTCAGTCACGCGCTTAAGCGCTCGATCTACAAGAAGAGGTGACGCAGGTCCTCAGGGATCGGCATTGGCTTCAACGCACTGACGCGGGCTCTCCCAGTATTGCCACGCGGAACCCACAGCCTCGAGAACAAGACCGCGGCGAGCATCCGAGAGATCTGGCCGATGGTTTCGCGGTAGTCGCCCCGGCGCAGCCCTGCCACCAACATCATCCAGTGAACATAGGCGTGGCGGATCGTCATCCGCTGTGCCAGCACATGTGCCCGTTCGAGGTGAACGAAACACAGGTCGTAGTTTCGGCATACCAGTGCCAGGCGAGCCGATAGAACTTCTGTGCGATACGCGTTGACCACAACACTTCCTCCGAGGCAGCGAAGGCGACATGTCTTCACTACCGCGGACTCTCATCGGTGACACCGTCGAAAGACAGCGAGTTGCGATCAACCGTCGGATTCGATCCGGCAACGGTTCGGAACGTCGATCGAACGGTCGAACGGTCGAACGGTCGATACACATGACCGACAGCCATGCTGCCGATTCAGCTTGGATGGTCGATCGGCCAATCCTTGGTGACATCCGCTGGTCGAGAACTGTTGGCGGTTGAGAAGCGGTAACCCGACCCGGCATGCGGTGCGCTGCAACCTTTCGGTCGATACGCGCGACCGTTCCGGCATCCGAGCAAGCAGTTCGTCTCAAATGCCTGTCGAGGCGATGCTGTTGCGACGAAAGTCCACCCATCGAAGACATTCCGTCGTCGATACACCCAAAGGAAACTCATCATGAACGACACGAAGCAAGATCCCTGCCGCTGTGCCACTTGCCCTGGCGCTGCCTGCACCTGTGGATGCCAACAGCCTGCCGGACAACAGGCCTGCGCCTGCGGCCCGCAGTGCAAGTGCGGCCCTGCATGCGCCTGCCCAAAGACTTGAGTCGAGTTTCCTCCGGCCTTTGATGTCGTCGCTCGGAGGCAACGGCTTGTTCAATCCACCGGGCGGCCGGTTGAGTGCCGCTCAACGCTTCCAGAAACGAACGTTGGAGGTAGCAAATGAAGATAGTAGTCCTGGCATTTCTCGGCGGCATCGTTGGTGCCGCGCTCATGGACATCACCGAAACGTATGCAGCCAGGATCGGTATCACGAGCGGCGTGAAAGTTGCCTTGATTGGCCGTTGGTTTATCGGCTTGACGCGTGGGAAACTTGGCCATGCCAACATCCTCAAGTCCGAGCCTCTGCCTAATGAGGTGGCCATAGGCTGGGCATTTCACCTGCTTGTCGGCGGTGGCAGCGTGGCGCTCCTCTATCCGGTCTTCTTTCAAACTTCAGGTATCGCGCTACCCGCCAGTCACCTGTTTGGTGGCGTGCTCTTCGGCTTGGTTACATCACTGTTCCCGTGGTTCGTTCTTCTGCCTTCCTTCGGCTGGGGCACGTTCGGGCGGCGCGGGCCGCGCGGCTCGAATGCTCTGCTCGCGAGCATGGTTTCCCATATCCCCTACGGGTTTGGGGTTGGCGCTGTGATCGCGGCGGGCTCGAATCTCTAGCGGTCCACCGAGCCATCCGAACAGGACAAGCCAAGAGGCGCATTACGAAACCCCGACCGTTCGGTCGAATGAATCGACAGCTCGTGGCCCGCATGTCCCAGGGCTCGCTCTACGATACGTGGGCGCCGAGGCGAAATCAGGGCGTGCAGGCGTCTGCGGCCGTGTCCCGCGCCTCGAGCAGCAGTCGCCGGCCTTGCGGGCGCAGCGTGACGCGCCGCTTGCCGTCGCCATTTGCAGCGCGCTCCACCAGCCCGGTCTTCTCCAGCGGCAGCAGCCGTAGCAGCAGGTGCGAGGCAGGCGTGCGCAAGGTACGCGCGAGCTCCGTCGCGGGCACAGCGCCGTCGGCGGCATCCAGAACCGTCAGCAGCACGAAGTCGGCCCATGAAAGGCCGTGATGGGTGCCGAGTTCGGCGTCGAGCGTGAACACCAAGGCCGCGTGCTCCAGGTGCCGGTCAACGCAAGCTTGCAGGGCTTCTTCGCTCATGGCGTCAGCCCTTGCAGTTCGCGGTGGATCTGCTCCAGCGCTTTCAGTTCGCTCGCGTAGTCGAAACCCTCATCCTCGCGTTCCTTCACCAGCTCCAGCACCTCGAAGGCAAGTCCGTCCACGCCGCTGCGTTTCCACGCAGCCTGCAGCTCGCGGTCCGCGTGCTTGCCCATGCGCAGTTCGAAGCGAGTGCGATTCAGCGCCGCGTGTACGTTGCGGCTCGCGCCGAGCAGCAGGTGACCGCTCGCGCGGTCGCGGATTGCGTAGATGCCCATGGGCGGGAAGGTGTCACGCGCCTGGCGCGCGGCCACCCGCCGCGCCGAGCGCGACGCCTGGTTGGCGGAAGAGTCCATCTTTCTTTTCCTTGTGACAGTAATAGAGGCCGTGCAGCACGAGCATGGCCAGGAAGGCTGCAGGACAGGCCCAGAACACGCCTGCCAGGCCGAAGCGCGCTTCCAGCGCTACGGCAACTGGCAATTCGACGCCAACGATCGCAGCCATGCTCAGGAGCGCTGGCACCAGCGCCGCGCCGCTCGCGCGCATCGCGCCCACCAGCACGTTGCTCCATCCGAGCAGCGCCACGCTCCAGGCGACGGTGCGCACGATGGTGACCGCCTGCTCCAGCACGGGCCCGGGTCCCAGGAACACGCGCAGCGCGAACGGCGCGAGCAGGTGCGCAGCCACGACGAACAGTGCGGTGACCACGGCGTTCAAGCGCAGCCCCGTACCCACGATCGCCGGCAGCCTTTCGCGCCGCCCCGCGCCGACTGCGTGCGCGCTGAAGATCGCCGCGGCAATGCCTAGGCTCATTGCCGGGAACTGCACCCAGCTCAGGACCTGCGTCGCCGCACCATAGGCGGCGGTCGCGGTCGACCCATGACGGTTCACCAAGCCTAGTAGTACGATCTCAGCAAGCGCCATCGCCAGCATCTGCAATGCGGCCGGCAGGCCGATGCGGAGCATGCGTTTAGCGATGACCGCACTCGGCTTGCAGTCCTGCCACCCGGCGCCAGGGGCGAGCGGATGGCCGTCCCGACGCCACCGCCGGATCAACACGGTAAGCGCGGCCAGCTGTGCGACGAGCGCCGAGACTGCCACGCCAGCCGCACCCAAAGGCGTGCCCGCCACGAGCAGCGGCGTGCACACCGCGCCCACCAGCGTCGCGGCCAGCAAGGACCACATCGGCGAGATCGCGTCGCCGGTGCCGCGGCTCAGGGAAAGGGCCGCCCACGCGACGAACACGAAGGGCATCACCAGCAACATGGCGCGCGCATAGCGGATCGCGGCCGGCAAGATGTCCGGCGGCGTGCCGAGAGCTTGCATCAACCACGGCGCAGACCACGCACCGGCCACAGCGACCGCAAGCCCGACGCCAAGCGCAGCCACGAAGGCCGTCGCACCCACGCGCCGCACCTGCGACGCATCACGCGCGCCCCATGCTTGTCCCGCAAGGATGGTCGCGCCGGCGCCCAGCCCGATGATCAGCGACAGCAGCAAGAAGAACACTGGAAAGAACGACGCGGCCGTCGCGATGCCGCGCACGCCTAGCAGACGCCCGAGCCAGAAGCCATCGAGCAGTCCGCCCGCGCTTTGCAGCGCGTGCGTCAGGATAAGGGGTGTCAGCAGCGCAAGGTAGTGCGTGCGCAGCGTCGGCGCCGGTCCGGCGGGGGCTGTCGTTTCTCGCTCGTTCATCAGGGCTCCTGTGGATCGCGGGCGTGCGTGTGCCCGCAGCGCTGCGGCCCGGAGCCGCGCGCTGGTTGCAAAAAAGAGAAAGAGGTCCGGCTTAGCCGGGCGCAGGTTCGGCGAGCTGCAGCACGTACGCCCGCACGTCTTCCGGCCATCTGCGCCACCAGCCGCTCGTGGTCGCCGGCGAACAGCGCCCGCGATGCTTCCTCGAAGCCGGCGAGGTTGCCGGCCAGCGTGGACATGGCGTGATACGCGCGGTCGCGCGCCTGGCGCTTCCGGTCCCGGTCGCCGCCGTTGCGCCGCGCTTCGTGCACAAGCTTGCGCAAGGCCACGGAGGCGCCGCCCGGTTGCGCGGCGAGCCAGTCCCAGCGCTCCGGCAACAGCGTCACTTCCCGCGCGACCACGCCGAGCTTGGGGCGACTGCGGCCCCTGGGCTGCTGGGTCGCGCAGCCGCGGTATAACGTGCCGCGACGGCTTCCTCGCCTCCGCGCAGGTCCAGGTCGGTAGACTGGCCGCTGACTGGCATTGCTGAAGACCAGCGGGTGCCCTTCGGGTTGCGCCTGCCGCGCCCGCAGTACGACCACGGCGACCTCGTGCAAGGGACCGGTGGTGAGGCGGCGCCCCTCCAGGAAAGCGGTGTAGGTGAGAGGCATGGCTTGGTCATGTCGCCAATTCTATCCGGGTTAAATCAATCAGTCAATAACACCCGGGTAAAACATCAACTTGCCGGGCCGGGATTTCCACGAGCACAGCCGCACAGCCTGCGCCGTCTTGCGCGCGCCGCCGCGGGCTCCACCGCAAAGCGCTCGCAGGACGCAATGGCTTCTGCCAAGCGCGCGGGTCACGCCCCAGCGCCCCGCTTCGTAACATGCGGTCTCAGTTGGACGCGGAAATTTTCGGCGGTTTGGGAGCAGACCCCCTACTTGCTTCTACGAACTCGGGGGGAGCCGTGGCAGGGTACGCGCAACCGCCTGTCGAGGCGACGAGATCGCCGTGGCCACTCTAGGCGGGGCGTGGCTTCATATGACCGACCGTCAGCCCAGGATTTCAGGATTGACGGGCGTGAGCGGCCTCAATGCGTTCGGACCGAATCCGAGGGCGGCGACCAGGTTGTCCGCCGCGAGTTCCGCCATTGCAATTCGCGTACGGACCGATGCACAGCCGATGTGCGGCGTGACGACAATGTTGGGCACGGCGAGCAATTCCTTGTGAATCCTCGGCTCGCCTTCAAAGACATCGAGGCCGGCTGCGGCAATCGTTCCTGTCCACAAGGCCGCCGCGAGCGCGGCGTCATCGACGATTCCTCCGCGAGAAATATTGACCAACGTCGCGCTTCGCTTCATCTGCGCGAGTTCGCCCGCGCCGATGGCGTGATGCGTCTCCGTCGAGTAAGGCAGGACGATGATCAAGTGGTCGGCCCGGCTCAGCAGCGTGGTTTTGTCGACGTATTCCGCGCGCAATTCGGCCTCATCCCCAGCGGAGAGCCGGCTGCGATCGTGATAGATGACGTGCATGCCAAAGCCCAGCGCCCCTCGCCGCGAGATGGCGCGCCCTATGCGGCCCATTCCCAAGATTCCGAGTGTGGTGCTGTGAACGTCGCCGCTGTCGAACTGGTTGTGGAAGCCGCTGCGGGTCCACTCGCCACGACGCACGAATCTGTCTGCCTCAGCCACGCGCCGCGCCGCGGCCATCATCAGGGCGAATGCGAGGTCCGCGGTACTCTCCGTCACCACGTTCGGGGTGTTGGTGACCAGGATGCCGCGCGCGGTGCAGGCAGCGACGTCGATGTTGTTGTACCCCACGCCGATGTTGCAGACCGCCCTCAGTTGCGGGCACGCGGCGAGCAAGCCTTCATCGATCGCGTCACTGGGCGTGGTGAGGACGCCGGCCACGCCCTGCAGCCGGTGCACGAACTCGTCGCGACTCCAGATGTCGTCGCTCGGGTTATCGATCACCTTGACGTACTGGCGCAAACGATCCGTGATGTCGGAAAAGGTCGAACGCGTGACGAGAACAGAGGTTGCCATGGGTATAGATCTGGGTTGGGTGGCGAGGTGAGGTCGGGCGATCAGCGAGCGCGGGGCGCGAGGGCGTCTCGCAACCCGTTTCCGAACAGGTTGACGGCGAGCACGAGAACGATGATCGCGACGCCGGCGGAATTCGCGATCCACGGTGCGGCGAACAAGCGATCACGTCCTTCCGCCAACACGTTGCCCCACGTGGGTGCAGGCTGCGGAACGCCGAGGCCAAGGAACGATAGTGCCGTCTCCTGCAGGATCATCTGCGCGACCTGGAGAGTGGCCAGCACGATGATGACCGGAATGAACTGGGGCAGGATGTGCCGACGGAGGATGTAGGCGTCGCTCGCACCATAGGAGACCGCCGCCTCGACGAAGGGCCGGCTCCGCATCGAGCGCGTCATGCCGTAGATGACACGCGCGTAGATCATCCATTGCGAAACCCCCAGAACGAGGATGATGTTCAGCACTCCGCCCCCCATTGCAGCGACGACCACGATGGCCAGCAGAATCTGCGGGAAGGCCGAGTGGGCGTCCGCGAACCGCATGATCATCAACTCGGACTTGCCTCCCTTGTATCCCGCTACCATCCCCGCGGCTACGCCAACGCAGCACGAAAGCAGCATAGAAGCCGTAGCAATGAGGAGCGACACCCTCGAGCCGTAGATCAGCCTCGACAAGACGTCGCGCCCGTAGTTGTCCGTGCCCAGGAGGTGCGCCCAAGTGCCGTCGGTCTCCCACACTGGCGGTCGCAACCGTACCAGCAGGTCCTGCGCGAGAGGGTCATGGGGAGCGAGCCAGTTTGCGAACACCGCGATGAACACGATGACGACGATCACGCCGGCACCTGCCAGCAGCTTCATGTTGAGGTTGCCCGGAGTTCGGCGCATGGCTAGCTTTCGATGCGCGGATCGATGACCGCTTGGAGAAGGTCAATGGCGAGATTGACCACGATGATGATGGCGCTAATAAGCATGACGGCGGCGATCACGACAGGAACGTCCCGAGAAAAGACGCCCTTGATCATCAGTCTGCCGATGCCGGGCCAGCCGAAGATCGTCTCCGTCAGGATCGAACCTGCCATCAGGGTGCCGAGTTGGACACCCACGAAACTGACCATCGGCCCCAGAGCATTGGGAAGCACATGCAGCAGGAGCACCCGCATACGGGACAAACCCTTTGCGCGAGCGGTCGTGATGAACTGCTCGTTCAGCACGTCGAGCACGGCCGTCCGGGTCACCAGGAGAAATCCGGGAATCAGGACTGCGCTCAATGTCAGCGTCGGCAGGACCAGGTGCCGCAACTCCTCGCTCCCCGAGGTCGGCAGCCACCGCAGCTTGAGCGCGAAGACCTGGATCAGCACGATACCCAGCCAGAAACTGGGCATCGACTGCCCGATGCCCGCGAAGAAGGTGATCAGCGCATCCGGCCATCTGTCCCGCCACACCGCGGTCACGAGTCCACCGACAAGTCCTGCCACCAACGTGACGGCCATCGCCGCGCCGATCAATCGCAGTGTCGGACCGATCGCACCGCTCAAGGCGTCGAGCGCTGGCCCGCCGTACTGCAGCGAATCCCCGAAATCTCCCGAGAGCATGTCCTTCAGGTAGATGCCGTACTGCACGACCAACGGCTGGTCGAGATGGAGTTTCGTCGTCAGCGCCACCACCTGCTCGGGCGTCCGATTCACATCGAGATAGCTGGCGACCGGATCCCCCGTGCCGCGCAGAAACGCGAACGTGACGAAACTGACGAACACGAGAGTGAAGAGCGCTAGGAAAAGTCTGCGGGCGATCGCTGTGAACACGTGGCCTCCGGCTTCAATCGATGGTCAACTTGCTCAGGCGCAGCAACTTGTCCGATGCTGCGCGGAAGCCGCGCACTTTCGCCGTGACGCCGTAGATACTCTGGATGCCGAACAGAAAGATCGATGGCTGTTCGGCGTTCATGATTTCCATCATCTCCTGGTAGTAGGCGCGTCGCTTTTCGACGTCCAGCTCCGACTCGGCGAGCTTGAAGAGGTCGTCATAGCGCTTGTTGCTCCACCCCGGCCTGTTGTTGGCCTGCGTGTACCACGTGGTCGCGAAGATGGCGTCGCCAAGGCTGTACCAGCCGACGAGGTGAACCGGCCCGATCTTGCTGCCCATCAGCGCCTTGATGTAGGTGCCGCTTTCCATGACGTTCGGTTCTGCCTTGACGCCCGCCTTGTTCAGCATGCCGACGACCGTGTTGACGATGTCAACGTCCGAAAGGTATTTGCCGGCCTGGTACGAGATGGGCACGCGGGTCGAGAAGTCGAAGTTTGCGGCCTTCAGAAGTGCCTTGGCCTTCTCCGGGTCGTAGGGTTGCGGACGCAGGCGCGGGTTGAAACCGAACGTGGCTGAGGTCAGGAGCTGGCCCTGCAGCAACTCACCATGCCCTTTCAGGATCTGCTTGAGTATCGTCGGCTTGTCGATGGCGAGATTGATCGCTTCGCGAACCTTGGGATTGTCGAATGGCGGGATACGCGTGTCGAACGACAGCACCATGCCGGCCGTCGAGGTCGTCTCGAGAATGCGGTTCGCCGGGTCCGAGGTAACCTGGTCGAGCAGATCCACCGGCACTTCCTCGATGATCTGGCTTTCCCCCGCCAGAAGCGATGCCACACGCGTCGACGCTTCCGGAATCTGGCGGATCACGAGACGATCGACCTTCGGCGCTCCGCCCCAATAGTTCCGGTTGGCCTTCAGTTCATAGCGGTCGCCGCTGATCCACTTGTCGAAGACAAACGGGCCGGTACCCAGAGGGCGTTTGAGCATCGCGTCGGCGCCGTTTGCGGCGTAGTAGTGCTCCGGCTCCATGACGATGTCGGAGAGGCCCCGCACCAGCGTTGGGGTGGGGGACTTCGTGAGGATGTCGACGGTGTAGTCGTCGACCGCCCTAGCGCCGGTGACCTGGGCGATGCGCGAGAGGAAGCCGTAGCCCGTCTGCGGATTTACCACGCGCCCGATCGTGAAGACGACGTCTTTCGACGTGAAGGGCTTGCCGTCATGCCACTTGACGTTCTGGCGCAGGGTGAAGCGCCAGGTGTTCGCATCCACCTGCTTCCAGCTGGTGGCGAGGCCGGGGGCGAGATTGCCGTCGTCGTCGCGCTGGACAAGCGGATCGTTCGTCTGCGTCAAGAGGCTGAGCGACGCGAAGGTCGCTCGTCCCGTGACCAGCGAGTCGGGAAAGGACGCCGCCGCTACGGTCAGCACCTTGTCGGCGGCATGACCGTCTACGGCGCCCAGGAGCAGCATGCTGGACAGGCTGATGATTTTCAGGATGCGCATGGTTATCACCTCGAGTGAATGAAAGATTTGTTGTCGAACACGTGAAATCGACGGCAAAGGCGGCACATCGACATCTAGGCTCCCTCGCCTTGCCCGACCGCATGGCATGCGACTTGTCTGCCGTCCGCGGTCCGGATAGGTGTGGGATCGACTCGCGAGCAGACCGGCATGGCCATGGGACAGCGGGGATGGAAGCGGCAGCCGTTCGGGATGTTCTGGGCGGTGGGAACTTCACCAAGCACGAGACTGCGCTCGACGCGCTTGCGCACCAGGGGCTGCGGCACGGCCGAAATCAGGGCCCTGGTGTAGGGGTGCAGCGGCCTCTCGTAGATCGCTGCCTTGTCTCCCGTCTCGACGATCCGACCCAGGTACATCACGGCCACACGGTGCGCGATGTGCCGGACGACCCGGAGGTCGTGAGAGATGAAGAGATAGGAAAGCTGGAGTTTTTGCTGCAGTTCGACGAGCAGGTTGACCACCTGCGCCTGGATGGAAACGTCGAGCGCGGACACGGGCTCGTCGCAAATGATCAGCTCCGGGCGAACGGCGAGTGCCCTCGCGATGCCGATGCGTTGGCGCTGCCCCCCCGAGAACTCAGAAGGAAACCGGCCGACGTGTTCCCCGTCCAAGCCCACCAACGGGAGCAGCTCCTGGACGCGCCGCGCCCGCTCCTGCGCGTCGATTCCACTCAGCAGCATCGGCTCTTCGACGATCTCGCCGACCCGCATGAGCGGGTTGAACGCCGAGTTGGGGTCCTGGAAAACGAACTGGATGCGTCGCCGGAGCATGTCGAGCGCCGCCCGGTCCATGCCGGCGTGCGGCTGGCCGTCGAAGCTGATACTCCCCGACGTGGGCTCGATGATCCGCATCAGGAGTCGACCGAGCGTGGACTTTCCACATCCGCTTTCACCGACGAGTGCGAGCGTCTCGCCCCTGCCGATGTGCAGCGAAACGCCGTCCACCGCCCGCACCGTGGCCGGGCGCGATTTCCAGAACGACTTCTTTCGGGTGATGAACTCCCGTCGGAGATCCTTGACATCAATCAGGACATTTGGACTCACGAAGCGCTCCTTCCCACGTCCGCAATCCGGACGCACGCGGCGGCATGAAAGGGCGCTACGGCCCGCATTGACGGCGGCACCTGCGCGCACCTCTTCTCCACGTTCGGGCAACGCGGGGCGAACGCGCAGCCGGGGGGCATCTCGAATAGGCTCGGCACGACTCCACCGATGGCCGGTAGAGCGTCCCCACTCGGACCATCGAATGGCGGGATGCTCCTCAGCAAACCTTGTGTGTATGGGTGGGCGGGACGCTCGAAGATGTCGGCGACGGGCCCCTGCTCCGCGATCCTTCCCCCGTACATCACGACAACCTCGTCGGCCATCTCGGCCACCACGCCGAGATCGTGGGTGATCAAGACGATGGCCATACCCAGCCGCCTCTGCAATTGTTCGAGCAGTGCCAGGATCTGCGCTTGCGTGGTGACGTCAAGGGCCGTCGTGGGCTCGTCTGCGATCAGCAGCTTGGGATCGCATGTGAGCGCCATGGCAATGAGGACGCGCTGTCTTTGGCCCCCGGAGAGTTGATGGGGGTACCGGTGGATGGCTGTATCCGGCGAGGGGAGGCCGACAAGCTCCAGCAGTTCGATCGCGCGCAGTCGCGCATCGGCGTGGCCCATGGCGCGATGGATCCGCAAGGGCTCCTCGATCTGGCGTCCGATGGTGAGAACCGGGTTGAGGGCACTCATCGGATCCTGGAACACCATCGAGACTACTCGGCCACGGATGTGCGTCATCTCCTTCTCGCTGGCTGAGACCAGGTCACGACCGTCCAGAGTGATCTGGCCTTCCGTGATCTGAAGCGCAGGTTGAGCAAGCAGGCGCATGATCGCCATGGCTGTCACGCTCTTGCCGCTGCCCGATTCACCGACGATGCAGAGCGTGCGACCCGGATCGACCGAAAATGACACGTCAGCGATCGCGCAGGCCGACTTGTCTCCCCTCCGAAGCCGTACGGTCAACCCCGCGACGGACAGCAGCGGCGCACTCGCCACGCGCCGCGGCGGGCCTGATCGCAGCATGGCTTGCGCAGACATGTCAGGCTTGCAGATGCTGCGGCGGGATACCGAACTCGCGCTCGACCCCACGTTCGGCGAGCCACTCCTTGTGCCGCTGCAGCGTTGGGTCGTCCGCAAGTTCCTCGTAATATGGGACAAGCGGCGCGAACCAGTCGAAGATGCGACGTAGTTCGGCGATCGGTTCCGATGCGAGGTCGCAGCGCAGGTTGACACGCGCCATTCCGCGGCGACCAAAACTCAAGATGGCCGCGGACGTTTGCCCTTCTGGCTGCCCGCCCGAATCGCGTCCACCCTCGATCGCGAGCATCAGTCGTTCGTCGAAATTCATGCCGCGGCTACCCTCCCAGGCGTCGCACATGCCGTCGAGCGTCTTCTCGCCTGCGAGAAGGTTGCCGAACACGATGAAATCCGAACCGACCCTGTGCCCGGCCCAATGCCGGTTGTGCTTGCCCGTGAAGACAGCCATGCCGCCTCGCGCATCGATGACCCCTACTTGCCTGTATTCCCAATGGGCATCCATCTGCGCCATGTCCGTCAGAACCTTCCTCGCCGAGTACCCCGCTTCGAGCAGGCGCAGCGCCACCCTGCCAAGGCGGGGCTCGACGACAGCCTGATACGACAGGATTCCGGCCTCGGCCGCTCCAAACGGTGCGATCCAACCGACGGCAGGCGAGCCCGTCGCCGTGCACAAGCCAAATTCACCCGATTCTTTGTCACGCGCAATGATCGTAAAAGTCATGGTTGCCTATCTCTTTCGCTGGTGTTGTCCGATGAACGAAGTTTCGGCCGGCCGTCTGATTCTTTCCAATCCTTTCTGAAGGCGCTTTAATATGCTGACGGTATGAATGAACCTTTCATCGAGTTGCGAATGTGGCGTCAGTTCGTTGCAGTGGCGGATTCTCTGCACTTCGGCCGTGCCGCTTCCCGTCTGCACATGACGCAGCCTCCGCTCACGCAAGCCATCGCCACCCTCGAGGAGCGCCTGGGGGTTCGCCTCTTCGACCGCACCAAGCGAAGCGTGCAGCTCACGGACGCAGGAAAGTCGCTGCTGCCACAGGCGCGCGAGTTGCTGGCCCGTGCCATGAACCTGAGCGCGCATGCCCGCGCCACGGCGCAGGGTGAGGCGGGCCGATTGCGCCTAGCCTTCGTGTCGACCGTGGCCTACCAGCTGTTGCCGCAATGGATACAGGCCTTTCGGATGGCGTACCCGCGGATCGAACTCGATCTGGTCGAGTTGACCGGCGATGCTCAACTGCAAAGCCTGGAGCAGGGCGACATTGACGCCGGCTTCATGCTGCATTCGGTTGGTTTGGAACCGCCTGGAGTGCATCACTTACGGGTGATCCGCGAGCCGCTGCTGCTGGCGCTCCCCCAGCAGCACGAGTTGGCCATAACGCCCAAGCTCGCCTTAGGCCGCGCGTTGGACTTGCCGCTGGTGATCTTTCCCCGGCGGACCTTGCCTTCGGTGCATGATGCGGTCTTTGCCATGTACCACGCGGCCGGGCGCACTCCCCACGTCGCACAGGAAGCAGTCCAAATGCTGACTCTCGTGAATCTTGTCGCTGCCGGCCTGGGGGTAGCCTGGGTTCCCGAAACCGTGCGCCAACTCCAGCGAGCAGGCATCACGTATCGACCAATCTCTGGCAAGCAGGCCGAGCAGGTGCCGAAGGTCGACACAAGTCTGGTCTGGCTGTCGACAGATAGCCCGACGCTCAACCGATTCCTCGCGTTTGTGCGGGCAAACCTATCGTCAGATCCCGAGCCCTGAGCGACGGAAGTTGTTGCAGCGGCCAAGAACGGAGGCGACGCGTTGGGACAGCACGGTGCGACGATCGCCATCTTCGAAACTGTACCGCGGAGATGCGCATGCGAACGCGATCCAGGCGGGGGACGCGGGAGGCAGCACCAGTCGACCTCGATCTTGTTGCCGCGACCCATACAGGTCTCATCTCTGAATTGTTTAATCGCTGACCGGTACGCATACAGGTGGCCACTCTCAGCCGCCGTATTTGCGGGTCATCGGATCGCGCCTCCCGCCTCCCGCCTCCCGCCTCCAATGTCCCATTGCGCACCGACCATGGGGTCCCGCCCCCTGACAGTCTTTCTAGGCGGAGCCCAAAGTGTCGAGAACTATCCCGACGCAGGAATCCAGTGGAACTGGACCGATAACTTCGCGGTAGTGACACCCGCATATCCCTGCCGCCAGCATCAGTCAGTGAGCGTGCGTGTGCTTGGCCGCCATTCGCTGTGTAGCGAATGGGCCCCGTCCAGATGGGCGAAGCTCACGTCATGGTCGCGGCACTGCAGCGCCAGGCGAGCCGATGTCACTTCCCCGTCATACGCTTTAAGCACGGCAAGCCCCCAATCCTGCGAAGGCGACATGTCTCCGCTGGGGTGGACTCTTGTCGGCATGCAACAGTGCGCTGCCTGTTGCAGCGGAGGGGCCGGGCGATGACAGCGTCAATCAGTTGGCACATCAACCTCGCATCGTCGCGCCGACATCCATTCGGTCGACGTGTCCGACTGTTCGAGCACGCAAGCAGGCAGCTTGTCTCAAATGCCTGTCGGCGCGACGATGCCGCGCCGATAGTCCACCCATCAGTGCACACCGCCGCCGAAAACCCGAAGGAATGTCAACCATGAACGAAGCGAAACAAGGCCCTTGCCTCTGCGCCTGATGCCCCAGTTCGACCTGCGCCTGCCGCTGCCGACAACCCACGCCGGAAAGGAGCCGTGCCTGCGGTCCTCAATGCAAATGTGGCCCTCCCTTCGCCTGCCTCAAGGCCTGAGGCGCGCCGCCTCTGGTGCCGTCATCGGACCCGGAGGCGAACCATCCTTTCAACCATCCTGGAGCAGCCCATGAACCGCTTGATACGCATGCTGATGAGATTGATCCATCGACAAAGTACTACGAACGCCGTCGAGCGCTACCTGGCGCGCTCGGTCGACGCGCACGATTTCGAGGTGCGCGCGCAAGCGCTGGAACGGTGCCGCTCTTGAGCGGCCAGCCTCATGAACGAAGGCGCCACATGATCATCGGAACACTGTATTGGACGCAGCGTAGCGGGATGTTGAAGCTGACCGAGCGCTGGCGACTTACCCTCGCGGCGGTGCGCAAGCGTGCAGCCCTACGCAAGGAGGCGGCATCGCCCGGGGATTCAAGGCCATTGAACGTCCTGGATCAACTGGACCTGCGTGCCCTTGACCACATTGAGCCGCCGTGGGACGCACTCGCATTTGCCGCATCAACAGCCGCGCAAGAACTGCAGCCCCAATGGTTAACCAACCATTGCTGGCGAACGTACGCTTGGGGCACCTTGCTGGCACTCAACTCAGACCTCAAGTACGACAAGAACCTCTTCTTCGCGGCCTGTCAGTTGCACGATATTGGCCTCACGCCTCACGCCGCCTTGCCGAAGAATGAGTGCTTCACTCTACGCGGCGCCCGGGCGGCAAGCGATATCCTCCGGCTTGCCGGCGCGTCCGAAGGCCAGGTTCACTGCGTCGCAGAGGCCATCACCTTTCATCTGAATCTCGAGGTCGGCATAGTGCACGGAGTGGAAGCGCACCTTTTGCAGGCGGGTGCCGGACTCGATGTCGTCGGACAACGTAGCCAAGAAGTCCCGGTGTCACTGCAGCGTGGCGTTCTCGATAGGCATCCGCGGCTGGGCTTCAAGCACGCGTTCTGCAACTGCATGAAAGTCGAGTCGCAGGCGACACCGAATTCGCGCATGGGACTGTATGTGCGTCGTCTGGGATTTCTCGATCTGATCCGGCAAGCACCTTTTGATGAATAGCTCTCGCGCCTAGGAATCAATGCCCAGTCACCCTCACATGGAAAACGTTAGACCGCTGACAACGCCCACTGACGCATCCCTTGCCATGTCCACACCCACTGCCGATGTCCAATCTCGACGACTACCGCATCGTGTGGCTGTCATCGGCGCTGCAGGCGGTCTCGGCCAGGGAATACTCAGCGTGTGCCGAGGAGCGGGAATCAGTTTCACAGCCGTTGTCCGCTCCAGACCGGAACGCATAACTGATGTGCTGGGCGGATCTCGCGTTGCTGTTGTGAGGTCGCTCGCCGACCGGCGAGCTCTCAAGGTTGCATTCTCTGGTGCAGATGCCGTTCTCACAGCGCTCGGAGTTACAGCCACGACCCATGAACACTCCGCCTTGCTCTCAGCGAACATGGCCGCGGTTGAGGAGGCAATGTTGGCTGCAGACGTCGACCGCATCGTCATAATCAATACGTTGCTCACTTCACCACCAGGGCATCCTTCAAGCCGGGCCATGCGCTTCTTCACTTGCATGCCCGGAACAATGGGTCGCGGGGCTCGTGAGCAGCAAGCGGTGGTAGATGCACTCGGTAACGGTGCGTTCTCGTCGCTTCGCTGGACGCTGGTCCGCGCCGGATTGAGCTCTCGTGGCAAGGACGAGCGCCCTGTGGCCTCGGCGAACTGGGTCGGCGCTCTGAACTCTTGGTCACCGGTTTCGTATGAAGCCATGGGTCGATGGATGCTTGAGGAGGCAGCGGCCAATGACTTCCTCCGCGCAGCACCGCTGGTGTCGAGGCGTCGCACGTGAATGCCGCGTGCAGCCTAACCCTCTGCTTGAGCGGACGCGGACCTTGCATCGGTTCCGCTCGCACGCCTGACGGTGACGGCAGAACAAGTCGCAGCTCGCATCGGGATTACATCGCTCGGAAAAGGTGGCCAAACGCGCGGCTGACCTTGAGAGGTCGCTGAAGCCCTCGCAGAGTCAAGCTGTAGTGACCGACTTCGTCCCGCGTTGCGCTGAGGATGCAGTTGAAGTTAACCAGCACGCTGCGGTGCACTTGTTTGAAATCCGTGATGTCGATTTTCGACGCCAGTTCGCGAAGGCTCATGCGCACTAGCGCCTCACCCGTTGCGGTGACGACGTTCACGTACTTCTCGGTGGCCTCGAAACAGATCACCTCCGTCACGGGAATCATCCGAACAGTGTTGCCGACGCCAGCGCGAATAACCCTGATGCGCTCTGGAGAATTAGCGGCGGGCACGGATATCGACTGCACCCGCTGCATCAACGAAGCCAAGTCGCCGGCTACGGGCGCGTCGACGCGTTCGTCAAGCCGACGTTTGAGTCTCTCGACGCTCAAATTCAGTCGCTCGGCGGTGGCTGGCTTGAGCAAGTAGTCGACCGCCGCATGCTCAAACGCCGGGACAGCGAACTCGTCGTATGCCGTGACAAAGACAAAGAGGGGTTCGGCCCGCCCTCCAGGCCACTCGTCGGCAACCTCCTCTGCCACCTCAAGACCGGTCCTGCCCGGCATCTTGATGTCGAGAAACATGACGTCGGGTGTGTGCTCGAGCGCGAGTTCGATGGCGCTGAGTCCATCTTCGGCGACACCGAGCACCTGGAGCTCCGGCCAGACCTCGGCTAGCAGCCGAGTCAAGGTTCTCGCGAGCACGGGCTCGTCCTCGGCAATCACGGCGGTGGGGCGTACTGGGGCATTCATTTCGGGATCCTCACTCTTGCACATATGCCTGTAGGCTCTTTCGGGGTCAGCGTCAGAGTCGCCTGCGGCCCGTAGACAGCCGCCAGGCGCTGGCGAACATGAAGCAGGCCATAGCTGCCGCCAGCGGCACCCACCGATTTCCGGGCTTCGCCTTTCGGCGGTAAGCCAAGGCCGCTATCGATCACCGATATCTCGACGTGCGCGTCGACTTGACGCGCGATCACATCAATATTCCCCGCGCCCACCTTGGGCTCGAGCCCGTGCTTGATGGCATTCTCGATCAAGGGCTGCAGAAGCATCGGAGGCACCGCCACTTGTTCAAGATCCCCCGGCAGTTCGAGCCGGTACGTCAGGCGTGGCCCCATGCGCAACGACATGATGTCCAGATAGGCACGCAATTGTGCGAATTCGTTGCTGAGCGTGCTTGCCTCCGTCCGAGATGCCGCCAGCGCACTACGCAGGTATGTGATCAACCGGTCGATCATGACCTCGGCCTGCTGCGGATCCTCCTTGACCAGCGAGCGAAGATTGGCAAGCGTGTTGAACAACATATGCGGCTCGAGTTGCGCGCGCAGCAGCCGAAGCTGGGATTCGGTTGCCAGGCGCTGGGCTTCGGAACGTGCTGCCGCCTCCTTGGAGAGATGCTCGCGCGTGGCGAAGTAGTGCAACCCGAATCCTGCAATCAGCACAGCGAAAACGATAGGCACCATGCGATCGTTCCCGTGGCTCAGGATGTGGAACGGCTCGCCAAGGATGAGGAATGCAATCATGTGACCTACGGCATAGCCCATTGGGACGGCAATGACGCCGGCGAGCAGCCATCCGATCGTAGGCCTGACCCTTGGAATCCAGCGCGAAGGCCTAAGTAGTATTGCAAAGGCGATCATCGCCATGCCGACGCACTCGTTGAATACGAGCAGCCTGCCGAACGTGTCCAAGCCCGGCGCCGCAATGAAGAGAATTCCCGCTGACAGTGCCCAAAACAATGCCAAACCAGCGATCAGCCTCAACACGTCATGCAACGTTCGGGGTGCCAGGAAGAATGCAGCATTTGGGAGGGTAGCCATGTACCGCCGTTCGTGAAGTGAAGCGTCCCGCTTGGTCCATCAAGACCTTGGCCGGTATGCATTATTCATACTGTAGGCGTCGACCTAGAATCTGCCTAGCACGCCCGACAACGGTACGCAGGATTTGTCCACGAGCTGTCGATTTGGGCGACCGAACGGCGAGCAAGATCGGGCGTCGCGATCTTGGCGTCCATCCAGTGCGCTCGGTCAAGTCTGGACACCGGAATCGTGTCTGCGGAGCGACCTTCACGCGATTCGACGAGGGCATTTCAGTTTCCCCCTCGCTCATCGCGCGCGTTGCGGGCGCAAGTTGGCCAAGGTGCGCAGCATCCAGAAACTTGTGTCATCCCGACCGGTGCTTATGCTGGCCTAGCAGTTGGCCTCTGGTTGAGCCAGAGCATCGCGGCCGCCAGGGCAAGGAGCGGCAACATGGCCGCGTTGATGGCGGTCCAGCCCGCGCCGACGAGGAGGACGCCCGACCCGAAGGACATCAGGACAGCTACGCCGCCATTGGTCAGCTCCATGAGCGCCTGCGCCTGTCCACGTTCATGCTCAGAGTGCCCCGCGGCAAGCAAAGTTGTACCGGCGATCATCATCAGATTCCAGCCCAAGCCGAGCAGCAGCGAGCTCATGAGGAATAGCGGAAAGGCGTCGCCCGCGAGAGCGACGGCGGCGCTGGCAGCCAGAATTGCCGAGCCGAGTGCGGCGATTCGAAGGCTGCCCCAGCGGTCGACCAACGAGCCGGCGAAGAACGATGGCAGGAACATGCCTAGGACGTGCCACTGGATCACCCGCGCAGCGGAGGAGGCCGACAGTCCGCAGACGTCCATGGCCAGCGGCGTTGCGTTCATCACGAGAATCATCAGGCCGTGGCCGATGGCTGTGATCGTGAGGGCCGCGCGCAATGCGGGCCGCGCGAGTAACAGCTTCATGGCGGGCAAGCCACCGGCGGCGGGCTGGGGCACAGGGCCTTCGCGCAGTCGCGACATCACGATCGTGCCCAGTGCAGCCAGCACGGCGATGGCGATGTACGCGCCGGCAAAAGGCGTTGTGAGTGCATCGCGGGACCATAGTGCAATGCCCGGGGCGAGCACCGCGGCGCATATCCCGCCGCCAACCACGCATGCGGTGGCGCGCCCCTTTTGGTGCGTGGGGACGGCGTCCAGGGCCGCATAGCGGTAGAAGCCGGCGGATGCCTGGTAGCCGCCGATGCACGCGACACCGATGCAGAAAGCCCCGAAGCTGCCCAGTGTAACGGCCCCCGCACCGACGAGACCGCCCACCACGCCCAGTAGCGCGCCCAGCATCAAGCCAGGCTTGCGACCACGACGCTGCATGAAGGCCGACAGCGGCGAGACCGCCAGCAGGTTACCCATCACGAGCAGGGCGAGCGGCAGGGTCGCGAGTGAAGGCCACGGCGCGAGACGCATTCCCACCACGGAGGTGAGCGTGATGCCGATGGTCGAGCATGACCAATAGAGGGCCTGCCCTGCAAACAGCAGGCGAATGGCGGGATTGCGTAGCAACAGCATGACGAAGCGCTCCTGCGAGGGTGAAGTGGAATAAGAATGTGCGAAAGTTCGACGGTGTTCGGCATGGACCACGACGGCTTTGTCTGCCGTCTCCCGCTTCGGATGGGTACTGGTGCAACGCCTCGTGGACGCGCCATAGCGTCCGAGCTCGCGCGCGAGCCTGAAAGCCTCATCGCGCGCTGCACGGTTACCCCCCTGCATGAGCAGGGTCTGGTGCGCAAGAGCGTCCGTCAACTCGATCCACTTCCTGAACGAGTCGTCCGTCAGCGTCAAAGGGGTCCTCATTTGTTCATCGGATGGAGTTCGGCATGGCCCGGCGGCGGCAGGACGACTCGTCACCGCGGCGGGGCTTCATCAATGGGGCCTGACAGGGCTCCGAGGAATGCCGCCAACGCCCCGATCTCCTCGTCTGATAAGCGGATCGGCCTCCGCTGCGAATGGCCATCCTCGCCATTCGCCAGCTCGCTGTGACCGACCACGGCGGCCGGCGCCTTGACGTAGTGCGAGATGACTTCCTCGAGGCTGGCGAACTGCCCGGCATGCATGAAGGGCGGGCGCAGGGCGACGTTGCGCAGGCTGGGCGTTTTGAAGGCGGCTTGAAGTGTCGGGTCGTCGGTGACCATGAAGCGAAGTTCCTCGCAATGCTCCGCTCTCGCGTCGCTGAATGGGCCCAGGCAGTTGAATTCGTCGCGCTGCACCTTGGAGATTGCCGCGGCGCGCCCGAGGTCGGGCACATGGGGGTTGAGGGGCGGGACGCCCGTATTGTGAAAGTGCTGATCGGTCAACAGCGGGCCGTTGTGGCAGGTCACGCATTGACCCTTGCCGATGAACAGGCGCAGGCCGCTGAGCTCCTGAGACGTCAGCATCTGGTGGGCAATTGGGTCCTTGGCGAGCGTGCCCTCCACATATCGGTCGAAGCGCGACTCGCCATAGACGAGCGTCTTCTCGTATGCGGCGATCGCCTTGCCCATGTTGGCGAACACGCGGCTGACATCGTGGCGGGCCGCTGGGGTCATGGCCTCCCATGCGGCTCGCTCGGCGGGCGTGCCTGACGGTCCAGCGTCGGGCGGAAGATGCGACAGGCTCGGCAACGCTCCGAAGATGGCCTCGAACTCGGCCTTGTAGTGAGATTGCACGATACGGGCATAGTGAGTCCGGTTTCCGCCGTGCTCGACCGGATCTTCTAGGGGCCCGAGCGCCTGCGCCCAGAGACTGTCCTTCCGTCCATCCCAGAACAACCATGGGCCATGCCCCGCGCCGACAATCGGCATGGCTCTCCGCGTACCGACGCCGATCCCGCGCGCCACCGACCGCCCGTCCTGGAACTGGTGGTCCGGGGCGTGGCAACTCGCGCATGACACGGCCTGGTTGCGGCTGAAACGGACGTCGTTGAACAGGCGCTTGCCCAGGACCGCGGCGGCCGGCAGCCTCTCGACCGCATTCGAAGGGTCTCGCGGCGCGTCCGGCAGCTGGCTCATCCGAAGCGATGCCAGCGTGCCGATCTCGTCAGCCGTCCAACTGTCTTGCAGCGCCGGCCCAGCACCGATGGAGTTGCGGGCGAAGACACTCATTAGCGGAATCGCAGCCAGCAGGATCGAACCGACGCAGACAGCGACGTAAGTGGCAGTGGCTTTGGCTTTGCCCATGGTCTTTGATGCCTCTTGATACCGATGTGAGCGAAGTTGAGATCAGTGCCTCGTCGCGGGATCGGTGACCACTGTGTTGAACGTCACCTTGTCGTTGCCTTCGGGCGCTTGAATAGCGAGCTTGATCTCCCACCAGCCGGTCATGCTGAACTTCATGCCCTCAAGCACGTAAGCCCCGTCGCCAGGCAAGCGGGTGACCTGTGGGCGGGTCGGCATTCCGTGGCCGTGCTGGGGCATGCCCCCGTCCACGGCAATGCGCGCCAGGTTCACCGGAGTGCCATTCGGCGTCGTGACCTTAATCTGCCAAGCATGCAGCTGATTGATGGCCGGCGCAGTCGCGGGCGGCTGCAGCACAACGATAAACCTGCCTTCGGCCGTTGTGTGCTTCAGCGAGACATCCAGGTCGGATGGCGGCGTCGAGCAACCGGCGATGAACGATACCGCGAGTACGGCAAGGAGGGATGCGAAGAATCGAGACATGGCAGATGGTCTAATGAAGTGAGAAATGTTCGAACAAAACGGCCCTGCGCGACGCTCGCTTGTCGAGGCACTCTGGAGGAGGCGGGATCTCGTGGCAGTTGACTGACGACATGGCCCGTTGGCACTGCAATAACGCCAGCAACCAGTCATCCGCTCCTGGGGGGGCAGGCACCAGAAGCTTTGCAGCGTTGGGAAGATAGGCATGGACCGTCGTTCGTGAAGTGGAGCGTCCCGCCTAGCCCACCAAGACTTGGCCGGAATGCATTGTCTAGACTGTAGATAGTGACCTCGGGCCTGCCCAGCACTGTGACGCCAGCCGGCCGTATTTGTCTTCGAGCTGTCGATTTAGTCGACTGAACGGCGAGCAGCAGCCCCTTGTTGAGCGCCGCCGCCTTCGCGGGGCAGCATGCGCAGTGGTTCGTAGCGAATCACGGACACATGCGCTCCAGCAGCCGGCTCTGCCAAGCCGTGACCTCGGCCATGAGGGCATCGGTGACCGACCGACCCGAAACTGACCAATGCGCCCCACCCTTGCGAGGCCCTCGCCTTTGCTAACTGAGCACCATCGTGGATCGCCTGCTTGCCGATTCGCGACGGATCATCGCCGCGTGCACGAACATGAACTTGGCGAGAACCGTTCGCCTCCTTAACTGGCGCGACGGTCAGATGCGCGGCAAGGCGGCGGTGATGAGTGAAACGCAGGCCATGCTGCGCGCCGAAGGGGCGCGGCGCGAGTGCAGCGGCCTTATGCAGCCGTCGCATCCCGCTGCGACCCCGCAGCCGACGCGGCATCAGCACCGTCGAAACGACGCCGATAGAAGCGTCACGCAATGACTTCCGCAGCGGGAAGAAGGTCTCGTCCGACGACAAGTACCTCCAACCCCACGTCCGCATCGTCGTTCGCATCAATCAGAGGCCGGGCACCTGTCGATACCTGCAATGGCAACTCTTGGCGGTTCCGTCCTACATGCTCCGACACGTGCTCGACATCGGATCATCAACTGCATCAGGCGGCCGCTGCCGTCAAGAGGATCCTGAGCCCGCGCTTACGTCTCAGCGGGAGGGCTGTCGGCCAAACTATGGCATCTAGCCGAATATTCAAGTGCGTAAAGATCCCACCAAGTCGACCAGTCTCTCCGACTGAGTGTTTAGGGACATACAGGCCGCGCTGGTCTGTTCCACCAACGCAGCATTCTGCTGAGTTGCGCTACCAATCTCGGAAACTGAACTGTTCACTGCGTCAAGAGTTGACGCCTGCTGTGAAGCAGCTCGGGAGACTTCGCGAACCCGGCCTGCAAGCCGCTCGATAAGCTGAACCGTCTCTGCTGCAGCCGACCCACAAACACGAGCACGCTGAGCCGTATTGTCGATCTTTGAAACCGTATCGCCAATCAAGGCACGTATTTCCTGCGACGCGATTGCACTCCGCGCAGCAAGCGCACGTACTTCCTTAGCAACCACCGTAAATCCACGACCGGACTCGCCCGCCCTTGCCGCCTCGACTGCCGCGTTCAGCGACAGCAGATTAGTCTGAAAAGCAATCTTTTCGATTATTCCGATAATCTCGCGAACACGACTGGATTGATCCTCAATGTCACGCATCTGTTCAACGACGCCATCAACAACCGTCCTGGCGGTTGCCGCCTGGGTGCCCGCATCATTGGCCAGTCTACTCATCTCATCCGCGTCATCAGCGGTCCTGGCGGCTGCAGCCCCAACAAGACGCGCATCGGCAGCGGTTCTATGAAGTTCGGCGGCAGTGCGTTCCGTGCGATCAGAGAGGTCCACTGTTCCAGCAGTGATCTCGTGACACGCCGAGTTCATGTGAACACTTGCCGACCGAATCTCGGATGTCAATCGGGCCAGGAACTCCACCAAAGTGTCAACCGAGTCGATGATGCGCCCGAGTTCATCCCCGGGCTTCATTGTCGCCCGTACCGTCAAGTCACCCGTTGATGCTGCTCGCGTAACCCTTAGGACCTCACGGAGCGGTCCCAGCACGGCCCGGCGGACGATGAGGGTAAGTACAACCGCCACAAGGAAGCAAAGCACACTAGTTGCAAGCACTGAGGTTAGCAGCCTGCGAGCCAATTCGTTCGCCGAAGCAGCCTTGGCTTGGACGACCTCACGCTGTCGCTTCACACGATCGACAAGGATCACATGGAGCGTTGCATAACTGTCCTCTGCAGACTTCATGAAACTAGCGCTCATACTTAGTGCAACTGACTTCATCTCTAGTGCGGTTGAAGCGTAATTCATGTACTCCTTCCAGCGAATCTCAAGGTCACTTCCTTCAACCTCCTGGGGAAGCCGAAGAATGTTCTGCTGAACAGCAGAAAACTCTAACTGCAGTAGTCTGTCGTGCTTGGCGATGTGGTCTGACTTGAAACCCGCTGCCTCGAAAGCAATGCTTTGGAACAACATCCCGTTCACATTTGCAATCTGGGCCTCGAGCGCAGTGACTTGGGCCAACTCCACTAGCTGTTCTTGAGCCAATTCGTCGATGGTCTTGACCATCAATCTTGACCCGTTGACCCCTAGCCAAGCAACGACAAGCAGCCCCGCGAGAGCAACAATCGGCCCGACAGCAAGCTTCTTCCCAACTGAAATATCCCGAAGGCGCTTAAGCATTAGTCCAGTCTCTGAGTTGGAATGCGGCCGCCAATAGGCAAGCGCCATTAGCTCTTCGCTCGGCCAATGCCAACGAATAGATCAGTCCCCGGAATGCGCTTTATATACATCTCACGGGTTTCAATCTTCTTGGTTGTCTGATTAGGCCAGTCGTTCTCGACCCAACCTTCCCCGCTTTTCGCAGCACTCACGTAGTCCTGAACGAACAGCTTTCCGTTCTGGTCCTTGAGTTCCCAAAGCCTCTTTCCGACGAGTTGCGGCGTAACTGCATGCGCCTTGACCGTGCCTTGCAGGTCCGCAACTATCAGCGTCATGTCGTCCTTACGCCAATCAGCGGAATGCTCGGTGAAGTCCTTCAATGCCTGATCCAACCCTACCTTTTGTATGTGCTGAATCGCAGCCGCCGCCAGCGACTTGGCATCAGCGCGAGAGGGTGCGGCGTGAGCCTGCAGCGAGAGTGCCAACATACCCCCTGCCAGGATCGCGGAAACAGCTCGGCTTTCAAAATATGGGAACGGCATAAGCGCCTCTGTGGTGGTTGTTTAAAGAACGCCGCATTCATCGCATTGCACGAGGCGCGGCGTCAGGCAGCGACTTTGCCTCCCACAGAGAAAATGCACTTGAATGAAGTGGCTACTGTGGCCAAATTCTTGATGAGGACAGGACCTCGTTTCGCTGACGGATAGGGTCTTTGGTCCTTCGGACTTTTCAGTCGGTGAAGCCTCGCCTGATTTCCGGACTCTTCCAAACTAGAGGTAAGGTGGCTTTTTCGATCCGCCCGCGAGCGCAGGAAAGCGAAGCGATGAAGAGGTCGCGATTCAGCCAATCGGATGCATACGCGCGACGGCTGGCCGAGTCGGACACCCCGCTGATTGACGTGTGCCGCCATATCGGCGTGTCCGAAGCGCCCTTTTACATGGAAGAAGGTTCCGCGACTGGGACGTGACGTTGATCATGCGCCGGAAGATGCGCCAAGGCGAGAACGCCCGTCAGAAACGCATCGTGGCCGGCCTGGCTCTGAACAAGCTGATCCTGCAGGAGGTCATTCGAGTGAATGCTCTGAAGGCTGCCAAGCGGTGCGCACTTTCGGGCTGGATACAGGAGCGCCTTCAAGTCAATATTCCAATTGACGCTGTGAAACCCTCAGTCTTGTACCAGGAAAAGCGGGGCGCATGACAAGGGTGCGCTGCGCCGGCGCATCGGGGCTGCCGAGCTTCGGGTACTGGGCACCAATCGATACCGCAAGCCCTGCCTCTTCGTAGCAACGCTGCACTACTCCCGGCACAGCTCCCGCAGCCTAGCCTGGAGGTCCGGCCAGCATGTCTGTGACGAGTTTCACGAGCGGGCCTTTCGTTACTTAAGTGGCACTGGCCGCCATGTGGGTGTTGGACATCGCCCATCCCCCGGATCGTCATAATCTGACTTTCCTGCCTGGAGCAGTTTGACCGGCCATACGGGGAGCAGTTTGAGGTGGCCGTCAGTGCCTCTCGCATTGCCAAATTTCGCAATTCTTCCCGCTTGCCAAATTTCACTCCCACTAATCTGGCGCGAGCCCACACCAATGGGTCGTAGAGAAGGAACTTACCATGCTAAAACCGCGGCCACGCAGGCCTATCTCCGGTATAGGTAGAGTATTGTTTTGGCCTGGCGGAAGCGTTTGGATTGGTCGGCAGGCTGGTCTCGGCCTAGAGCATTCGCATCATGCCATACAGATTTCCCTTGCCCTGACGGGCAGCATAAGGCTCCATGCAAGTGCTCCTGATTGGGAAGAATGCCGCGGAGCGGTTCTGCGGCCGCATCGACCCCACCGGTTCGATGGCTGCGGGCAAACCGTTGCAAATATCTTAGTAGACCCTGAGTCTCTTTCGGGAAGAGCGCTTGCCGGGATATTCAACGAGTCCGATGTCCATCGGCTTCCTAACCTCGAGGCAACGGAGCTCTGCGAATTGATGCTCAACGCATTCATGGCGGAATGTCCGGACGCATCTCTTGTTAAGGCATCGCTGCAGGTCATCGGAATCCTCACCAAGGATCAAGGTACCGTAGCCGCCGTCGATGATCGAATTCCCATAGCTGTTGAAGCGATACGCGCGCGACTCGAGAGCCGGGTCACTCTGGCGCAGATCGCCGAGACAGTAAACCTATCCGCAAGCAGGTTCCGCCACCTCTTTCGAGAGCAGACCGGGATGTCTTTTCGTGCATATGTTTTGTGGATGCGACTTGAGAGAGCCATCACCTGTGGAATGACCGTCGGCTCCTGGACGGAAGCTGCTCAGCAAGCAGGGTTTGCAGACTCCGCGCACTTGACCCGAACCTGCAGGGCAATGCTGGGTGTAACTCCTGCAATGTTGATTAGCGAACAGCGGCGCTAGGCAGGCAACGCTGCGAGCGCGAGGGACCCCGCCACCGGCTGGGGCCGGACGCTTTGCTGTTCGTGTCGCTTGCACAGGCTCGCACCAAAGTGAACTATCAACCGCTCGACGCCCTTGGCCGTCCCCGCGATGAATGCTCTGATGCCCCCGCTGCCGCCCACGCTGCAGTACTGCCGTAGGTCAAGCAGTACCGATGGACTGACCTCTTCGCCATAACGCGCATGCGCGATGGCTACGGACGATCAGTGCTCGGGCGGCACCCCGGAGTTGACCCCCCTGCCTGCTTCGCGGACGCGGTGGGACTTGACTCTCAAGGCGGTGACGTCGCCCCGCGAATTCCGGACTTTTCAAGTCCAGAGCGGAGGTGGCTTCTTTCGGCCAGCCCGCGAGGGGCGGGAAGGAGAAGCGATGAAAAGGTCGAGATTCAGCGATGAGCAAATCGCATACGCGCTACGGCTGGGTCCTGCGTCGAAGTTAAGATGGGCTGCTCAGCGCTTGATCGGTGGCAGGTCCGTGCAGCTGCCGTGCGCGGCTTCCGCCGCGAGGCCGATGCTCTCGCCCAGGGTCGGATGCGGGTGGATCGTCTTGCCGATGTCGAAGGCATCGGCACCCATCTCGATTGCCAGCGCGATTTCTCCGATCATGTCGCTCGGGGTCCGTATAGGCCACGCTGGGGATCACCCGSGCATTGAAGGCCGCGCTCGCCAGCTCACTGTCACCCTTCTGCTCGCCGGCGATGACCTCGGCCGCCACGTGCGCCTCGTGCACCGCCTTGTGTTCCAGCATCGGCTGGCCCACGATGTCGCCGACCGCGAAGATATGCGGCACATTGGTGCGCATCTGGATGTCGACCGGGATGAAGCCGCGGTCACTCACCGCGATGCCCGCCTTCTCTGCGCCGATCTTCTTGCCGTTGGGACTGCGGCCCACCGCCTGCAGCACCAGGTCGTAGASCTGCGCTTCCTTGGGTGCCTGCTCGCCTTCGAAGCTGACGCGGATGCCTTCCTTGGTTGCCTCGGCGCCGACCGTCTTGGTCTTGAGCATGATGTTGTCGAAGCGCGGCGCGTTCAGCTTCTGCCACACCTTCACCAGGTCGCGGTCGGCGCCCTGCATCAGGCCGTCGAGCATCTCGACCACGTCGAGCCGCGCGCCCAGCGAGGAGTACACRGAGCCCATCTCCAGGCCGATGATGCCGCCGCCGAGGATCAGCATGCGCTTGGGCTCGATGCCGAGTTCGAGCGCGCCGGTGGAGTCGACCACGCGCGGGTCCTTGGGCATGAAAGGCAGATGCACGGCCTGCGAGCCGGCCGCGATGATGCAATGGCGGAACTTGACTGTCTGCGCCTTGTCGGTGGTGGCGCGGCCGTTGCCCGTTGTCTCCTGCACCTTRACGTGATACGGATCGACGAACTCGCCGACGCCGCGCACGGTCGTGACCTTGCGCATCTTCGCCATCATGGTCAGGCCGCCGGTGAGCTTGCCCACGACCTTGTTCTTGCGGGCCAGCAGCTTGGCGCGATCGACCGCGGGCTCGCCGAAGGTCACGCCCATGTCTGCGAAGTGCTTGACYTCRTCCATCACMGCGGCCACGTGCAGCARGGCCTTCGAGGGAATGCAGCCGACGTTGAGGCAGACGCCGCCCAGGGTCGCATAGCGCTCGACCAGCACGACCTTGAGGCCCAGGTCGGCCGCGCGGAACGCGGCGGAATAGCCGCCCGGGCCTGCGCCCAGCACCAGCAGATCGCACTCGAGGTCGACGCTGCCGGAGTAAGTCGGCGCGGGGGCCGGGGCTTGCGCGGGTGCCGCCGGCTTCGGTGCCGGCGCCGCAGCAGGGGCCGAGGCCGGGGATGCGGCTGCCTGGGCAGGCGCGGCAGCCGCACCCTCGAGCGCCTCCAGCGTCAGTACCACCGAGCCTTCCTTGACCTTGTCGCCGACCTTCACCGCCACGGACTTGACCACCCCGGCATGCGAGGAAGGAATCTCCATGGAAGCCTTGTCCGATTCCACCGTGATCAGGGATTGCTCGGCCTTCACCGTGTCGCCGGCCTTCACCAGCACCTCGATCACCGCGACTTCATCGAAATCGCCGATGTCCGGCACTTTGACTTGTAGTTCGCTCATTTGGACACCTTCAGTTTGAGTGTGAGAACGTCGACCGGTCCGGCCGAGTTGCGGTCGAATTCGCATGCCGCGGCAACGCCGGCCTCGGCCACGTCGCGCGCGGTGCGCGCCTTGTCGTACACCGCATGCATCGCGCCGAGCGCGAAGCTGCGCCCGGAGCCGATGCTCCAGAACTGCTTGAACTCGAAGACTTCGCGATAGCTGTAGACGCCATAGATGCCGCTCGCATTCGCCAGCAGCATCGTGAACTGGCTCGACTCGTAGGGCTCATGCTCGTCCTCCTTGGCCTGCAGGAAGAACGAGTCCTTCAGCACCGGATGCAGCAAGGTGAAGGTGCGAAAGACCTCGTCCTTGCTGCCGAAGCGCAGCGCCTCGGGCGGCTGGGCGGCCAACGCGTGCTGCAGCACCAGGAAGTGCGCCGCCGCGCCGGCCACCGCGAAGATGCTCTGGCCCGCGGCGTCGTTGACCATGAACAGCTTGCGGTTCGCCTCGGCCCGGTGCGACAGCCGCGTGTCGCCGAAGGTCACGAGCGAATCGGCAGCCATCACCACCTGGCCGCCTTTTCGGACGGCCACGACGGTCGTCATAGAAGAACGCGTCGGAAGTCGGCGAGAACCTGGCCCAGGTAGGCGTTGAAGCGCGCGGCCAGGGCACCATCGATGACGCGATGGTCATACGACAGCGACATCGGCAGGATCAGGCGCGGCTGGAAGGCCTTCCCGTCCCACACGGGCTTCATCGCGCTCTTCGACAGACCCAGGATCGCAACCTCCGGCGCATTGATGATCGGCGTGAAATGCGTGCCGCCGATCCCGCCGAGGGAGCTGATCGAGAAGCAGCCGCCGGTCATGTCGGCCGAACCGAGCTTGCCGTCCCGCGCCTTCTT
>NZ_JBFTPS010000042.1:0-61863 GCF_056398605.1 Variovorax sp. 01T432
CTGCCGGCCGTCGATCAAGCCGATGATTTGTCCTGCACCTTGTGCTGCACTACGATTCATCTCGGACCCCCGATGGTGTTTGTGAAGACCTCGGTCTATCACGCATGGGCACTTCGATGCCGTATCCATTCGGGGGTCCACCTTGCCCGCCCGGCAAGGGGAGCTCCCAGAACAGTCACGCTACTCATCTCCGTGCTCCTGCTCTTCTTTCCCCGTAGGGAGGGAGGCATCCATTACATCTCCTTATGCAAAACGACAGCGTGGCCATGCCGGGATCGATCCTCGGGTAGTGGTTCGCTCTCTTGCACGTAGGCGAGCGTCGCATCCCGCCCCCTGAACATTTGCTGCACCGCACACCCCCAATAAATGGATGGAGTCCAGAGCGGCGTTGTCAGATAGACGGATAGATGCCGGCACCCATTTGATCAAGCAGGTCGATCACGAGATCCTCGTGATCCTGCAGTGGCTGCGAACTCTTGTCGTCCCAGACCTCGCTGGAATGGATGCGATTGCCGAACAGCACGATCACCTCGCAGCGGTTGTCCCGCTTGGACATCCAGTGCAGGCCTTGGGCATCCGGCATGTTCTGCCAGATCCACAGCGCCCACGTGCGGGTTCGGGGGTAGTCGTCCTTCTCGCCTTCAAGGAGGGCGGAGGGTGTCAGGCCGCTTGCCTTGAGGCCCCAGGTCGTCAGGTTGACGAGGTGCAACGGTGACGTACCGATGCGGCTCAAGCGCAGATCGTTACGGTAGTCGGCCTCCAGATCGTGCTGGTAGCCGACTGATGGCGTGGGCACGTCGTGCAGGACGACCTCTGAGATAGCGCCGCGCTTGTCGCTGGCTGCATAGATCGTTGGGATCGTCTTGTTCGTGGCCGGATCGACGAGGGGGCTGAAACGCGCGTTGCCGAGTCCCGATGCATTGAAGGCGGCCGGCGCGTACTTGCCCGGATGGACCCGATACCAGACTCCCGCTGGGTGCGGGAGAAGGCGAAACGGCTTGGGTGGCGGCGGAAGCAGTGCGGCTGGACTAGCCATGCACCGCACCCACCACGTGATCTTCTGCGGCGGCCACGACAGCTTCCGGGTCGCGCGCGATCACCTCACGTGGACGCTTGCCCTTCAGCGCTGAGCTGGTCGACTCAAACCAGGCCGCAACCCTGAAAGGTGAGTAGCCGTGCAGAATCTCCAAGACCTTCTTCACGGCCGGCAGGGGCTGCCAAGTCGGATCGAAGAGGTAGGAGGGGTAGATCTTCCTTCCGCGATGGTCGACGCCGAAGATTCTTCCGCTGTGCTGCCAGCGGTTTACCGTTGCATGCAGATTGGCCGCCTTCGGATCGAGTTGCCGGCCAATTTCGGCGGCCGTATGCCACTCGGTTCCTTGCAGAACGGCATCGATGGAGCGCTTCTCAAGCTCGACGCGCATGGCCGACGGGCGCCTGGGCTCGATCTGATCCACCAGGTCCTGCATCGACTGGCGCTCGAGTTCGTTGATCACCTCGCGCACTTCCATGGTGAGCTTGCGCTCCTTGGCTGCTGCAAGAGTCTCGGCGAGTTGGTCGATGATGAGGCGGCTTGCCGCACGCATGCCGTCGATACGGTTCAGGAGCGCCCGAATGGCATCATTGGGCTCTTTGGTGGCGGACCGGCTCATGGCTGTTTTTCTGTGAGATTAATGAGCCGATTTTACGCCTCACGTTTCTCACGCGCAAGCCAGCCCGCTGGCGGGTGAAAGGGTCTCAGCGACGCCCAGGGAGGGTCTGGCTGCTCTCTCAGTGACGAGGACGTTTGAGTGCAGGCCGGCCGTCGTTCGGAGAAACATGCGGCGCCCATCGAGGAGGACGCTGGAATCGCCCTGCGGGTCCGGTTGGGCTGGCGGCATGCCATGGGCGGCCAGCGCCTCGGCGCATCCGAGGCAGTCACCGCCCTTGACGGGCTCGTTGAGCGAAGCCCACGACAGGGTGCCGCTCACAGGCGTTGGACGGGAACTCGGGGTACCAACGCGCGAAGTCATCACGCAGCTGGCCGTCGACGACGCGGACTCGCACCTGCAGCAGCAGGTGTGCACTCTCTGGCTCCCATCGCATCTGCTGCGACTTGGACATGCGCTTGTCGATCAGCTGGTTGACCGCGGACTCCACAAACAGCCTGGAGATGCGCCGGCCCGCTCGATAGCGACGCCCATAGTCGGCAGCGAATCCGCGTTGTTGTTCAGGTAGGGCCACTATCCGAGTTCGAGGCTGGAGCCGTCGAGGCTGGAGCTGCATCGATGGCCCGTGCCCGCGGCGAACGGCGCTGCGGTGGCGCCGGGATCAGGGGAGGCCGACGTCTGTAGCAACGGTTGGCACCTTCAGTTCTACGCAATCCGATCCGCAGGGCCCCCGTTCGATCGGGTCGGGTCGGCGCGCGGGTCGATGCAGCACCGCTCGGCTCGGCGTGATCCGCAGCATTTCGCCGTCCGGGGCCGCTTGCCCGTCGACGATCAGGGAGTAATCGGACTCTTCCCGCGGCGGCCAGATGAGCCCGACGGCGGGCCGCTGGATCAGGTTGTCACGGGTGCGGCGGCCGATGCCGTCAATCACTAGTACGCTACCTTCGAGCATCGGCACCACTGCGACCGCATGCGGGGCGCCATGCGCGCTGGCCGTCAGCAGGTAGGCAAAGCGGTACCGCGTCATGACCTCCGCCAGGTTTGGCAATTCGACTGGAATGCTCATGTTTGTCACCATCGGTTGGGCGTTCGCGCCGAACGGCTCTTGCTTGCCGGCCTAGGCCCTGGGAGGCCCGATGGCGCGCACAAATGGACTGATTCGATTATCGGCCTAACGCCTCTGTCGACGCCTGGCTCCGCCCGCTTCGGCGTTGAACACCGGACATCTCCGGGCACATAGCGCCACTCAAGCTTTGTCGGACTTCTCCTTGCCCGAGTCCATCGTCCTTGCCACCGCACTCACCTGGGCGGCTCCAGTGCGGAAGTATCCCGCCACGGTATCCGTGCTCCGATGCCCCGTCATGGCCATCGTCTCCTGCAGCGGCATGTTCTGTCTCCCGGCCTCCGTGACGAACCCCGACCGTAGCGAGTGCACCGAGAAATCCTCCCCCAGCGCACAGCGCGCCTTCACGAGGTCCCGAACCGCTGTCCCCGAGAGCCCGTCGGCGCCCAGTTTCCCGTTCTTCAGGATGCGCCGGAAGAGCGGCCCCGAGGCAATGCCGCTCGCCTTGAGCCAGGCATCGATCGCCGCGGCCGCCGACCCGACCACCGGTTCGACGTCTTCTGGCTGCACCCTCCAGCCGGAAGTCAACGTGAGGTCTCCCTCGCGTTCAGCTACGCTTGTCCGTGGTGAACCATGAATCCGTCGCCTTGCGTTCCCATACGGCAAGCTGCTTCTCGGCTTCGTCTTTGGCCATGCCATAGCGCTCCTGGAGCTTACCGGCGAGCTGATCACGGCGGCCGGCGACAATGTCTAGATCGTCATCCGTAAGCTTGCCCCATTGCTCCTTGGCTTTCCCGGTGACTTGCTTCCAGTTGCCTTGAATTCGATCCCAGTTCATAAGGCTCTCCTTCGTTGTTGAATTAATTAATTGCCAGCTCGCGCTGCGTGTAAGGCTCAAGGGCGCACGGCAATCTCGTTCTTGACAGCCTTCACGCCGTTCACGCCGCGCGCGATGGTCTCGGCCGTGGACCTCTCGCCGGCGTTCTTGGCGAAGCCGGAAAGCATGACGGTGCCGTTGAGCGTCTCGACCTTGATGCTGGATGCATCGACAGCCTTGTTCTCGACATAACGACCTTTGATCGAGGTGGTGATGGCTGCGTCGTCGACATAAGCGCCCACGGACTCTTGCCCCCGTGTGACCGCACAGCCCGACGCAGTGAGCAACGCCACGGTGGCGATCGTGGTGGCGATGATGGTGCGAATGAACATTCTGAATCTCCATTAAGAATTGCTACCTGGCCCCTTAATCATTTGAGCATCGAGGTTTGCCATCGGCACATTTGTGCATCGGCAATGCCGCCGCGCAACAACATGTTTGACCGACGGCTAAATAATGAGATCGACCGCCATTCGTGATGTTGATCCACATCAAGCATCCCCGATGGGACGAGCACTACAACCATGTTGCCTGGAACCTGATTCCTATGACCCGAGGTATCAGGGCTACGGAACCGATTTGGCTTGGCTGCAACTGTTAGGAGAACGCCATGAGCTTAGGCACCATCTTGTTGATCGTTCTGATCTTGATACTGATCGGCGTCTTCCCCGCGTGGCCGCACAGCAGTAGCTGGGGATACGCACCAGCTGGTGGTGTGGGGCTGATCGTGATCATCCTGGTCGTGCTGTTGTTGATGGGACGACTGTGACAGGCCGTCCTCTCTGAACTTCGGCACGAATTCGACGTGAGTGAGCGTCCTGTCCTGCCTCCAGCCGCGCCGTCATCCGCCATGGCAGGCCTACATCGGGACCATGGCGTCCCACCCAAAGGAGATCAACGTGCCTGACGACAAGACTAATCGCGGCCCACAGGACCGCGCCCGCATCAATGTGAACGAGGACCACGAGGTCCGCTACTGGACGAGAGCTCTAGGCGTCACCGAAGAGCAGCTTCGAGCTGCCGTCGCCGCGGTCGGCGTCAGTGCGACAGCGGTGCGAGATCATCTAGGTTTGCCTCCCAAGAAGTAGCGTCGGCGGGCGCGCGGTCACAGGCCGCCTCGGAGTTCCCCCTTATGACTGACCGGGAGTAGGAGAACGCGCGCACGATGCTCAGTGCTCCGCTGAGGACCCTTTCGGCAGACGGCCGATACAGAACGGTGCCGCCTGCACCCATAGTGGTTGCACGGTCTCGGCAAACCCATCGAGGACTCCGGGACTGCGAAGGCCCTTCGTGCGGATGAAAGTCGACGGAGGGCCTTTTGTTAGGGCTGTGAGCGCCAGGGCCATGTCGCCGTCCTCACCTTCAACCGCCCGACGCGCCTGAATGCGATCGGCCGCAAGCTCAGGGAAGAGATACGGGGAGCGATGCATCGCGTGGAAGCCGACGCGAAGGTGCGCGCGATCGTGATCACGGGCGCGGGGGCGGCCTTTTGCGCGGGCGGCGACATCAAGGAAATCATCGAGGCCCAGGGCGCCGGTCGCCGCGCCTTGACGGAGAGGACGCAGTCGACGCGCGACGCCGCACTGCTTGCGATCTTCGAGGCGTGCAAGCCGGTGATCGCCGCCGTCAATGGCGTTGCGGCCGGCGCGGGCATGAACCTCGCGCTGGCCGCGGACATCCGAATCGCTTCCACGACCGCTCGCTTCCAACAGGTCCATGTCAAGCTCGGGCTGCCCCCCGACACCGGCGGTACCTGCCTGCTTCCTCGCGTCGTGGGTCTGGCCAAAGCCTGCTAACTGGCGTTCACGGGCGACGCCGTCGATGCCGATGAGGCTCTTCGCCTGGGCTTGGTGAGCCGCGTGGTGGCGCCGGAGGAATTGATCCCCGCGAGGAGCCTGGAACTGGCCAGGCGGATCGCCGAGGGGCCGCCTGTCGCAATCAACTTGTGCAAGCAATCCATCTATCGCGGGGTCGAGGGCAGCCTTCGCGGTGCCCTGGCGCGCGAGGCTGCCGCCTTCAACGCCTTCGCCGAAACGGAGGATGCGGAGGAAGGGCTGATGGCCTTCTTCGAGAAACGTCATCCCCGGCTCCAGGGACGCTGAACAGCCGCGCGGCAAAGCTCCAACGGCTCAAGTCGCCGAAGCCCTCTTCCGCTCTTCGAGAAATTTCCAGCGAGGTCCCGAGGGGACCGGGCGCCTATGCCTGAACAAGGCGTCGGCGAACGGAGATGAGACGGTGAGTCATGCCAACGATACAAACACTCACACCATTGTCCTATCGACCTTTCGTATATTTGCGTCGGATTTCGCCAGCAGTCGCATGGGTCTCGCAGCTGACGGTTCCGTCTAGGAGCAGCGGCCGAATCCCTTCTCGTAAGTCACCCAGCGCACTGATTGAGATCAGGCTTCGTTTGGCCGACCAAGTGGAGAACGTCGATCTGACCATTCTCGGATATTGGCATCCCAATACACCAGATCATCGCGAAAGGCTGGCCATCGCCGCTGAAATGGGAAATCGCATTTTCGGTCCCGATACCCATTGGATTGAAGAGCGCCAAGCATTCTCCCAAGGGATGCCCATCTGTGCGTCGGGCGTGGCCCATGAGGTTGGGGACATTGAAATGCTGTCCGCCCGTTGCAACGCGGTGCCTCGCGGCGTAACCTCGTATTTTTCGCGCTCTGCCAGTTGGAATCATCTATGCAGGACTTTCTGAGGTCGATCGCGTTGTTGATCGACGAGCCCGATCCTGGGTGCTTTTGCTGGGTTCTTTTGGAATCCAAAGGCAGCATCGAGCGATTTGAGGTGCTCGGCACAGGGCAAGTAGTGCGAGATAACTACGACGCGGCCCTTCGCGACGGTATCGCTGCCTTGCGTGCGTTGAGGGACGGCGTGCATGGGCCTCGCACGACCATCAGCGATACCGGTACAGGGAATCCCTCGGGGTGGACGCCTTTGGCATAGCTGACCGACTGCGGTACCTCACCGCGCTACCCCGCAGCGGTCCAGCAGATACTTCCCCCTGATCAAATCCCGGCCTCACCGCAGCATTCAGCAACGTCGTTGGTAGTCGAGCGGTTACCTGCCACGATTTCGCTGCACGACCTTGTATTCGGGCGCGTGTATGCGACGTACGGCGCCGTTACATCGGTGCGATCGTATGGCGCTGGACCGTAGACAGCGTGCGTCCGACTGCCTGGGATGCAGCTGGGGCGTTGGTCGCTATCGCGGGCATGGCCATCATCGTCTTACAGCCGCACTGAGTTCATCACGGCTGCAGCCACCATTGGCCCCTCGATGCTTTTGCCCAAGAAAGACGGCCCAAGCTATCCTAAGAAGCTCACCCCCCAACAACATGGGTTGCGTTCCTCGTCCAGGGAGAGCACTTTGCCGCGTTTGAGAGTGATGGCGATTCGACACGCAGAGAAGCCGACCCCCGACGGAGCGGTCCAAGGCGTGACCTTGAATGGTGTTTCGAATCCCGATGAACTCAGCGTCAGAGGATGGCAGCGAGCTGGGGCCTTGGTGTCTTTCTTCGCGTCATCATTCGGCGCGCCACGGCGCGGAATCGAAAGGCCGGAGTTCCTGGTCGCGCCCGGCACTACTCCCACCGAGACAAGCGTTCGATCTGCCCACACCCTCCAGCCGCTTGCCGAGTACCTTGGCCTGGCCGTCTCGACGCACTTTCTCAAGGGGCAGGAGGCTGAGCTGGCGACTGCAATCGACGAGTTCGTCGGCGGGGTGGTGCTCGTTGCTTGGGAGCACAAGGCCCTCTGCGATCTCGCCAACGCCATGATGGGCGGCGACGAGCGCACCCCCCAACGATGGCCGGACGATCGATTCGACGTGGTCTGGGTTTTCGAGCGCGATGACGCTTCTGGCGCATGGCAATTCAGCCAGGTGCCGCAGCTCCTGCTCGCAGGCGATAGCGATGAGCCCATCTGACCGCCGGAATGGCCAACTGTGAGCGGGCCATTCCGGTCATCGACGGCAGTGCACCGCAACGCACCTTCAGCTGTTCCTGTGACTTTGCTGGCCGGCCTTGACGTGCTGCTCGTCGGAGCCGCCGCGCGCGCCGGACCCGCTGCTGTCGCCCCTGCCCGTGTTCTCCTTGTTGCTTTCGGCAGGCTTGCCCCGTTGCTCGTGGGATCCGCCTCGGCTTCCCGAGCTTGAGCCCGAACCCGTGCCCTGGATGTGCTGGTTGTGCCCTTCCGGGTTGTTGCTAGACATCTCGACTTTCCCCTTGCTGGAAAAAAGCGCGAAGGCACCATTGCTCCGCGCATCGACCAATCTAGGTGGGAGCGTGCGCACCGCTGTAGGAATCGCGGCAGTGCTCAAGGCGGAATCGTCGTAAGCGACGCACTCTGGGTGTGGCCATGCTGTCGCTGAAAACCGGGACGCGAGCGCCCCCCATTCACCGGCCGGTCTTGCGCGCCTCGAGCACATGATGGTAGGCGGCCACATAGCCCGAGGCCATCGTCGTGGATGCGTACTGCAACGCGTTGGAAAGCCCGTGCCTGCGCAGTTCGCCGAAGCGGGGCGCAGCCTCCTCGATCTCTGCTGCAATCGCCGCAGGGTCGGTCGGGTCGATGTAGACCGCACCATCGCCGCCGATCTCGTTCATGGGCGCGAGGTCTGACGTGAAGACCGGGCAACCGCAGGCTTGCGCCTCGATGACAGGCCAGCCGAAGCCTTCGTGCAGGGAGGGGAAGAGCAAGGCGGTGGCGCACGAATAAAGAGCGCGCAGCTCCTCGTGGGAGATCTTCTGAACGGTGGTCACCCGGTCCGCCAGGCCGTGCCGAACTGCGATCTCTGCCAGATCAGGGGCGAGCTGGGGCCCGACGAAGAGAACTTTCTGGACCACCGCGGGTGTGCCGGTCTCGACCGCACGTCGATGCAGTGCGGCGAAAGCTTCCACGACCATGCGGCGATTCTTGCGTGGCAGGTCACCCCCTACGTGGATCAGGTACTTGTCTGCAGGCGTCAGGCCAAAACGGCGAAGGAGGGGCTCGGCCTCCCGCAGGGCAACAGGCGAGAAATCGTCATTCAGCCCATTGAGCACGGTATCGACCTTGCCTTCCTCGGCAAGGCCGAGGGCGAGGAGGGCGCGCTGGGTCAGGTGGGATGCGCAAGCCACCAGGTCGGCGCGGCCCAGGCCTCGTGAGATCAGGCGCTGAAAGAGCCTGCCCGTCCAACCGACATGCCAGCCCTCGATCATGCCCAGTGACGCCTGTACGGCAATGACATCATGGCAGGTAATGACGTTGGGCTTGTCTCGTACCCAGCGCACGTACATGCTGTTCGAGTGATCGCCAATATGCACCACATCGGCCCAGCGCACATGCGCTGCCAACGATGGGGTGAAGAGGATGAACTTGTCGACATAGCCCAGCCATTTCCACCAGCGGGATGTGCGCGCAACTCGAAGCACGCGTTGCGGCGGGATGACGACACGCAGTTCGCAACCGAGACGCGGAAGCTCGCGTTCGAGGACCCGCGTGAATGCCTGCATGCTGGTCTGATCGTCCGCGACGTAGTTTCCTATGAACAGCACTTTCATGGCGGGGAAGGCAGGGGTCGTGTCAATGGCTATGGCAGGTCCGTGTTGCTGCTCTCCCGATGTGGACTTCAGCGCCGGCGCGCCTTCATTGAATCACGGCGGCGCTGACGGCCGCCCATGCATCGACCTTCGCCTTGGCCAAGCATCGCAATCTGTTGCGCATTTCCGACGGCGCGCTGCGCCCGCTTCCGAGTGAAAGCCGTGCCTTGAACTGCTTGTCGGCGAAGAGGTCGGCGTGACCGAACACCCGGTCGACCGCGCGGTCGACCTTGATCGAGATGGAAACACCTCGATATTCGAAAGCGTCTGAACAGTCTGCTTGCATGATCCTGTCCTTCAGTTGCCACGAGGCCGATCGCTGACGGAGTCCAGTTTGGCTTTCCACCAGGACGCCGAGGTGAGCCGCATCGCAGGCACCTTACCTGGAAGGGTCCATCGGGCGAGCTCTTCACGTCCTTTCGCGGTAATCGCGAGCACCTGGGCTGCGTCGGCTTTGCCCGAGAGCGTCAGGGGGTCCGTTGGGGCGGGTGTAAGGGCGATCACCAGACCGGCAGCCCGCAGGAGCTTGACCTGGTCGATCTCGGCGGCGGTACGGAATGTGGCGGGCAGCCGCGTGCCGGCGAGCTGTCTGAGCATGTCCATGGCCATGACAGATCCTCCATTTCTCGATGACCAAACAGAAGCGACTTCGAGATAAGGCGCCGCCGGCCGAGTTTCAAGAGGGGAAAGCCCCCCAGGCGACCCCGCCAACGCTCAGGAATGGGCCCATCATCGGGCAGACCCCTCAAACAATGTTACCGGAAACGCCCGGTGTTGAGCTCGTCCCGAGCGTCCGGTGCCCCTCGCGGAAAAATTGATGAAAGCTCACAGCCGTCAGAGCTAAGACTTCACAACTGCTAGAAAAAGTACCGATGACAGAGCTTTTGGCCGATTGTTTGAGGTCCGATTTCAGCGTCTACTCGGGCGCGTAGGCGCTGCCAGAGAGTGTCAGGTTGACGCCGCCTTGCTTAAGACTGGAGCAGCGCTAGTTGAAGGAGGAAACACCATGAACCGGCAAACAGAACAGCTGGCGCGCAAGTCCGTCGCGCGCTCTACCCAGGAGTGGCAACGCGGGTTCGTCGTCGAGTGGCAACGGCTTGCGGAGGGTTGCGCCGACTTGGACGAGACCGCTGATCTTGCGCTTGAACTCTACGCCACCCACGGCCCGCGTGATCCTGCCGAGGTTGCACGCGAAGAGTGGGGCACGACGCCAGATTGAAAGGACCCGCAACCAGGACTGGGAGAAGTATCCAGTGCCCGTACGCTGGGCGGCGGGTTTAAGGTCAGACCGGCCTGCCGTCGGCCCATCCTCATGCCTTCGGGTCGATCCCACGGATGGGTGTCCGGGTCAAATCCTTTCCGATTTCCACGCGCTTCTTTTCGTTGGCCTCGTCGCGGAATTCACTGGGTTCCTTTTCAGTGGCCTTCTCCATGTTGCGCTTGACGGCTGCGCGCTCGTCATCATCGTGCTTTTCGTCATTCTGGCTTTTCATCGCGATCTTCCTTTCATGTGCTGACGCGCGCGATCCTTGATCGCATCACGGCCCGCCGGACGTCGTCTTGGGACTTGGTTCGGGACAGAGCGCTGCCCCGCAGTTGTCTTGCTCGCATTCGGCAAGCTCAGAAGCCGTAGAACTTATCGACGTTTGCTCGATAGTTGGGGTCGAAGTCCGGGACGTTGTCATTGGCGTACCGCGGCGCAGTCTCGAGCTGCGTCTTGTCCAGAGGAACAACGTACCCGTCCTGGGAGATGTCGTACTTCAACATCCTCCACGGGATGGGATATCGCTCAGTGCCCATTCCCAGAAAGCCGCCAAACTCCAAAACGGCATAGCGAACTTGGCCAGAGAGCTTATCGATCATCAGGTCATCGATGGTTCCGAGCTTGTCGCCAGCAGCGTTGTAGACCTTGCTTCCTTCGACGCGATCGGAAGAAATGACATCGGAAGTTGCCATTTAAATACTCCTCGTAAAACCGCCGGCGTCGCTGGGTGGGTGCGGCCAAGAGTGCAAAGCCCAGCAAAGTTCGGCATCCCACGAAGCCGCACACCCGAGCATCAGCCACATCGCCCACTTCATGTAGGTGCGGACACCAGAGCTGAAGCCCTGGTCTCGATATCGATCCGGAGCACCTCCGCGGGATGGGATGCGCGCGGCTGCATCGCTCCCAGCCCGTGGTCGCGCTCAGAGTTCAGGCGGCGCTAGTCTATAAAGCATCCGCAAGCTGAGCCTCCCTGCTCGACAAACAGGCAACCAGATCCGCAGCGCACTGAATGTGATGGACGGAGAGAAAGAGTCACACTCGCACTGCAGGAGCGGTCTCAACGACGCCCAAGCCTTAGGCCTGGGCGCCTCCCATTCATTGCTTCATTGCCTTGATGTCGGCCTTGCCTCGCTCCTCGTCGGCCTTGGCCTGCGCCACGCAAGCCTTCTTTGCATCGTCCTTCTGGTCGTCGCATCTCTCCTTCGCGACGTTGTAGGCGGCCTCGACCTTGGCTTCACGCACATTGCGCGCATTGGCATCGCTGGGCCTGCGTTTCTGTTCAAGCTCGGCCTTGGCAATCTTTTCCTTGCCCTTGGCTTCCTCGACACAGACGTCCTTGGCGTTCCCCTTCATGGCGTCGCAACGCGCCTTGTCGGCCTTGTAGTCGGCCGCGACCTTCTCGCTTGTGGCCTTGTAGTCTGCGTCGGACATGGTGGGCGTCGCAGGAGGCGCAGGGGTCGGGTTTGTCTGCCCGAGCGCTTGGCCCGCAGCCAAGCAGCAAGAGGCGACGGCGACCGACAATAGAAGCTTCTTCATGGTGATTTCTCCTTGCCGTTGAGTCGGATCTGAGTTCCGACATCGCTAGCAAATGTCGAGCGACTCATGCCCGGCGTAGGACGTGCCGTGGAGCGCTCGTAGGTACATTCCGAACGGGACTTTTCGAGGGTGGGATAGTCGGCGTCAATGCCGATGCGCTCCGCTCGGAAGACCGGCCTGTAGGCGTTCGGCCCATGGCGATCCAGCACCATGACCGACTAGACGAGAAGGGCTGGAGGCATATACCAACGTTAGGCAAAGCTCAACGAAGCTCGCCGGACAGGTTTGCGGCCATGGAACTCGAAGGACGTAGGGCATTGCGCCCCAAGCGCAGGCAGTCACGACGCCTTCCTTTGGAGGGCGATATGAACGACTTCCAGCTGATGCAGGAGGCGGTCACCTCGTATACGTACACGACGAAGCCCGGCGCCCCTATGCCCACGTCGTTTTCAATGGAAACCCACGATGGTGACGACTATGTCGTTCTTCGGGGCGTTTCCGCCGTGTTGGCTGTTTACCTCGTCCGCAAGGGCAAGATGCTCCGGAAAGTCCCCGACTGGAGGCAATCGACCAGATAGACGGAGGCGAGCTCAGCGCGCCGACAGCGTGGTGCCGTGCCAATAGGGCACAAGCCTGGTGCGCTCTTCGTCGAAGCGGGCGTTCAGCTGCTTTCTCTCTTCCGACTGGGCCCGCATCAGGCGGACCTGCGCCCGGAGGCTTCGCATGTTGTCTTCGAGTCTTCGGCGAACTGCGTCAGGCGCCCGCGCGATGTCCCTCTGATAGAACTCCAACTCGTCGTCGATCTTCTTGCGTTCCTCGATCAACTCGGCAGTCCGCGCTTTGGCGATGCGCGTGATCGCATCGGCCTGCGCCAAGGCTTCATCTCGTTCGTGCTCGAGGGTGCTCTCAGTGGGGTAACGCATTCGCAAGGCGAGTTCCCTGCGCCGCTCGTTCAGGCGCTCTGCGGCGTTCAAGCTCTCTTGCCGTTCATGAGCCTCACGTGCTGCGGCCTCGGCTTCGGAGTAGGTCGGGCCGAGCGTCCGCAAGACCCCTCCAGTGGAGCGCAGTTCACGCTGTTCGCGGTCGACGCAATCGGGAATGGGACGGTCGGAGGTCAGCATGTGTCCGCGGGCGTCCTTGCAAGAAAAGACATGCCCGCTTGACTGCTGCTGCGCACCGGCAAGGCCGCTGCCCAGCAGCCAGAGGACCACTGCTACGGCCATCGATCGACGATCTGTCTCGCGCCGCATGCTCACCACCCCGCCAACGACTTGAGGGACCAGGCGAAGGCGAACATCACTGCCACGACCAGGATGGAGTTGAGCCACACATGAGACGCGGCTTCGGAGGCCCTTGCGCTTCGCCTTTGGTCTGGGAACCATTGGCTTGTGCGAACGGGCTTTTCGGTCCACCAGCCCAGGTTGGTTTGGTAATCGTCGTTCATGCAGGCCAGTGTAGTTACGAGTACTACTAAAGGATGCACTCGATTAGCGACTGCGACGGCGGAAGTGTGAGGGATTTAGGGATTTCGCCTCCCGCGGGAGGTAAGGAGTGGCGGTGTATGTCCACACGGCGCGTGCTCGCCCCTCTGCGCTGATGGCGAGGTGCATCCTTAGGTCGCTATCTGCGCAATTCCCTACCCCCATACGACAAGGCGCTCGCGCATGCGCCCGCGGAGATGCGCCCTCTAGGCATGGGGGCTTCGGCGGTGCGCGCGTGAAAGGCGATTTGCTTTGCACATAACGGGCGCTGCCGAAGGTGACTAATGGCAATCGGCACATGTGAAATGTCGCCGCCTTCACCCACTGGAGGGCGCTTTCTTTGGCCTGCGAAGAAGCGATTGAGGCGTTACGGCTGCGCAAGCCAGGGGCGGCAGACGCTCTGATGAAGATATCGCGCGAGCTGCAAGTGCGAGGGCGCGATATCGAAAAACGCGCCGCAGCCAGCCGCCCGACGATTCAGGAGGCGGAAGGGGCATAGTCGCGCTCTCCAACATCCGAGACGTCACCGATGCCCGCCGCAACGACGGGTTTTCCGAAAGGGGCCAGGCCTTGGAGTACCCGCACCGCCGCCGCTCCGGCGATCAACGCTTGTGAATAATCGAATGCGGCCGTTGTTGCGGAGTCAACGGGCTGGTAGCTCAGGCATTCCTCGGATTCGGCGTCGACAGCTTCCATGACGACCCAGTAGAACTGTCCGTCTTCAAGTTCAAGGACTGTGAGGGCCAGGTCGCGTGTGGTCATATTCTTGTTCCGGACTCGATATGTTTCGGTCGACAAATTGTCGCGTCGAGCATCGGCAGTACCAAGGAAGTACTACACGCCGGCGACATGTATCGAGCGCCCGGACGGATCAGGTGGAGAGCATTCCGCTCTGCGCTGATCTGCCGATCCGCTGCTGCGCGGAGGGGCAGTCGGATCGATCGCCGGGTGGCGCACTCCGACGCTCCCGCGCAGCCTCATGAAGATCGATATGGCCCGGCAGCGGGGTCTCCGCCCTCGGGCAAGTGCTCCGCGGCCTCGGCCCACAACGGCACGATGGTCGGGAGGATCTTCAATAGCCCACGAGACGCGTTATCCGACGTGCGCCGCCGGGACTGGAGCAGGCGCAAGATCGCACAATCCAATTTTTCATGCCATGTGTTGAAGAGATTGACCTTCAACTGCGCCGCCCGCGCACGTTGCCGAGCGAGGAGCGCAGTTAGCAATTCCATCATAGCGGAGTGAGCGCCGTCGGAGCAGAAGCAGTTGCCGTCATTGACGGCTCCGACCGGACTTCCATGGTCTTGGGGGCACCTCGCATTCGAGTGTCTAAGCTATGCCACCAAGACTCCGCACGGAGTTCGAACTCGCGAAGATCACCGTGAATCAGCGATGCGACTCAGAGAATTGCGAAAGAAAACGACCGCTCAACGTCAGTACGAATGTGCTGAATGCGTTCCCTGTTAAGCCGCTCGGCGGCCTCCGGGTCGCCAGCCTCGATTGCCTTCATGAGCTTCTTGTGTTCAACGATCGCAGCCGCCATACGCCCGGGTATCAGGGCGGTGCGGTTGCCCATGAGACGGAGGCGATTCTCGATCGCCATCACGTATTGGATGAGCGTCTCGCTGCGAGAGCACTCGGCCAGCGTCCTTCGGAATTCGAGCGCGGCATCCAGGTACTTCGACACATCGTGGGCCTCTTCGGCCTTGGCCATGCGCTCCAGGATCTTTCGCAGGCGGGCTCGTTGTTCCGGCTTAATCTCCTTGGCCGCGCGCCGCGCCACGAGTCCTTCCAGAACCTCCCGGATGTCGAGCAGTTCGATGATCTCCGACGGCTTGAGCTGGGCGACGGTGACGCCGACGAAGCGTGTGCGGGAAACAAGCCGCTCCACCTCCAGTTGGCGAATGGCTTCCCTGATGGGCGTGCGGCTCACGAGGTATTCCGCCGCCAGATCCTGTTCGGTCAATTTTTCTCCAGGCTTGAGTTCGCCGGCCAGGATCGAACTTCGAATCCGGTCGCAGACTTGCTCGGCCGACAAGGTCGGCGTTTCTCGCTTTGCACGAGGTTGGGGCCTTGGCTCATTCATGCCCGAGGTTATACCCCAGGGGTCTGTCGTCGACTTCAGCATCTGGCCGTGCGCTCCTTCAGGTATTCGGGCGCTTTCGCGGGCATCTGAAGCAGCAGCACCTGCAGGCCCCGCGGCCCGGCTTCGATCAGGCCGCCCGGCTCTGCGGCCGCCACATGACGGCTCTCCCAACCGGTAAGCCACCTGCCTTCATGGCGCATGCTTCCGGAGATGACGAACTGGAACTGGCCTGAGGGTGCGGGCACCGGCGCCTCGATGTGTGAGTCTGAAGGCAGGTACCACACGCAAGCCTCCAGATGATCAGGCTGCGGAGAAATGAGGTGAGTCAGTCGGGGCTCCGCAAGCCGCCCGAGAACGTCAACCGGCAAGGCCTCGAGCGGTGGACTTTGCATATGACGCTTGGGGCCGCGAATCATCTTGTCCCGCGCGCTGTCGATGAAGTTCGCGCCGATCTCGTACACCGCGCGGATCGTGAAGTAGCTCAGGCCTTGCGGGCCCGCTACGACAGGACCATAGCCGGTGTACGCTCCGGCGTAGTGGACCGAGCCATGCCGCACGTGATGCGCGCCGAGCTTGCCCGAGCCAGCCATCACCACCTGGAACTGGTTCTGCGTGTGGAAGTGCGAGGCCAATACCGAGTCAGGCGACTGTTCCACGAGGAAGACGGTCGGAGACCACAACGGATCCTTTCCGCCGTCCATCCATTCGCTGCGATGGAATGAAAACCCGCCGGGAAGGGCGCGCGCGTGTCGCGACATCCGCGCGCGTTCCGAAGTGCCGATCAGCATCGCGCGTTACTCCAGCTTCGCGCCGGAGCGCTTGATCACGTCTGACCAGCGGTTCACTTCGGCCTGAAGGAAGCTCTTGAACTCACTCGCCGACGACGTGCGCGGTCGGCCACCGAGCATGACGATCTGCTTCGAGAAATCCTCGGAGCGAACGATCTTCGCGAGGTCGGCGCTGAGCTTGTCGACCTCGTCCTTTGGCGTTCCCGCGGGAGCGAGAAGACCGACCCATGGAACGAGGTCGAAGCCGTCGATGCCGCCTTCCGAAACGGTGGGCACATCCGGCAGCAGCGTGGAGCGTTCCTTCGAACTGATCGCGATGGCGCGGATCTTTCCGGCCGTGATCAGGGGCAGCGCGGGCGCAATCGTGTCGAACGACACCTGCACCTGGCCGCCGGCCAGATCCGACAGCGATCTCGAGGCGCCTTGATAGGGAATGTGTTCCATCTTTGTGCCACTGCGCCGCAACAGCTCCGCCATGGCCAGGTGCGAGACCGAGCCATTGCCGGGCGACGAGAAGCTGAGCTTCCCGGGGTTCGCGCGCAGATAGTCCAGCAACTCCGGCAGGGACTTGACGGGCAACGCGCTGTTGACCAGCAGCAGCAGCGGTGCTTCGTAGATCAGGCCGATGGGTTCGAAGTCCTTGATGGGGTCATAGCGCACGTTCGTGAAAAGGAACGGGTTGCCCGCCAGCGCCGCCGAGGCCGACAGCGTGAGCACGCTGCCGTCCGCCGGCAGCTTGGTCACGGCCGCCAGTGCGATGCTGCCCGATTGGCCCGGCATGTTCTCGACGATCCATGTGCGGTTTGTCATCTTTCCGAGCCGCTCGGCGAGCAGTCGGCCGACGCTGTCGACGGACTGGCCCGGCGGGTAACCCACGATGATCTTGCCGACCGGCGGGCCCGCGAATGCAGCCGAGCCATGCAGGGCTCCGAGGAGCACCAGAAACCTGAACATCGCAGTCAGTACGCTCTTCATCATTTGTCTCCATCATTTTTGAATGTCCTGAAGCGCAAGGATCGGCTAGCGTTTCCTCATCATCTGGATGACGGAAGAGAAGTCGAGCCGCCCTTGGCCTCCGTGGCAATGGATCGCATAAAGCGAGGCTGCGGCCGCACAGAGCAGCGCCGGCGAGTTGGAGGCCATCGCGGCTTGCTCGGCCAGGCGCAGATCCTTCAGCATCAGCTCGGAGGCAAAGCCGCCTTCGTAGTCGCGGTTCGACGGCGATGTGGGCACGAGTCCGCGCTCGGGCGAATAGCTCGTCAACGCCCAGCACTGGCCCGATGAGGTCGATGCGATGTCGAAGAACTTCTGCATGTCGAGTCCGAGGTTGCGCGCCAGGTTCAACGCCTCCGACACCGCCACCATCGAGATGCCCGTGATCATGTTGTTGCAGATCTTCGCAGCCTGCCCCGCCCCCGCCTTGCCCGCATGGATGATGTTCTTTCCCATCGCGCGCAGCACGGGCAGGCCCCTGGCGAAGGCGTCGTCCGAGCCGCCGACCATGAAGGTCAGCGTACCGGCGGCGGCACCGCCCACGCCGCCCGACACCGGGGCGTCGAGCGAGAGCACGCTGCGCTCCGCCAGCGCCTTGTGAAAGCCAGCGCACGAGGCGATGTCGATGGTCGAGCAGTCGATCGCCACGCAGTTGCGCGGATAGGCGATGCCTTCGTTCACCATCACCTCAAGCACGTGCTTGCCGCTTGGCAACATCGACACGACGAAGTCCGCAGCTTCGATGGTCGCGTCCACGCTCTGCTGCGGCTTCATGCCGTGCTCCGCCGCCTGGCGCAAGACGGCCTGGCTCATGTCGAAGCATTTAACCTCGTGGCCCGCGCTGCGCAGGTTCACGGCCATGGGCATGCCCATGTTGCCCAGTCCGATGAATCCGATCACTGACATGGTTTGTCTCCTTTCAGTTCGTGGGGTGGCGCTTCAGGTGAGGCTGAAGATCACGGTCTTCTTGTGCGTGAAGTGGTCCAGCATGGCTTCGAGCGACGCTTCGCGGCCCAGGCCCGACTGCTTTATGCCGCCATAGGACAGGCCCGGCTGCACGACAATGTTCTGGTTGATCTGCACGAAGCCCGCTTCCAGCCTGCGGCTGGCGTCCAGCGCGGTTTTGAGGTCGCGCGTCCAGATCGTGGCAGCGAGGCCGTAGTCGCTGTCGTTGGCCTGTGCCAACGCCTCCTCGTAGTCCGAGAACTTGATGACGCATGTGACGGGGCCGAAGATCTCTTCACGCGCCAGGCGGCTCTGGTTGTCCAGGCCGGTGAAGATCACGGGGCGCACGAAGAGACCGTCCTTCAGGTCGGCGTTCGTCGGCAGTGCCGAGCACTCGTGGCACGTCGCGCCTGGCGTGCTGCGGCCCACCTCGATGTACGACCTGACTTTGTCGTACTGGTCTTTGGAAATGATGGTGCCGATGTCGGTCGTCTCGTCAAGTGGGTCTCCCATCTTCATCGCGTCTACCTTCGCCTTGACCTTTTCGACGAAGGCGTCGTGCACGCTGTGGTGTACGAAGATGCGGCTGGCGGCCGTGCAGCTCTGGCCCTGTCGCGTGAAGCGCATTCCGGCCACGGCGCCCGCCACCGCCTTTTCGATGTCGGCGTCACCCATGACGATCATCGGGCTCTTGCCACCTAGCTCCAGAGTCACGGGAATGAGTTTTTCCCCCGCGGCCTTGGCAACGATCTTTCCGGTCTCGACCGACCCGGTGAAAGTGATCTTTCGCACTTTGGGGTGCGCGACGAGCGGCGCGCCGCAATCGGGCCCGAAGCCCGAGACGATGTTGAGCACGCCCGGCGGCAGCAACTGGTTGAGGATCTGGCACACGCGCAGTACGGCCAGCGGCGCTTCCTCGGCAGACTTCACGACCACGCTGTTGCCCGCGACCAGCGCCGGCGCAATCTTCAGCGCCATCAGCATCATGGGCGCGTTCCACGGAATGATCACGCCGACGACCCCGACAGGCTCACGCGTGGTCACCGTGAGCATGTCGGGGCTGAAAGGAACGGACTCGCCCTTCAGTTCCGACCCGAGTCCGCCGTAAAACTGCAGCGAGTCGGCTACGACGGAGGCCTCCACGCGACTCTCCGTCCTGAGTGCCTTGCCGGCTTCCAGCGCAACGAGACGTCCAAGTTCCTCGACGTGTTCGCTCAGCAGGCGCGCGCACTCCGCAACGAGGTTGCCGCGTTTGCGCGCGGCCATCGCGGCCCACGCGGGCTGAGCTGCGTGGGCGGCCTCGACGGCGCTGGCGATATCGCTCGCATCGCTCGCCGGCGCCGAACCGATCGTGCTGCCGGTGGCCGGATTGATCACGGGAAGTGTCTTTCCGGAGTGCGCCGGCACGAGCTTGCCGTTGATGAGGTTGACGCCGCTGAGTGTGCGCGCGAGACGCACGGGATCGACTTCGCGTTCGATGGTGTGTTCCATGGTATGTGTCTCCGATGTGGCGAGCGCTCAGCTCTTGATGTCGGCGACCACGGGCCAGCGCTTCTTCACCTTGATGATCCGCGCGCTGCCGCGCCGAACATAGCGCTTGGTGTCGTCGACGCTGGCTTGATAGTCCCATACCGGCTGGATCGCATCGGGCAGGTCCTTGATGAACTTGCGGCGCGCCTGGCTGTTCAGCACGCGCGATTTGATGTCGTCCGCATCCCAGCGCGACTGCACCTCGGCCTTCAGCGCGGCCAGGACGTCGGGGAGCTTTCCCGCCACGTTACGAAGTTCGTCGGGATCGGCTTTGAGGTCATAGAGCTGGTCGGGGTAGCCGTGCGTGTAGACGTATTTGTAGTGCCCCTTGCGCAGCATGCAGCACGGGCCGGTCACTCCCTCCGCCGTGTATTCCACGAAAGCGGCGGCGTCGCCGTGTTCGGCCGCGCCTTCGATGACGGGCTTGAGCGAGCGGCCGTCGATCGCCTCCACCCATTCTGAAGATTCCTTGCCGGTCGCGAAGGCCATCAAGGTCGGAAGCAGGTCGACATGCGACGCGGGCTCCGAGATTCGGCGCGGCGCGGTCGCGCCGGGCGGTTTGAACAGCAGCGGCACCTTGGCCGACCAATCGAAGAACACGCGCTTGAACCACATGCCTCGCTCGCCCAGCATGTCGCCGTGGTCCGAGGTGAAGACGACGATGGTGTTCTTGTCGAAGCCCGTGCGCTCGAGGGTCTTCAGTAGGTTGCCGACCTTGTCGTCGATGTAGCTGACCATCGCGTAGTAGGCGTGCCGCGCGCGCAGGATCTGCTCGTCGGTGGCCGTCTGCTTGTCCAGGCCGTGGGAGTACTGGATCCATTGGCTCAGCATGTCGCGCTCTTCCATGGGAATGTCGCGCACGTTGGGCAGGTTAATCTCGGCACGGTCGTAGCGGGCCAGGTACTCCGGCAGGATGTGAAAGGGCGGGTGCGGGTGGGTGTATGACACACACATGAAGAAGGGCTGCTCGTCGTCGCGAGCCAGGTCGTACAGACGCTGGATCGACTTGGTCTCGACCTCTTCGTCGTAGTCCAGTTGCAGGCTGCGAAAGCACTCGCCGCTCTCGTCGACGGTGCTCAGGTTGTGGCCCGGCGAATAGAAGCTGAACTCTCCCTCCTTCCAGTCCGCCGACCAGCCGAAGTCAGCCGGGTAGATGTCGGTGGTGAGGCGCTCCTGGAAGCCATGCTTCTGGTCCGGGCCCACGAAGTGCATCTTGCCGCTGAGGATGGTCTTGTAGCCCTCGCGGCCGAGGTAGTAGGGGAGTGTGGGCGTCGACGCCTCGAACTCGCACGCGTTATCGAAGGCGCCGATCTTGGTTGCGAACTGGCCGGCCAGCAACGAAAAACGCGCCGGCGCGCACAACGGGAAGTTGCAGTACGCGTTTTCGAACACGGCCGACTGTTCGGCCAGCGCTTGCAGGTGTGGCGTCTTCACCGCCGGGTTGCCGTGGAACGGCAGAACCGGCGCCGAGAGCTGGTCCGCCATGATCAAAAGAATGTTGGGTTTCTTCATCGATGTCTCCGTTGGTTGGTCCGATATTGCATAACCGTTGTATGCAATATATAGTCTGAAGCGTTGATGCACAAGTATTTTTTGGAGACAACCATGGCACATTCAGAGCTTCCACTGGCCGGCGTTCGGGTGCTCGACCTGACGCGCGCACTGGCCGGCCCCTTCTGCACAATGATCCTTGCGGACCTCGGCGCGGACGTCATCAAGGTCGAGCCCATCGGCGGCGACATGATCCGCAACTGGGGCCCTTTCGACCGCGGCACGAGCGCCTATTACCTCAGCGGCAATCGCAACAAGCGGGGTGTGGCGCTCAACTTCCGCGATCCGCGCGCGCTAGAACTGTTGGGACAACTTGCAAGGCAGTCCGATGTGGTCGCTGAGAATTTCCGTCCCGGTGCCATGGAGTCCATGGGGCTCGCCTATGAGAGCTTGACCGAAGCGAATGCGGGGCTGATCTACGCGAGCATCACCGGCTTTGGCCGCACCGGTCCGGCGGGTCAGCGCCCCGGCTTCGACCAGATTGCGCAGGGCTATTCGGGCCTGATGAGCGTCACCGGTTCGGAAGAGTCCGGCCCCATGCGCGTGGGCGTCGCCATCGGTGACCAGACCGCTGGCATGTGGTGCGCGATGGGCGTGCTCGCTGCGCTCAACGAACGCCAGCGCACGGGCAAGGGCCAGCGCGTGGAGACGTCGCTGCTGGCAGGGCTGGTCGGTCTGCTCAGCGTGCAGGGGCAGCGGTACCTGAGTCTCGGCGAAGTGCCAATGCTTGCCGGCAATACGCATCCGGTTATCTCGCCCTATGGCGTGTTCCAGACTGCCGACGGTCCGTTGAACATCGCACCTGCGACCACCGACATGTGGCGCAAGCTCTGCACCTTGCTGGATCTCGACGCGCTGGTGGACGATCCGCGGTTCGCCAGCAATGCAGCGAGGATCGAGCATCGCAACGAGTTGAAGATCCTCATCGAGGAGAAGCTCAAGGCCAACACGCGGGACGCATGGTCCCGCCTCCTCCTCGGTGCGGACATTCCCGCGGGTCCGATCAACAATCTGGCGGACGTGTTCGCCGACGAGCAGGTGCTGCACAGCGGCCTCGTCGAAGTGGTCGAGCATCCGGAGCTGGGCAGGCTGCGCCAGGTGGGATCTCCGATCAAGCTGGAGGCGATGAACGGTGCGTCCATCCGCAGGGCGCCGCCGCTTCTAGGCCAACACACCTTCGAGGTGTTGCGCGAGTATGGCTACAGCAACGTCGACATCGACGCCCTCGCCGCCGAAGGCGCCATTGCACAAGACGTCGGAAGGGTTTCGACATGATGACCTCCGGCAGGCCGGCATTGCAGATCGAAGGCAGCGTGGCAACCATCACACTGCGCCGTCCCGGCGAACACAATCGCATCGATCCGGATGACCCGCAGGTGGTGTTGCGCCATCTGGAGGAGATCGACAAGTCTCCAGAGGTGGCCGTCCTTGTCATCACCGGAGAAGGCGAGAAGACCTTCTGCTCCGGCTACACGCTGACGCAGATCAGTTCTCGGCTCGACCGCAGCTTCGAAAATATGCTGGACCACCTCGAACAATCAAAGGTGCCCACGATCTGCGCCATGAACGGAAGCGCCTATGGCGGCGGCACGGATCTGGCCATGTGCTGCGATTTCCGAATCGGGGTTCAGGGCAGCCGCATCTTCATGCCAGCGGCTAAGTTCGGCTTGCACTACTACCCCGGCGGTTTGCGGCGTTTCGTCACCCGCATCGGCCCCACAGCCACGAAGAAGATCTTCCTGACCACGCAATCGCTGAGCGCGGAAGAGCTGTTGCGCATCGGGTATCTCACCGATCTGGTGGCGCCCGACGCGCTCAAGACTCACGTTCAGGCCTATGTGGATGCCATCCTGCAGTGCGAACCCGAGGCGGTGAATTCCATGAAGCAGCACATCGACGCCTTGGCGCTCGGCACATGGTCTGAAGTTGCAGGGCGCGCCGCCTATGAAGACTCATTGGGTTCGCCGGCCACTGTCCAGCGCCTTGCCAATCTGAAGTGATCGGCGAGAGCCCAATGGCGGCAGGCGCCGCACGCTTCAGCTGCGGTACGAGGCCCCGCGTTCGCGCTCCAGCTTGCGAAGCAAGCCCGGCCACTCGACCTTGCCGCATTCCAGAAAGCCTCCAGCGCCCAGCATCTTGCGACCCTGGGCGCGCGTGTGCCGAATGGTTTCTTCCGAGAGTTCATGCGGCGTGGCATTGCCAGCCAGACCATCGATCTGGTATTTGCACGCCGTCTCCAGCCGATGCATCCAGCAGAACGCCTCGCCGACGCTGCGGCCCACTGTGAGAGCGCCGTGGTTGCGCAGGATCAGGACCCGACCAGCGGGACCCAGGTCGCGTACCAGCCGTTCGCGTTCGTCTTCATCCAACGCCGCGCCCTCATAGTCGTGGTAGCCGAGAAAGTCGAGCATCACGACCGCCTTCTGACTCAGCGGACGCAGACCCTCGACTTGCATCGCCACCGCATTGTTGGCCCGCGTGTGCGAATGCATGACGCAGACCAGATCAGTCTGCGCCATGTGGATCGCGCTGTGGATGATGAAGCCAGCCGGATTGAGCAGCGACGGGTCGCCATCGACCACCCGTCCGTCAATGTCTACCTTCAGCAGCGAGGATGCACTCATCTCGTCGAACAGAACGCCCAGCGGATTGACCAGGAAGTGATGCCCCGGCCCCGGCAGGCTGACCGAGATATGCGTCGATGCCAGGTCGGACATGCCGTACAGATCGGTCAATTGATAGCAGGCGGCGAGCTCGCATCGCAGCCGCCATTCCTCGGTGCTCATACCGGTGGGAGCGGGCTCCATGCCAAGGGGTGGGTGCGCTGCGCTCAATTCGACCTCCCGGAAGCAGCCTGAGCGCTGCCCAGCTCCTTCGACATGGCGATCCATTTGGCGAGGTCACTCTTGACGAATGCCAGCGTCTCGACGGGCGGCGCCGTTTGCACGAGCAGGCCGACCTCGGCGAGGCTGGCCTGCGTCTCCGGCGAGGCCAGCGTGTCGTTCAACGCCTTGGCCAGCGCCGCCACCACATCAGGCGGAAGATGGGCCGGGCCCAGCAAGGCGAACCAGTTGGAGATGTCGAGATCGGCCAGGCCCTGCTCGTAGACGGTAGGCACATCGGGGAGTGCCGCCAGACGCGCCTTCGAAGTCACCGCCAGCGCCCGCATCTTGCCGCTCAGCACATTCGGCAACACCAGCGGGGCCGTCACCGACGTGATGCCCAGATCGCCACGCATGAGATCCACCATCACATCGGGTTGTCCACGGTAGGCGACGTGGGTCAAGTCCACCTTCTGCTGGCGCTTGAACAGTTCCATCGTGAAGTACGGCGTGGTGCCAAGGCCGGGCGAGCCGTAGTTGACCTGTCCGTGCTTTGTTCTCGCGTAGGCGACGAACTCCTGCAAGGTGTGCGCGGGAACTTCGTTGTTCACCACGATGGCTTGCGGGATGGTGCCGATCATTCCGACCGCGCTGAAGCTCTTCAATGGGTCCCAGGTCAAGGGACCATCGTTCGGCGGTGTCATGGTCGTCGGTCCGCTCGCAAGGACCAGCGTATAGCCGTCGGCGGCGGAACGGGCGGCAAACGAATAACCGATGCTGCCGGCCGCGCCTGTCTTGTTCTCCACGATGAAGCTCTGCTTGAATCGATCGGCGAGACGCAGCGTAACCCGCCTAGCGATCACGTCCACGATGCCGCCCGGAGGAAAGGCGACCACGACCGTGACGGGCCGCTCCGGATAGGACCCGGCGGCCGCCTCCGTCGCGCAAAGCCACAGGCCCGCGCTGCAGACAAGGACCGCTTGCGCAATCCTGCGTCTGCGTTTCGTCGATGGAATGGGAACGGACAGGTTCAGCATGGCGCGTCTCCTTCGGAGTGGGATTGCGAATCGATCAGTCATCATTCTTGAAGCCCGACGCCTGCACGACCGGGCGCCAGAAAACGCGTTCGGCCTGGATCATCCTGGTGAGCTCGGCGCCGGGCAGTCCGGTCGCGTCGAGTCCGATGCGTGCGAGCTGCGCCAGGACCTGCGGCCGATGGACCGCTGCGATCAGAGCGCGCTCGAGATGCGCCACCACATCGGGCGGCGTGCCGGCAGGCACGTAGGCGCTGTACGAGGCATTGGCGTGGTCGAACGCATCGATACCGGACTCCTTGAGCGTGGGGACGTCCGGCAGTGCGCTGTTGCGCCGCAGGCCCGACACACCCAGGATGCGAAGCTGGCCGGATCGATGTAGCTCCAGCTGACTCGCCAACGCGTCCGTGCCGATGGGCACGTGGCCGCCGATGATGTCGGTGGCCAGCGGCGCGCCTCCCTTGTAGGCCACGGCATTCAGCGGCACGCCGATCGCCTTGGACATGCCCAGCACGGCGAAATGCAAGGCGCCGCCCAGCGAGGTCAGGCCGAAGCCGCCTTGGTCGGGATGCTGGCGGACCCAAGCCACATACTGCGGCAGCGTCCGATAGGGCTGGGCCGCGCCGCAGGCGACCACCGTCGGAACGTCCGCCAGAAGAGCGACCGGAATGAAGTCGCGGTCCAGGTCGTAACTCAGGCGTTTGTCGGTCATCGGGAACAGCACGAAGGGCGCACTGGATGCCAGCAGGATGGTCTTGCCATCGGGACTGGCCCGCTTGACGGTCTCGATGGCGATCCGCGTCGAAGCACCAGGCTTGTTCTCGACAATGACCGGCTCGCCCGTGGCCAGCCGCAGCTGCTCCGCAACGGCGCGCGCAAGCACATCCAACGCACCGCCGGGTGGGAACCCAATCACCAGCTTGACGGGTGCCGCGGTGGACGCTTGCGCGCGGACCGGTGACGTGGTGGCGGTGCCCGCCACGACCAGCGCCGCCAGAGACACCCTCAGAATTCCTGCAAGTCGATGGGTCATGCATCACCCCAGCTCGGGCCGATGAGACAGAAGCCCTTGCGAGGCCTCCAGCAAGCACGCCAGGCGCAGCAGGTCGCTGTCCCGTTTGAAACGGCCGACCAACTGGATGCCGATCGGCAATCCGCCCGAACCGAAGCCGCAAGGCAAGCTGATCGCAGGATGCCCCGTGAGGTTGAACGGCATGGTCCAGGGAAACCAGTTGGCGCGAACCTCGGGCAGGACCTCGCCGTCGATGTCGATGGCACCGAACAAGTCCTGTTCGATCGGCAGTGCGGTGCGCGAAAGGGTCGGCATGGCGATGAAGTCGTTGTCCCGCAGCAGGGTCTGGACATGGCGAAACAGCAGCGTGCGATCGAACATCGCCCGTTGGTAGTCGGCCCCGCTGACCTCGCTGGCCAGCGCCATCTGCTGCAGCAGAGAAGGGCTGAGCTGGTCCGGATGCTGCCGTGTCATCTCGCTGAACCGGGCGCGCCAGACGGTGTGGTTGATGGTGCGCCACAGAGGCTCGATGTTGAAATGCGTGCCCGGCATCTCGATCAGCTCTGCGCCCAGCGCCCGCAAATGCACGAGAGATGCTTCGAATGCTGCGGCAACCTCGGCTGCGATGGGGCGGCCTTCGGGCGCGGCGCAAAACAGGATCCGCTTGCCGCGCAAGTCGCCGCGCGCCTGCGCTGCGCTCTCGTAGTCCGGAACGGCGGTATCGATCGACCACGGGTCGGAGGCGTCCTCGCCACCCATGGCCTGCAGCATCAACGCCGTGTCGCCGACGTTCCGCGTCATCGGCGTCACATAGGTCAGGTTTCCGAACACATCCTCGACCTGACTGTGGGGCACGATGCCGCTGCTCTGCTTCAGGCCGACCACGCCGTTGCAGGAGGCCGGGATGCGTGTCGAGCCTCCGCCGTCCGTCGCCACGGCGATCGGCGCAATGCTGGCCGCCACGGCGACGGCCGCACCGCCGCTTGAACCTCCGCTGGTGTGGTGCGGACTCCAAGCATTGCGCGTGCGTCCGAACAGCGGGGCGTCGGTGAGGCACTTCGCGCCGAACTCGGACGTGGTGGTCTTGCCGATCAGGATGGCACCCTGGCGGCGCAGCCGCGCAACGGCTTCCGCATCCTCGCCAGGCACGTTGTGTTCAAACAGCCTGGAGCCGAAGGTGGTGCGCACGCCTTCCGTGTTGACAAGATCCTTGCACGTGAACGGAATGCCGTGCAGCAGGCCCGGGGCAGCGCCGCGCATGACGGCCTGCTCGGCGGCGCGCGCCTCCTGCATGGCCCGATCGCGGCAGAGAGTGATGAAGCAGTTGAGCTCGGGCTGGAGCCGCTCGGCACGGTCGAGCACGGCCCGTGTGATCTCCACCGGCGACAGATCGCGGTGGGCGATCTTCTCCCGCAATGCGGTCGCGGACATGAAACACAGCTCTTCACTCATGTGCAGTCATCCTTCGGTCTGCGGCAGTTCGCTTTTGATCTGCCTGGACGACAGCTTGGCGCACGAGCAAGGTCTGGTCCAATACTCGTTTACAACAAAGCCATACGAAATTAGTATGGGTCTATGGATCTAAGAAGCCTGCGTTATTTCGTCGCGGTGGCCGAAGCCCGCAGCGTTGGAAAGGCTGCGCTGCGCCTACACATGGCGCAGCCGCCGCTGTCGGTCCAGATACGCAATCTGGAGGCTCAGCTGGGCACGCCGTTGTTCCGGCGCGAGCCCGGCGGCATGCAGCTGACCGATGCCGGCGGTGCACTGCTGTCGCGCGCCAGGGAAGCGCTGACGCTCGCGCACGAAGGCTTCGAAGCGGCCCGTGCCGTCGCCGCCGGACGCCGCGGCCGGTTGACGGTGGGCTACATGTTCGCGCTCGGCTATGCGGTCCTGCCGCGGCTGGTGCCCGAGCTCCGGCGCGTCATGCCGGACGTGGACCTCCAGTTCGTCGAGATGAGTGCGGCAACCCACGAGGCCTTGATCGCCGACCTGAAGGTCACGGTGGGGCTGTGCATGCCGCCCGTCGCGCGCAAGGGTGTCGCCGCCGCCCTGCTGGGCACGCAAGCGCTGCGCGTGGCCATGCCGGCACGCTCGCCCCTGGCCAGGCTGACCGCCGTGCCGCTGTCGAAGCTCCAAGGCCGCAAGCTCATCGGCCTGCCGACATTCGAGGAAGCCGCAGACACTTCGCTGGTCGCGTCCCTACTCAGGAAGAATCACGTCACGATGCAGGTCACCCATCGGGTCGAGACGGTGCACTCGGCCCTGGGTCTGGTCATGGCCGGCGAAGGATTCGCCATCGTGCCGGCCTGTGCGGCGCTCGGCAGTCCGCCAGGATTGGCATTCAGGCCGCTGCTTGACGTGATGGAGGGTATGGACGTCGCTGTCTGCTGGCGTCGTGATCTGAACAGCCCGCTGATCAAGCCCTTCATCGCATGCGCCCGCGCGGCGATGGCTTGATTGGCTGCCGGGCTCAGGCCTTCTAGACGGAGAGCAGCCGGAAGGGTTCTGGTGCGAATTTTTCGCTCAGCCGGATGACTTTGCGAATGCGTTGCGCCGGTCGGGCCGAAAGCACCGACTTCCAGATTGCAGGCGCAGTTTGGCCTCGAAGGCGCAACCGGCCGAGATTGAACTGGCCCTTGCGGATGCGGTGCAGCAACTCCACGCCGGCAATCGTCACCGCCGCTTGGTCGAAGAGCTTGAAACCGAGCATGGGTTTGATGCGCGACTTCACGCTCCGATGGTCCTGCTCGGCTTGGTTATTCAGGTATTTCGACGATCGCAACCGCGTGTCCTTCCGTCTGGGGTTCTGGGCGGAAAACTCACCCACCGCGCGGTGCGAGGCGGCGTAGCCATCGAGCGTGATGCTCACAGGCACAAGGCCTTGAGTCGCCAGCGCCTTGCGAAAGAACTCCTTGGCCGCTCTGACGTCGCGGTCGGCACTCAGGCGGAAATCGACCGTCTGGCCTTCTCGATCGACGGCACGGTACAGGTAGGTCCATCGTCCGCGGATCTCCACGTAGGTCTCGTGGACGCGCCACGAGTGCCCAGCCTTGCGAGCGAATCGATTCCAGCGTTTCTCGAACACGGGCACGAGGCGCTGCACCCAGCGCATGATCGTCGTGTGGGCCAGCGCAATGCCGCGCTCGGTCATCATCTCCAACAGGTCGCACAAGCTCAGCTTGAATCGCAATTACCAGCGAACGCATAGAACGATGATTTCGCGCTCAAAGTGATGGCACTTGAACAGATCGTCCACGCTCTGAACCTTCTTCGCCATCAACCTGTGCGTGATTCACAAGAGAGGTAGCCTACCCCGATGCACGGTTTCCACCAGAACCCGGTCCAGTTCAATTGCAGCCGCCTCGACAGCATGCTGAAGACCCGAATTTCACATGAATCGCGCCACGCCTGAGATCGCGGCAGCGCTCTCGACAATGCTCGGCAGGATCGACGCGACGTTGCGCGAGAACTCCTACCAAGATGAACCATTGTCAACCTTGCGTCGCGCGGGCGTCATGGGTGACCGCGTCGTCGAACTTGTCCGGACGACAGGGTCCCGGCACGCAGTTCGTCCGAGATCGCCCCCGCCGTGTCACTCATGAACCTTGGGGCGGCGTAGCGTTTGAGGTAGTCGCCCGAACTCGCGCTTGAAGGCCCGGCCAAAATGCGACACGTCGCTGAAGCCCACACTGAAGGCCGCGTCCGTCACGTTGTCCACGCGGCCTTCCGACAGGAGCTTGTGGCTAACGGCCAGCCGCTGACGCCAGAGCCAACGCATCGGCGTCGTGCCTTCCATGACAAAGATGCGGCTCAGCGTTCTTGGCGCGATGTTCTGCGCCCGCGCAATGGCCTCAATATCGAGTCCTGCTTCGTGAAGGTGCTCAAGCATGTATCTCTGCACCTGAGGCAGAAGACGATGTCGCATCGAACGGGCCTGCACTTCGCCGCCCAGCTCGACGTCAAGCGCCGTCGAGACGATGTCCATCGTCGAATGTACTAGCCGCTCCTCGACAGCGGAGTGCGATGTTGCGCCGAACTCGACAATTTGACGTATGACGGAGCTGGCAAGTGCGCCCAGCTTTGAATCGCCCCCAATGCGTCGGCCGGTGAAGTGGTTGGCACCTGACAGTCGCGCAGCCAGTAGCGGTCGCGGAATATTCACCAGAACCGAACGATTGTTGCTGTAGAAGTTCATGCTGAACGGCATCGTCTGATCGTAAAGAAACATGTCTCCCGCGAAGGCGCTCGCCTGCCGATCGTCCTGCTCGATGTCGACCTGGCCGTTCAACACCAGATAAAGCATGAAGTGGTCTCGTGGGTCCTTACGGATCTGCGCCCGGCCGCGCGTCATGCGGATTGAACTGATGCCCCTGGATGATGCAGCGCTGAGTCCAAGGGATCCGAAAACGCGGCTGACGATCTGCGCGCGGAACTCCTGCGTAGACGCAGGCTTGCACTCGGAGAGCGAGAAGTTCCGGCATGTCACGAGATGCCAAAGATCGAATCCACCTTCGGCGCCGACGCCGGATGTGTTGTCCATCGACATCATTCCAGATCTCCTGTGGGTCGTCCCGATTATTGTACGCAGGCAAACCTGAGCCCGAGCCTCAAGGCCTGGGTGCACTGAGTAGGCGTAAGGCATTTCGGCCGAGCGGACACCGACCATCAGGCCCGTATGCGAATTGGCCCGGAGGGTCGGTTGAATGGCAGTCTTGATCGAGCGACCAGGTGAACGGACGCATAACGTATGCGCGTCTATCTCATACCCGGTATGCCATGCATTGCTGAAGCCCCAGGCGGCAAATACGCCATAGCTAGTAGCTAGTAGCTAGTAGCTAGGTGTGTCTTCGGCAGGCTGGTTCCACACATCGCCGTGTCTCGCCAACCCCCAACTGAAAGGCAGAAATCCTGATGTCCACAGATGATCCATCGAATGAACAATCTTCCGAAGCACCAGACATCCGGGAGTCGATCAGTCGGCGCCAGCTGTTGAGCGCCGCCGCCGCAGCGGCGCTGATGGGCGCCGGTCTGGCTCGTGCTCAGCCCGCCGCCGCTTCCGCCAGCGGCGTGCAGGATCTGGACCTGTCATCGGCTGCAACCGCGATTCGCACGGGTGCCATGACGTCCGAGAGTTATGTGAGCAAATTGCTCGATCGCGCTGCGAATCTCTCCGATCTGAATGCCTTCATCACAATAGACCGAGCCGGCGTACTGGAAGCGGCCAGAGCGGCGGACAAGGCTCGCGCCGCGGGCCATTCGGCGCCGCTGCTGGGTTTGCCGATCGGTGTGAAGGACAGCTACCTGACCCAAGGCTTGGCTTCGACCCTCGGCACTTCCGTTTTGAAGGACTTCAAGCCGCAACACGACGCCGCCGTGGTGGCGGCCCTGAAGGGCGCTGGCGGCATCGTGTTCGGCAAGAACAATCTTGCCGAAATGTCCTACGGCCTGACTGGCATCAACGATCACTATGGTCAAGTGAAGAATCCCTACAACCGCGACCACATCACCGGTGGCTCCTCGAGCGGTGCGGGGGCGTCGGTTGCCGCGCGCATCGTGCCCGCGGCACTGGGCGGCGACACGGTCGGCTCCATCCGTGTGCCGGCTTCACTGTGCGGTGTCGTCGGCTTCAAGCCGACGCCGGGGCGCTGGCCTTCGAAAGGCGTCGCGCCGATCTCCGGCACGCTCGACACGACTGGAGTGCTGGCTCGCAGCGTCGCGGACTGTCTGCTGCTTGACGCGGTCGTCACCCGCAGCGCGTCGCCCGGGCTGAAGACCCCGGCCGGATTGAAGGGATTGCGGTTTGCGTATGCGCCCCGGCAACATCTTGCCGGCGTCGATCCGGCCGTCGAGGCGGCATTCAGGGAGAGCTTGCGCAAGCTCGTCGACGCGGGCGCCGACATTGTCGAGATCGATCTTGGGTCCGATTTCAATGAGCTCACTGATCACGTCGCCTGGCCCATCTTCTTTCACGAGACGATGCCCGCCGTGCGGGAATTCGTCGCGGAAAACGGCATCCCGGTATCGTTCGAGCAAATCTACGAAGGATTGGGCAAGAGCTTCAAAGGCGCCTGGACTCAATTCGTCGTTCCGGGCGCGCCCAACTTCGTCTCGGATGAAGCCTACTGGGATGTCATGCAAACGCATCGTCCCGCACTGCAGCGCCGCTACAGCGCCATCGCATTCGCGCGAGCCGATTCACTGCTGTTTCCGACGACGCCGTGCGCGGCACCCACGATCGAGACTCAGTGGAAATTCCCTGTGGCGGGCCAGGAACGCAGTTACAGATTCCTGTCACGAAACACCTATCCAGCCAGCGGCGCCGGCCTGCCGGGCATCAGTATCCCCATGGGATTGTCGCCGGATGGGTTGCCTTTGGGCCTTGAGATGGATGGGCCTGCGGGCGGCGATGGAAAACTGCTGCTGGTGGCGGGTCGCGTCGAGCGGATTCTCGCGGTATCGACCGTGCCCGGACCCATTTGAAGTAAGGGCGCATATCCGAAAGCGCTGACGGAGCGTGCATCGCTGCTCCTTCTTCGATGTCGACGGCTATTCCTCTGGAGACATCCTGGCCGCCGATAGGCCAAGCACAGCCCGTCTCCCTCAACAGGTCAAAGGACCTGTTGCGACAACACCGTCGCCGGGCGTGGGCATGCCTGGTGACTGGCACTCATTTCGACGCCAGCATGAATTCGGCTGGGATCGTCCTCAACCTTTGGAGCTTGATTAGATGAAGACCTTTCTAGTGACAGCTGCTGCCGGCGATACCGGCGCGCATACAGTCCGCTTCTTGCGAGAGCAGGGCCACGAGGTGCGTGCCCTTGTTCGTCGAGATGACGAACGCGCCCAAAAGCTGCGTGATATCGGCGCCCACGTCATCGTGGCCGACATGCTTAGACTGAAGGAAGTCCGTCCGGCCGTCGACGGCGTGGACGGCGCTTACCTCTGCTATTCGCTGGCGGACGGCCTGGTCGAAGTGACCACCGTGTTCGCTCAAGCCGCTCGCGAAGCGAAGGTGGGCCATGTAGTCAACATGTCGCAAAAACAAGCTCGTCCCAACGCGCGCAGCCAGCAAACCCTGAATCATTGGCTGTCCGAGCAGGTCCTGGCCTGGTCGGGCGTTCCAGTGACACACCTGCGTGTGACCTTCTTTGCCGAATGGCTGCTCTATACGTCACATCTGATTCGAGAAGGCCGCTACGTCACGCCATTTGACGCAGACAGCCGCTTTGCACCGGTGGCCGGCATCGACATCGCGCACGTCGTCGGCGGCATTCTCGCGAACCCGACGATACATGTTGGCCAAACCTACCCGCTGCACGGCCCGGTCGAATATAGCCACTTCGAACTTTCCCAAGTCGTGGGAAGGGCGCTGGGCAAGGACATTCGCTTCGAACAAGTTGGTGTGGACCCATTCCTGAAGCTGCTGGGCGTCGAAGGCTACGCCCCGATGATCTCGCACTTCAACGCCGTGCGCGAAGACCAACGCGAAGGCCTGCTTCGCGGCCAAGACAGCTACGGGACCGAAATCACTGGTCGCCCGTTGACGACGGTCGAACAGTTCATTGAGATGAACCGCTCTCGCTTTGAATAGGCCTCGCTAGTGCAGTGCGCCACTCTGTTCTGTACTTATCCCGCAGTGGCCGCGAGAGCAGCCTTGGCCCGCGTGACCTTGGCCAGAATGTCGGAGGCGCGTGCGGTCCAGATGAACGCCTTCGGTTCGATGTTGTGATGGGCGACGTAAAGGTCGATGGCCAGTTCCAGTTCTGCCACGCTGGTGAAGCTGTCACGCCTGATGCGCTTGTCGGTGATGTCGCGGAAGAAGCGCTCGACCATGTTCAGCCACGATGCGCTGGTGGGTGTGAAGTGCATGACGAAGCGCGGGTGTCGCTCCAGCCACTTTTGCACGTCGGGGTGGCTGTGCGTGGCGTAGTTGTCCACGATCAGATGCAGGCTCAGGTGCTTGGGCGTGCTGCGCTCGATGAGGCGCAGGAACTTGAGCCACTCGCTGTGGCGGTGCCGCGGCTGGCACATCGAGATCACGCTGCCGTCCAGCGTGTTGAGCGCCGCAAACAACGTGGTCGTGCCATGGCGCTTGTAATCGTGGGTGACGGTGCCGGCACGCCCGCGCTTCATCGGCAGGCCCGGCTGCGTGCGGTTGAGCGCCTGGATCTGGCTCTTTTCGTCGCAACTGAGCACCAGGGCATGCTCGGGCGGGTTCAGGTACAAGCCCACCACGTCCAGCAACTTGTCCTCAAAGCGCGGGTCGCGCGAGAGCTTGAAGGTACGGCTCAGGTGCGGCTTCAGGCCGTTGCTGCGCCATACACGGCGGATGGTCGTGGCACCCAGGCCCAGGTGCTCGGCCAGCGTGCGGGTACTCCAGTGGGTGGCGTTGATCGGCTTGTCGTGCAGTGTGGCATGCACGATCCGCGACTCCACTTCGGCCGTGACCGTGGCCGGCCGGCCCGTGCGCGGCGCGTCCTTGCGAAGCGCATCAATGCCGCCGTCCAGGAAGCGCTGACGCCACAGTGCCACTTGGCGGCGATCGAGACCAGCCTCGACAGCGATGTCCTTGTTCTGCAGGCCCTGGGCGGCCAGCAAGACCACGAGCGCGCGCTGTTGAAGCCGAACCTCCACTCGCCGGCGCTTGGCCAGTACCCGAAGCTCCCGCTCGGTGTTCTCATCCAACTCAATCGTATTGGCAACCCGCATCGCTCCAACCTCCTGGGCGATTGGAGTATGCCGGGGCAATTAAGTTCTATTACTTCACGCGCACCGCACTAGTTGCCTTGCCCCTGGGTGTGGCCAAGAAGGGCACCGCAGCATCGCCGCGGCTCTTCTTATCACGATAGCAATATTCCAATATTCGTCGCCTAAACTGGATCGCATGAATGTTCGGATGAACAGAGCAGGGCAGTCCGTTGGGAAGGCCGATTTCCCCGGCCCCTCGCAACTGGCGGCCCTTCGGGCTTGGTACGCGAGCCTGCCGGCGCGCACGTCAGTGATGCAGTACCTCGGCCAGGCCGAAGCGACTGGGCAGTCTTCACGGGCCATGCTGGGTGCCATTCGACGCCAACTGGCCAATTTCGCGCGAGCGTACCCACAGGCTCAGAGCGACTGCTGCGTCGCTGGGCGTCGGGTTCGATGTCATCCAGCAAGCTGCAGTTCGGCAAGTAGAGGCCATAAGCCCGTACCGCCAGCACTCCGGAGGTCTTCGAGCTCGCTGCGTCAGATATCAGCAAGCAGCCCTGAAGCCAGCAGCCGAACGCGCGAAGCGACGAGTCGGGCGCCTTCCGACAGCGGCCGTTGCCGCGTCAGGCTCAGCGCGATCGTCCGCCGGATGCCCGGGCTTGTCACGCGGCAGGCCGACAGCAAGCCCAGCGCGATCTCCTGCGTCACCGCGGTGATGGGCAACAGCGTGAAGGCGTGCCCGCTCGCTGCGACGTCCTTCATTGCCGTGGCCGTATCGACATCCATGACGATGTCCAGCGCGACGCTGTGGCGCCGCGAGAGCACATCCAGCGTGGTGCGCAGTCCGTTCGGCGCCGCGGGCAACACCAGCGGGAGGCCGCCCAAGGCGCGAAACGCAATGGTCTTGGCTTGCAGTTCCGGGCGGCCCGTCTTGCCGATCAGGAAGGTCTCGACCTTGCCGAGCACGTCCTCGCCGCGCAGCGCCGACGAGCCGTAACGGTTTACGACGATCATGTCGAGCCGACCGGATGCGAGCTGCTCGTCGAGCGTGCCGCTGAACCCCTCCATCACGTGCAGGTGCAGGGCCGGCGCCCGTTCGCGCACGTCGGCCAACAACATCGGCAGCAACTGGCGCGACAAGGACGGCAACACGCCCACGTGCACCGTTCCGGTCAGCACGCCGGCCGCTTCGGTCGCCGCGGAATCCAGATGGCGCACCTGCTCGACGACGCGCTGGACGTCCGGATAGATACGCCGGCCGAAGTCGGACAGCGCCATGCCGCGACCGGTGCGGTCGAACAGTCGCCGTCCCCACTCAGCTTCGAGCATGGCGATCTGCCGGCTTACCAGAGACTGCGCCATGTCCGAGGCGAGTGCCGCGCGCGAGAGCGATTTCATGTCGGCCACCAGCAGGAAGGTGTTCAGTTGCTTGAGCTTCATGACTTCACTTTAATGGAAAGCAGAAATCCATAACTTGCCCTTTCTGGAAATCACAGCGCGGCCTAACCTCGGGCTGCACCCACCCAAAAGGAGACAACCTTGAAGATCAAGCACCCGATCGCGTTCGCGATGGCGGCCGCCTCGCTGCTGGCCGCGCCCCTGCTCCACGCCCAGGAAGCCGCCTATCCTAGGCAGGCCGTCACGCTGGTCGTTCCGTTCCCCGCCGGGGGTCCGACCGATGCCATGGCGCGCCTGCTGGCCCAGAAGCTCGGCGATCGGCTCGGCCAGCAGGTGATCATCGACAACCGCGGCGGCGCCGGCGGCGGCATCGCGGCCGAACTCGTGGCGCGTGCCCCGGCCGACGGCCACACGCTGTTCTTTGGTACCACCGGCACGATGGCGATCAATCCGAGCCTCTACGCCAAGCTGCGCTACGACCCGGTGAAGGACTTTGCGCCAGTGAGCCTGATGGCCACGACGATGAACGTGCTCGTCACGAGCTCCGACACCCCCGCCAAGAACCTGGCCGATCTGATCGTGCTGGCCAAGGCCAGGCCGGGTGAACTGACCTACGGCTCGGCCGGCAACGGGAGCTCGAATCATCTCTCGGGAGAACTGTTCCGCAGCACTGCCAGCATCCAAATCACGCACGTGCCCTACAAGGGCTCCGCACCGGCCATGGTGGACCTGCTGGGCGGTCGGCTGTCGATGATGTTCGACACGATCGCGCAGCAGACCCAAAACATCGCCGCCGGCAAGGTGCGCGCGCTGGCAGTGACCGGGCCGAAGCGCTCGCCGCTGCTGCCGACCGTGCCGACCGTCCAGGAAGCCGGCCTCAAGGGCTTCGACGTGACGATCTGGTACGGCGTGCTGGCGCCCAGGGGGACACCCGCTCCGGTGGTCGAGCGTCTGAACCGAGAAATGGTCGCGGTCATGGCCACCGACGAGATGAAGAAGCGCATGGAGGCCGACGGCGCCGATGCCCGCACGACTACGCCGGCCGAATTCGCCGCGCTCATCAAGAGCGACACCGCTAAGTGGGCGCCTGTGGTGAAAGCCTCCGGCGCCAGCCTCGACTGAGCGGCACCATGAAGGACCTCCTAGATCCCCGGCTACAACGCGCTTTCGCGCCTCGACGCATCGCCGTCGTCGGCGCGACAGAAGACCGCAACAAGGTCGGTGGGCGCCCCCTGCACTACCTTCGACGATTCGGGTTCCAGGGCACGGTCTACCCGATCAATCCCAAGCGCGCGACGGTTCAAGGCCTGGCTGCCTACCCTTCGCTCGGGGCGACGCCGGAGGCGCCCGACGTCGCGATCATCGCGGTCGGCCGGGATGCGGTCGCCAGCGTGATCGACCAGTGCGCAGCGCGCGGCATCGGCGCCGCCATCGTCATGAGTTCGGGCTTCGGCGAAACTGGCACCGAGGGCCTCGCGCGCCAGCAGGAACTGGTGGCGCAGGCACGGCCTCTCGGCATTCGCCTGATCGGGCCGAACGCGCAAGGCGTGGCCAACTTCCAGACCGGCGCGGTGATGAACTTCAGCACCATGTTCATGGAAGTCGAGCCCGAGGACGGCCCGGTGGCCATCGTGAGCCAGAGCGGCGCGGCCAGCGTGATGCCGTACGCGATGCTGCGTGAGCGCGGCGTCGGCGTGCGCTACCTGGTCGCATCGGGCAACGACGCCGACGCCTCGGTGTGCGAGCTGGCGCTGACGGCGGCGGCGGATCCCGGGATCCGCGTCGTCCTGATGTACATCGAGTCCCTGAGCGATCCCGTCATGCTCGCGGAGGTCGCACGGCTCGCTTCGGCGCGCGGTGCCGCGGTGATCGCGCTCAAGTCGGGCCGCAGCGCGCGCGGCGCCAAGGCGGCCGCCTCGCACACCGGCGCCATCGTGAACGACGACGTCGTGGTCGACGCCTTTTTCGAGCGCCATGGGATCTGGCGTGCCAACGACGTGCACGGGCTGGTCAACGCCGTCGAGCTCTATCTCGCCACGCCGCCCAGAGCCGCAGAACGCCTGGTCGTCATGAGCCACAGCGGCGCCGTCGGCGTCCTCTGCGCCGATGCAGCCGCAACGCTCGGACTGCCGCTGGCCGAACTCGGCAAACCCGTCATCGATGCCCTCGCCGACATCATGCCGAGCTTTGCGACGGCCCAGAATCCCGTTGACCTCACGGCCTCGCTTATGACGCAGGGCGGCATGTACGCCGACACGCTGGGCGCCCTGGCAGCCGACCCGCAGGCCGACATGTTCCTGATCGGCGTGCCTGTCGCCGGAGAAGGCTACGACGTGCCAGGTATGGCGCGCGACACCGCGCGCTTCGCCGCAGCGCGCAACAAGCCGACCGTGGTGTCCGCGCCCCAGGCCTCGGTGCGGCAGGCCTTCCGCGATGCCGGTGTTCCGGCGTTCTCCCACGAGACGGACGCCATCAACGCGCTGCACCAGTGGAGCCGGCACGGACTGCTGATGCAGCAGTCGGCCGCGCGCCACGCGCTGCGGGCGCCTTCACGGGTTGCGCATCTCCTGCCGGACGGCGATGCCCCGCTGCTGAGCGAGGCGGACAGCCTCGCCTTGCTGGGTGCCTTCGGCATCCCCACGGTCCCCTACCGCCTGTGCCGAAGTGCGGACGAGGCGATGGGCGCGTGGCAGGCCCTGGGGCCGCAGGTCGTGGTCAAGGCGTGTTCTGCGCGGATTCCCCACAAGTCGGAGCATGGCCTAGTCTTCGTTGACGTGCAGTCCGCGGACCAGGTTCGAGACGCCTGGACCGCGTGCGCCGAACGCGTCGCCGCGATGGGTCTGCCCTTGGACGGCGTCATCGTCGCGCAAAGGGTACGCGGGCGCCGCGAATTCGCACTCGGCGTGCGCCAGGACCCGCTGTTCGGAGCCGTGGTGATGGTCAGCGATGGCGGCAAGTACGTCGAAGCCCTGCGCGACTTGGTGGTGCTGCTCCACCCCTTCTCCGAAGCGGACGTGATTGCCAAGCTCGCCCAGTTGCGCATCGCGCCGATCCTCGCCGGCGTCCGAGGCGAAGCGCCCATCGACCTCGGCGTGGTTGCGCGCACTGCGGTGGCGCTCGGCGCGCTCGCGGCGGCGCATCCCTTCGACATCGCGTCGATCGACCTCAACCCACTGATCGTCGGTGACGCGGGCCAAGGCGGGTGGGCAGTCGACGCCGTCGTCGAACGCCAAGGAGCGTCGCATGCAGCGCGCTGACACCGTGCAGGTCGCTGTTGAAGACGGCATGGCCGTGGTTCGGCTCAACCGGCCTGCCGTGATGAACGCAGTGAATGCAGACCTGCGCGCCGCCCTCGGCGAGCAACTGCCGGCCCTCGACGCCGATCCAGCGGTCCAGGCGATCGTGCTGACCGGCAGCGGCGAGCGCGCTTTCTGCGGCGGACAGGACCTGGACGAGTCGGCAACGATCGACACCGACACCGTGGCTGACTGGCTCAACCGCCAGCACGCGTTGTACCAGGCCGTGCGCGACGTGTCCAAGCCGATCGTCGCCGCACTCAACGGCACCGCGGTCGGCGCGGGCTTCCAGATGGCTCTGATGTGCGACCTGCGCGTGGCACATCCGACGATGCGGATGGGGCAGCCCGAAGTCAAGGCCGGGCTTGCCAGCATCGTGGGCTCCTACCTGATGTCGCTGCAGATCGGCCATTCGCTCAACCAGCAACTTTCGCTCACCGGCGAACTGATCACCGGCGAACGCGCGCATGCGCTGGGGCTGGTCAACGACCTGGTCGCTCCCGAACAGGTACTGCCGCGGGCGCTCGAGCGTGCGCGCGCCCTGGCCGTCCTTCCCGGTGCGGCGCTGCGCACCACCAAGCAACGCTTTCGCGAACTCACCCAAGCGGGCTTCGACGACGCCTGCAGCGCAGGAATCCGCTACCAGCTCGAGTGCTATTCCACTGGAGAACCCCAGCGGGTCATGCGCGAGTTTCTGGCCAGACGCGACGCCCCGAAGACTTCGAACCCCTCCAAGGATTGACCCCAGATGACCCGTTTTAACCAGATCTTCATCGGTGGCGCCATGTCTCCCGCGCACGGCGCGGAGGACCTGCCGGTCACGGACAGCTTCACCGAGGAAGCATTCGCTTTCTATCGCACCGCCTCGGCGGCCGACGTCGATGCCGCGGTGACAGCCGCTCGTTGCGCCTTTGCAGGCTGGGCCGCCACGCCTCCCGCCGAGCGTATCGCCGCCGTACGCCGGATCGCCGCAGCGCTGCGTGAACAGGCCGACGCGCTGGCCACCGCCATCTCGCGGGAAGTCGGCATGCCGCGCAAGCTGGCCGCGCGCATCCAGGTCGGCGCGCCCCTCGCCGCATGGGACATGTACGCGGAGCTCGCCGCCGATTTCGAATGGGATTCGCGCGTCGGCCATTCGCTCGTGCAGCAAGTGCCGACCGGCGTCGTGGCCTGCATCACCCCCTGGAACTATCCCCTGCACCAGATCACCGGAAAGATTGCTCCCGCGCTGCTGGCCGGTTGCACGGTCGTGCTCAAGCCTTCAGAACTGGCTCCGACCAGCGCCTTCCTTCTCGCCGAGGCAGTACTCCGGGCCGGATTACCGGCAGGCGTGTTCAACCTCGTCCACGGCAGCGGACCGGACGTCGGCGAGGCACTGGTGCGGCATCCCGATGTGGACATGGTGTCGTTCACCGGCTCCACCCGCGCGGGACGCCACATCGCGGCCATCGCCGGCGAAGGCATCAAGCGACTGGCGCTCGAACTCGGTGGAAAGTCGGCGGCACTGGTGCTCCCCGGTGCGGATCTGGCGGCCGCAGTCAAGACCACGCTGGCGGGCTGCATGCTCAATTCGGGCCAGACCTGTTCGGCAACGACAAGGCTGCTGGTGCCACGGTCCTTGCTGGCCGCTGCCGAAGCGGCGGCCGTCGACCTCCTGCCCACCTACCGCATGGGCGACCCGGCCGATGCCGCGACACGGCTCGGGCCGCTGATCTCCAAGGCGCAGCAGCAGAAGGTCGAAGGGCTGATCGCGCAGGCTTTGGACGCTGGCGCACGCAAGCTCGGGAGCCCCGTCGAATTGCCTTCGCACGGCCATTTCGTGGCGCCCACCGTGCTGGCCGACGTGACGCCCGAAATGCCGGTGGCACGTGACGAGGTCTTCGGTCCGGTGCTGGTCCTGATCGGCTACGACGAGGTGGAGGAGGGCATCGCCCTGGCCAACGGCACCGACTACGGCCTCGCAGCCGCCGTATGGGGGCCGGTCGACGCAGCAACGCTCGCCGTCGCACGCCGGCTGCGCGCCGGTCAGGTCGACATCAACGGCGCGCCCTTCAACCCCGCGGCGCCTTTCGGGGGCTTCAAGAAATCAGGCATCGGGCGCGAGAACGGACGCTATGGCATCGAAGAGTTCGTCGAACCCGTGTCCATCCAGTTGCCCGCCGCATTCATCGAGAACGCCCTCCACTGAACCTCTCAGCATGACCTTCGAACAAATTCTCTACACGGTCGACGGACACGTCGCGACGATCACGCTGAACCGGCCGGAGCGCATGAATGCGCTGACGCGGATCCTCGAGGCCGAACTGCGCACGGCCATCGAACAGGCCGGTCGCGACGAGGCGGTGCGGGCCATCGTCCTGACTGGCGCAGGCCGGGCCTTCTGTGCAGGCATGGACATGGAAGAGCTCGAAGTGCTGCCGCCGGAGGACATCCGCGCCGAGCAGTGGATGCGACCGTTCGACATGAACCGAAGGGCCGATTACCAGACGCGCTATTCGTACTTCCCCGCCGCCCCCAAGCCCGTGATCTGCGCCGTCAACGGCGCCGCTGCCGGGCTCGGCCTGGTGATGGCGCTCTACAGCGATTTCCGAATCGCTTCCGACAAGGCAGTATTCGCCACGGCATTCGCCAAGCGTGGCCTGATCGCCGAACATGGCATCTCATGGATGCTGCCGCGCATCGTCGGCCACGCGCATGCCACGGACCTGTTGCTGACTGCGCGCAAGGTCGACGCGCAGGAAGCGCTCGGCATGGGACTCGTGAACCGGGTCGTCCCGGCAGATCGATTGCTCGCCGAGGCGCAAGCGCTCGCCGGGACGCTCTCTGCCGACGTGTCGCCGCGCTCGGTGCGCGTCATGAAGCGGCAGCTCTGGGAGGGGCCCTACCAGTCGCTAGGCGAGGCCGTGACGCTGGCCAATGCCGAGATGGTCGAGAGCATCCGGAGCGAGGATTTCACCGAGGGGGTCGCGCATTTCGTGGAACGGCGGCCCGCACGTTTCACGGGACGCTGATTCCGTCGAGCTGCACCGCGGTGTGCTGAATCCATCGAGGGGCGATCACGTCCGAAAGACTTTCGCGGTCAGCGGATGAAGTGCGTAAGGCTGCCAGAGCGCCACGCCAAAAGTCGGGTTCGGCCTGGTCAATATTTAACATAATCCTTTCCAAATGGCGCTCCAACTGTGAGGCTGGCGTTCGAGGCCGGGGGTGGATGATCGGCGGGGTCGCAGTACCAGTGGGTTGACAAGCCAATGCGATGTAGATACATTTGTATCTACACACAACGCGTCCGGAGTCCGCCATGCAGCAGTCCACCGCCAAACTCTTCGCCACCGRCGGCAGCCAGGCTGTACGCCTGCCGGCCGAGTTCCGCTTCGAGGGCGCCGCCGAGGTCTACATTCGCCGGGATGAAATCACCGGCGACGTCATCCTGTCGGCACGCTCGCCGGTGGACTGGAGATCGTTCATGCAGCTGCGCGAGCAGCTGGGTCCGGTGCCCTATGACTTCCTGACCGAGCGCGAGCAGGGCGAGCAACGGCGTGATCCCTTCGAGGGCTGGAAGGAATGACCCTCTACATGCTGGACACCAACGCGGCGAGCGAGGCGATGCGCGGCCATCCCGCGTTCGATGCGAAATTGCAGGCGTTGCCGCCGGGCCAGTGGTGTATCTCGGCCGTGACTTGCTCGGAGATTCGCTATGGCGTGGCCAAGCGGCCCGAGGCCGTGCGGCTGCATAGGATCGTGGACGAGTTCCTGCGCATCGTGCCCATCCTATCCTGGGACGCCAAGGCGGCGACCCGCCATGGCGATCTGCGCGCCGATCTGAAGGCGCGCGGCATGCCCATCGGCGACTTCGACGAGATGATCGCCGCGCACGCCCTGGCCCTTGGCGCCGTGGTGGTCACGGACAACACCCAACACTTTGCGCGCGTGCCGGGTCTTGTGATCGAGAACTGGTTACGGCCGGCGGGTCACTGAGGCAGCGACGACAGGAGATCGAATGGAGCGACAAGCATTGCATCAGGACGCCGTCGCCGCGTGGGAGGACTTCGAGAAGGCCGGCCCGCACGTGACCGGCAATGATTGGCCTGGCTGGAAACCTGGGAACCGAGAAGGAGTTGCCAGCCCCTGCATGGCAGCACCCCTGTACGACATCCATCGCGCGGCCGACGCGCCGGCGTTGATGCGGATCGTGACGCGCAAGGTGCTCGAACGCGAGGCCGAGATCGCCTCCTCCAACACTGCGACCTGGATCTCGCCCTTGTCCAGATGCTTCTGGAAGAAGAGCTCGCCCGTGATGCCCTGCGGCGCGCGCACGAGGGACACAGGACGGCCTTTCAGATACCCGGAACCTTGCCGGCAGGGTGTTGCTGAACCGCGGTGCCGGCAGCCGGCCGAAGGTGCAGCGGCACCTCGCGCACCACCGCTCTGGCGGGCTTGTCGTCGCGCAGGCCATGAAAGACGGGGTGCCGGACGTGGCCGCTTTTCGTCCACTCGGCGAAGCTCACCTCGACCACGAGCTCAGGCCGGACCCACTGGGCCCCGCGCGCGGCGGCATCGGTCGCGCCCTTGAACGGGCTTTTCGCTGCGGCCAGCGGCCCCAGCCTCTGCTGGAGAAGCGCCACCAGCTTGCCGCTGATTCCTGAGCCGGCGCTGCCGGCATAGACCAGGTCGCCGGCATCGTCGTGCACGCCCAGGAGAAGGGCGCCGACGCCCGCCTTGGTGCCACGCTGGTACGTCCATCCACCGACGACGAACTCCTGGCGCTGTCGACACTTGAGCTTGATCCAGTCGGGGGACCGACTCGAGGTGTACGGGCTGTCCTTTCGCTTGCCGATGATGCCTTCCAGGCCCAGCTTGCAGGCCGACTGGACGACGTCCAGCGGCGCGCCGGCGAAGGCCTCGCTGAATCGCAGGAAGTCGGGCGCGTCCGTCATGAGCTGCTTCAGGCGTGCGCGCCGCTCGATCAGCGCGACTTGGCGCAGATCCAGCCCATCGTGATGCATCAGGTCGAAGAGGAAGTACGTGATCTCCTTCGTCCGGGCGCTATCGAACGCACTCTGCAACGCGCCGAAGTCGGGCAGCCCTGCTCGTTGAGGATCACGATCTCGCCATCGAGCCAGCACGGCGCCATCTTGATGGCCGCCAAGTCGCGCGCCAGGTGCGGGAGCCTTTTCGTCCAGTCATCACCGTTGCGCGTGAAAAGGCGCACGCCCTCCGCGTCCACCAGCGCCAGCATCCGGTACCCGTCGAACTCGATCTCCAGGATCCAGTCATCGCCCGTGCTGGGAGGGCCGTCGACGAGGGTGGCGAGCACGGGCGCAATTGTGCCGGGGAGGGCGCTCTTCTTCACGCCGACAAGGTCACGAGTGGATTCGGTGGGGGCGGCCGCGCCGGCGGGCGGCGGCAGGCCCGCCACGCTGTCCGGCATCTAGTCGACCACGCTGAACTCGCTGGCCGGCCGCACGAATTGATCGCGCTCCTTGATAAGCAGCCACGCGTCCTGCTTTTCGTCCTTGCTTTTGATCCGCACAAGCACCCATTTGCCCCGCAGCTTGTGGCCATAGAGCTCGATCGCCGTCCTTGAGCGCCTTGCGCGGATCGCCGACTGGCACCCAGATGCCCTTGTCCCAGATCACAACCTTGCCGGCCCCGTACTGCTTCGGTGGAATCGTGCCCTCAAAGGCGTTGTAGTTGATGGGGTGGCCCTCGTCGTGCACCGCCATGCGCTTGTCGGCGGTGTCGTAGCTCGGGCCCTTTGGCGCGGCCCAGCTGAGCATCACGCCGTCGAGCTCGAGCCGGAAGTCGTAGTGCAGCGCTCGCCCAGTGCTTCTGGACGACGAACAGGCCTGCCGGCGCGGATTCGCCGCCCTCGGCCGGCTCGGGCGTGACGGCGAAGTTGCGCTTCGCCTTGTGCTTTGCCAGCGGGGGTGCCGTTGCCATTCCGCAAATGTAGGGGACGCAGCCGATGAACGGGTGGCGGCGATCGGAAGGAACGCCGGAAATTCAATCAGCAATGGAACCGGAAATGACAGGATCTGTCCGTCGACCTAACCCATTGATTTATAAGCGTTATTTACGTATTCTTGAGGAAACGAAACCGGAATTCATGTCGGAAAAACCCGAGGTATTCGCGGTCTATGACCAACCCCATCAGTTTGAGCCCCCTTCTTCCGGCTCAGGACCTCGATGGGCTGGTTGAAGCCATGCGCCGGGTCTTCAAAAAAAGTCCGCGCAGTTGGGAGCTTCGGCAAGCGAAGCAAGGGAGGCACTGCGTGCGATTGTGCGCTCGATGAACTCGTACTACTCGAACAGCATCGAGGGCCAGGGCATGCACCCGGCGAACATCGGGCGCGCGCTCAAACACGACTTTTCCGAGAAGCCGGACGTGGCCATGCAACAGCGGCTCGCCGTCGCTCACATCGAAGCGGAACAGGAACTTGAACGCCTGGTGACGACAGGGGCGGCCGCCCAGACATGGGCATGCGCCGGGCCAAGGAAATGGCGGCCAAATAATTCGGGACGGACATGGCGACCCCGGAACGCAGTAGCCTCGGAAGCATACGAAGAGGCCCGGAGTAGGCCATTACCGGTCTTTGGGCCGCGCCAATCGGGCGGCAGTTCAAGACTTGGGAGCTGTCATTCAACGGCGCCGGGCAGACTACCGACTTCCGACTCTTGGCGGTTCGATGCCGACAAGATACTGACCGTCGATGCTCGGCATGCGAGCGCTTCGCCGCGCTGGGCACGGAAGCGGCAGATCGTATCCATGCAGGTTCGAGCAGACAGCAGAGCTTGCAGCCGGTATCGAGACGGCCGACACTGGGTCAAGTAGCACACGAAACGCAACTTGGGCTCCTGGTTCCCAAGGAAAATCAAGGGGTGCTTACGAACCGTCGTGAGGTTCTCGAATGTCAGACATCAGCTCGTGGCTCCAAGGTCTTGGCCTTGAGAGGTATTGCGAAGTCTTCGCCAGCAACGACATCGACGTGACGATCGTGCCGGAACTGACTGAGCAAGACCTGGAAGAGCTTGGATTGTCGCTGGGCCATCGCCGCAAGTTTCTCGCCGCAGCGTCCCAGCTACGGCAAAGCGCCGCCATCCCTGTCGGCCGCGTTGCGCCTGCTCCGGCCGCCAAGGAGGTCGAACGCCGCCAGGTCACCGTGGTGTTCACGGACCTAGTGGGCTCGACCGCGATCGCCAGCCAACTCGATCCCGAGGACCTCGACCAGTTGTTGCGCAGGTATCGCGATGCCTGCGCGCGCGTGATTGAGAGCTTCGACGGCCATATCGCCCAATACCTGGGAGACGGCGTACTGGCCTACTTCGGCTATCCGCAGGCCCAGGAAGAGGCGACCGAACGCGCGATCAGATCGGCACTCGAGATGGTGATGGCGGTCGCTCGTCTGCAGCGCCCCGATGGCCAGGCGCTGCAGGCCCGCGTCGGCGTCGCGACGGGCCTGGTCGTCGGGCACGCTGCCGGTGACGGACGCGAACACACGGTGGTCGGTGACACGCCGAATTTGGCAGCCCGTCTGCAGGCGCTTGCTGCACCCGGTAGCGTGCTGGTGAGCCCGATGACACGGCAACTCAGTGGCGACTTCTTCGAGTATGTGTCCGCTGGCGAACACGCGCTGAAGGGCTTTGACAAGCCTGTCCTGGTCTGGAGAGTGGTGCGCGAACGCAGCGTCGAGAGTCGGTTCGCCGCGTCGCGCGGCAGGCTTGCCGGGCCGATCGTTGCGCGCGAGCGCGAACAGGTCTTTCTTCTCGATTCATGGCAACGCGCTGTCCAGGGAAATGGGCATCTTGTATTGCTCGGCGGCGATGCCGGAATGGGGAAGTCGCGGCTCGTCGAGGCGCTCGCCGAGCGAGTGCGCGATACGCCGCATCGGCTGTTGCGCTGCCAATGCTCTCCCTATCACCGAAACAGCGCGTTGTACCCGCTGACCCAGTTGCTGCGGCATGAAGCCGTCATTCAGCCCGAACGAGCGATCGAAGAGAATCTGAGCAAGCTCGAGGCCCTGCTGCCGCGCATCGGCAGGACATCGCGCCGGGACCTCCTGTTGATCGCAGAGTTGCTCGAACTTCCAACACCCGACCGCTTGTCGCCGATGGAGATGACCACCGCGCAGCGCAACCAGGAAATACTCGCCATCCTCGAAGACTTCGTGTTGGCCACACCTGATGAAGAGCCGGTACTCCTGCTGTTGGAGGACGCGCACTGGAGCGATCCCACGACGCAAACCCTGGTGGAACGGCTGTTGTCGCGCATCGGATCGTGCAGGGTGCTCGCCCTTGTCAGCCACCGGCCAGAATTCCGCAAGCCCTGGGGCGAGCACATGAACGCAACGGCCATTTTATGCAAGCCGCTGAGCCACGACCAAAGTGCCGCGGTGGCCCGGCGCGCTGCTGGCACCTGGCCGATCGAACAGGCGTTGGTCCGGCAGATCGTGGAGCGCAGCGACGGAGTGCCGCTGTATGTCGAAGAACTCACCAAGGCGGTGATTGACATGCAGGCTGCGCACGCCGTTGTCGTGCCTTCGACGCTGCAGGATTCCCTGATGTCCCGGCTGGATCGTCTGGGCGAAGCCGAGGACATCGCGCTGGTAGCCTCCGTGATCGGGCGCCATTTCTCCTATCCGCTCCTCGCCGCCATTGCCGGCGTGCAGGAGGCCACGCTGCGCGAGGGCTTGGACCGGTTGCTCGGCGCGGGCCTCGTATTCGCCAACGAGGACCTGCAGCAGGGTGGCTACAGCTTCAACCATTCGCTGGTGCAGGAGGCGGCGTACCAAAGCCTGTCGCGCAGCCGTCGCCAGGCCTTGCACCGGAGAATTGCCGAACTGCTGGCATCGCAGCAGGACACCTCGGCCGTCGGCGCTCCTGAGATTGTTGCCCACCATTTCGACCGCGCGGCGCAGCCGGAGCGATCGTGCGCGTATTGGATGCTCGCCGCGGAAAGGGCGGGGTGGCGCTCGGCCCATGCCGAGGCCATAGCCAACCTGAACGCCGCGCTCGCGCAAGCAGAGCAAATCACCGACGCAGCGATGCGCGCGCGCTGCACGATCGAAGCGCAGCTCAAGCTGGGTGCAACCTTCAACATCCAGGCCGGCCCGCTGAGCCGTGACATGGCAGTTGTGCTGACGCAGGCCTATGCGCTGGCCAAAGAGGCCACCTCCGAACGGCAACTATTCCAGGCGACATGGGGGCTGTACATCACCAAGGCCAACTCGCGCCAGTTCGACGGTGCCCGCATGTTGGGCGAGGAACTTTTGGAGATCAGCCGCAAGCTGGGCGACGACGATCTGCAGATGGAAGGCCTGCATCACCGCTGGGGCTTCTGGTACTTCACGGGCCAGACCGGGAAGATGCTGGAGGTGACGCGCGAGGGCATTCGCCGCTACGATGCGCAGCGCCATCACAGCCTTTCCCAAGTGTATGCCGGCCATGATCCGGGTGTCTGCGCACATTGCTGCACCGCCATCGGGTTGGGCCTCGCGGGTCTGGCGCAGGATGCCGCCGTCAGCCTCGACGCTGCGCTCGCGCTCGCTGAATCGGTGCAGCACCCATTCAGCCTGGCATTCGCCCTCGGCAACGGCAGCGTCGCCATGCAGTTGGCCGGCGACATCGAAGCCTGTCAGAACATGGCTGGGCGCGAGATGCAGGTGGCAAAGAAATACGACTTGCCGCTGCAACACGGGCTCGGGCAATTCATGTTCGGCCTGGCGCGCGCACGGCAAGGGGACATCGCCGCCGGACTGGTCATGATGGAAGCGAACTACGACACGGCGATCAGGCACAGCTTCCTCGGCGTGTATCCGCATCTGTGCATGGTCGAAGCGCTGAGGCGCGCCGGTCGCGGCAAGGAGGCGTTCGCACTCGTGACGCGCACTTTCAACACGCTGATTTCGCCGGAAGTAGGCATCCATGTTTCGGAGCTATGGCGGTTGCGTGCAGAGCTCGCTCTGGCGGACTCGGCGGCGAACGCGACACTCGCCGAAGGCTGGCTGCGTACCGCCGTGCGCATCGCCTCGGAGCAGGGTGCGACGGTCTACCAGGCAAGAGCTGAGTCGGCGCTAGCTCAGTTGGTCGATTGAAGGCAACTCGGTCCGCGCGTTTGCAGGCGAGCGGGTTGCGAGGTCTGGAGCGATCACCTGTTCGCACGAAGCAGTCGCTCCGCACTGCATATCTGCCGTTGAGCGATCGAGGGCGACGGAGCGTGTTCCGGCTCCTGAAGGGCTACGCGCGGGCTTCCGATTTCGGTCCTCAACCGGATCTGCCGGCTGAGATCGAGCGCGCGCTGTTGCTCCGCGGTGGGGAAGCGTGCTAAAAAGTCGCCTTCTCCCGATCAGTTCCGCCATGCCGTTGCCATCCCAGAGCGCACAGGTCGGTCCGCCCACGGTGCGCATCGTTAGCCTGAGTGCGGTCACGCTGGCCACGCATGACATGGCGCGGGCGCTACGCTTCTATCTGGCCCTGGGCTTTTCGATGCGCTACGGCGGCGAGCGGGCATCCTTCAGTAGCCTGGATGCCGGCAACGTCCGCTTGAACCTCACCACCGAGGGCAGCGATCGCCATTGGTCATGGTGGGGCCGGCTGATCTTCTATGTCTCGGACGTTGACGCCATGCACCGGCAGGTGCTCGCCCGCGGGCTGCGGCCGGACAGCGCCCCCCGCAACGCCTCCTGGGAAGAACGCTATTTCCACATCACCGACCCGGACGGCCACGAACTGAGCTTCGCCGTTCCGCTGCACGACAGCACGCGGCGGGGCGGCGTCTCCTGACGCGTCCCGTCGCGCCAGCAATCCCTCCTGATCCCTCTCTACCCCCATCGATGAAGGAGAGCGCCATGACAGACCAGATCGTCTCCGCCCTGCAGCAAGGCTTGCGGGGTCGCGTCATCGGGCGAGGCGACGCCGACTACGACGCTGTGCGTGCCCTCTACAACGGCATGATCGACAAGAAGCCGGGCGCGATCGCCCGCTGCGTCGACGTAGCGGACGTCATCGCCGCAGTCAACCAGGGGCGCGACCGGGGCCTGCTGATCGCGATCCGCGGCGGCGGACACAACGGCCCGGGGCTCGGCAGCTGCGACGATGGCCTGATGATCGACCTGTCGTTGATGAAAAGCGTGCGCGTGGATCCGCAGACGAAGACAGTGCGGGTTGACGCGGGTTGCACGTCGGGCGACGTGGACCACGCCACCCACGCGTTCGGGCTCGCGGTGCCGTTCGGCATCGTCTCGAGCACGGGCGTGGCCGGGCTGACGCTCGGCGGCGGCATCGGCTACCTCACGCGCAAGTATGGCCTGACGATCGACAACCTGCTCGAAGTCGACGTGGTGCTTGCCGACGGCAGCTTCGTGACGGCCAGCAAGCGCGAGCACCCAGACCTGTTCTGGGCAGTGCGCGGAGGCGGCGGCAACTTCGGCGTCGTGACGAGCTTCCTGTTCGAGGCGCATCCGGTCCGCATGGTCTATGCAGGGCCGATCTTCTGGGAGGCCACCCACGCGAAGGCCGTGATGAGCGCCTATCGCGACTTCTTGCCCACGATGCCGGAAGAACTCGGCGCGTTCGTCGGGCTGAAGACGGTGCCCCCGGTGGATCCGTTCCCGAAGGACTACTGGGGGCGGCGCGCTTGCGCCGTGATCGGGAGCTACAACGGCAGCGCGGCCGACGGCGAGAAGATCATGGCCCGGCTCCTCGACGGCCTACCGCCACCGATCTTCAATTGGATGGGCGAGATGCCGTTCACGACGATTCAGTCGCTGTTCGATCCGTTCTTCCCTAAGGGCCTTCAGTGGTATTGGAAGGGCGACTTCGTCAAGGCGCTGCCCGACACTGCGATCGAGGCGCACATAGTGCAGGCCGCCAAGGCGCCGAGCGATTTGTGCCTCATGCACCTCTACCCGATCGACGGCGCCGCGCAGCGCGTCGCGAGGGACGCGACGGCGTGGAGCACGCGCGATGCGACCTGGTCGATGGTCATCGCGGGGATCGATCCGGACCCGAAGAAGGCGGACGCGCTGAAGGCCTGGGGGCGCGCCTACTGGAAGGCCGTCCATCCGTTCAACCTCGAGGGTGTGTACGTCAACTTCATGATGGACGACGAAGCGGAGGGCCGCTTGCAGGCGGCCTATGGCGACAACTACGCCCGTCTCGCGGCCATCAAGGCGCAGTACGACCCGAACAACCTCTTCCGCGTGAACCAGAACATTCGACCGGTCGCTGCCTGAAGACGCCCCGCCGGCGGTGGGACCGCAGCTCGAGCAGGCCATCAAAGATCTGCGGCCAGTACGCACTATCTTCCATGCACTGCCGGCGAGCATTCCGAAGCTCCGTAGCAGCCGTTGCCCGATGTCCGATGTCCGATGTCCGATGTCCGATGTCCGATGTCCGATGTCCGGAATTGGCTGGGACTGTGAATTCCCCAAGGTTGCCGAAATCTGCCCTTGGCCGGCGAGGCAGACCCGAGCGACCCTGCCGCGATCGCAGCAAAGGTTCATGGGCGCGAGGTCGGATGTGAAGACCGGGCAACCGCAGGCTTGCGCTTCGATGACGGGCCAGCCGAAGCCTTCGTGAAGGGAGGGGAAAAGCAACGCGTTGGCGCAGAAATAGAGTGCGCGCAATTCCTAGTGGGAAACGTTCTGAACGATCGTCACCCGATCCGCAATGCCGGGACGTCGCCGAACTGCTCGCCTTGTATGCCGCGCTGCTCGCGCACGGCACCGACATCGATGCCAAGAGCGTGGCGGCGATGATCCCCGGCGTCGACACGGCGCGGGTGTCCGTCGCCATGCGTGCGTTGGAAACCCACGGCCGGCTGCGACGTGCCAACGAGCGCGTGGTTGAGTTCCAGGGCCGGGTTCCGATGGCGGCACACTGGGGCGATGGCGACAAGGCTTCGGCCGACATGATGTCGCTGGAGGCATCTCGCCACCTCTGGAGCGCACGCACCGATCCGCGCCGCCGCACCTATGCTGCTGGCATCTACACCCATGTCCTGGACCGCTGGGGCATCGTGTATGACCAGCCGATCGTGCTCAACGAGCGCCAGGCCGGCCTGGCGATCGAGGGGGGTCGAGCAACAGAACCGCGGCGACGATCGCATCCGGCTTTCGCTGCTCGCCGTGGACACGCACGGGTACACGAACCCGGCCATGTCGGTGGCCAAGCTGCTCGGCTTCGACCTGTGCCCGCGCCTGCGGGATCTGGCCGAACGCAAGCTGTATCTGCCGCCGGGTTTCCTCGTGCCGGAAGGCATCGAGCGCGCAACCATCAAGCGGCTGTCGCGCAAGGCGATCCGCTCAGGATGGGACGAACTGTTGCGCGTGGTGGCATCGATCCGGATCGGCAAGATCGGCGCCGAGCTCGCGCTGCGCCTGCTTGGCAGTGCCGCGCAAGGGGACCCGGCATACCGGGCGGCCGAGCATCTGGGCCGACTGCTGCGCAGCATTTTTCTGTGCGACTACATCGCCATCCCCGACTTCCGGCGCGAGATCCATACGCTGCTGAGCCGCGGCGAATCAGTGCACCAGTTGCAGCGCGCTGTGTACACCGGCAAGGTCGCCCCGGAGCGGGGGCGCCGGCGTGACGAGATGAAGGCGATTTCCGGCTCCCACGCCTTGCTGACGAATATCGTGCTGGCCTGGAACACCAGTCACATGAACGAGCTTGTGGAGCGCTTTCGCAAGGACAGCATGAACGTCGAGGACGCGTTCCTGCGCCGCATGGGGCCGGTGCATTTCGGGCACATCAATTTCCGTGGCGCCTTCCGGTTCGGGATCGAGAAGTACGCGCAGGCGCTGCTGCGGAAATCAGCCACGACGGAGAAAATGCGCTCCGAAGCTTGATTTCCATCGGCAGCTCGACATTCTATGAGGAGACTTCATACCAAACCGCAAAGCACGATGCCATGGAATATGACAAGGACAGGATCGAAGAGGTGCTTCTGGCGCTACTCGGCGTCTTCGAATTCGAGAACGGGCGCGTATGGAAGCGCTACGACTTTGCCACGATGGATGCCCTGCACGCCAAAGGCCTCATCTCTGAACCGCACGGGCGGCAGGAGTCGATCCACTTGACCGACAAGGGCATGCGCCTGGCCAAGGAAATGGCGGCCAAATACTTCGGGCCCCGCCGCAGCGGCGAGCAATGCTGATCTACAGGGGCCAGCAATGCCTCCGGTCGGCCAACCTCGGAAGTCCGAGCCGCTGCCGTCGAAGACCGCTCAGGGCCTGCAAGCAGTCGCAGACTGCGAAAACCGGTGCGCTCTGTACAACATTGGTCTACTTGCGAGCCAGCAGCGGCTCCACGACCCGCTGAAGTTGCTCCTGGGTCCAGACGGGGTCTTCGTCGTCCCAGCCGTTGTTGGCAAGCCGACCCTCGCGGTCGATCACAAAGCTCACAGGCAGGCGCCAGATGCGGCCGTAGCCGCCGACCCAGGGGCTTCCCACGAGGCCCACCGGAAAGCTTAACGCCGCGGCCACGGCACGCACCTTTGGCAATTGGTCCGGCCCGTCGAGGCTGAAGCCCAGCACCTGGAGGCCTTGCGCCGCATGGCGTTCGGCAAAGGCCGAGAGCAAAGGCAACTCCTCGCGGCAAGGCGCACACCAGGTCGCCCAGAAGGTGGCGATGACCACTTGGCCCTTCAGATCGCGCGTGGCGATGCTGCGGCCGTCGAGCGTGTTCAACACCAGCGGCGGGGCCGGTTGGCCCAGCTTGAGGTCGTTCGCCCGCGCCGGCAAGGCGGCCAGCCCGGCGGCACTTGCAAGGGCCAGTCCTGTGCCTGCCTTCAGCAGGGCGCGGCGGCTCTTGCGGACTGGCACCGGACGAGACTGCTTCGTTGAGTTGCGGCTGAAATCGTGCGCCATGGCGCTTGCTCCCGTTTCCTTGTGGTTCGATTGGACTGGGCGCCGCTGCGAAAGCTCCCCGGCTTCGACACGGCTCCCCATGCTCAGAATGCGTGCGTGATGCCGACGGATGCGGCGTAGCGCGGAGACAGCTGGTAGCCCTGCAAGTTTCTGTAGACAGGCAACTGCACGAAGGCATAGACGTTGGTGCCGTGGCCGACATTGACCGTGACGCCCGGGCTCAGGTAGACCGCCGTGCCCGCCGAGTTGGCGGTGTCGGCGAGGGCGCCCTGGTCATGCCCCTTGCGCGTGATGTTCACCTGCAGTTGCGGCACGACGTCGGAGTTGGCCTCGTAACGCGCGCCGAAGCTCACGGTGGCCAGGTTGCCGGGGCGGAAGTCGGCGCCCGTCTGGTTCAGCTTCTGACTCACCGCGGCCTGGAATTGGCCGTTGATGAAGACGTCGAAATTCTCGCTCACGGCCTGGTAATAGTAGGCGCCCACGATGAGGTCCGTGCTGCCGGTGCCGGGTTGCAGGCTGGTATCCACAAGATTTCCCGGCGACGGATTGAGCGAATTGGGCCCCGAGGTGAACGGCCTCGGGTTGTGCCCCACGATGCCGCTGCCATCCGCATTGGGTCCGCCGTAGTCGCCCGTCGGCAGCTTGACGCCCAGCTGGACGCCGAGGTTGTGCGTCGGCAACAGGCCCTGAAAGCTGGTGATGAATTTCATGTCTCCCAGCCCGGCGTACGCGGCGCTGCTGAGCAGATCCGGTGTCAGCGGGTTCGGCGAGCTGCCGTAGGTTGAATGGCTGCGGTCGACGTACGGCACCGACAGTTTGAAATTCCAGTCCGCATTGGGCGCGTAGCTCAGGCCGAGTGTGGTGTAGCGGTTCGCCGTGCCGTTCTCCACTTCCTGGTTGCCGCCGGCGTTGTTGATCGCGGCCACCTGGGAGCGGGAAACGCCCTTGGTTCCTGTACGTAGTTGATTCTGGTTGAGGTAGTCGTACTCAAGGCTCACGAGCCAGCCGGTCGTGGACGAATAGCCCATGGCGGCATCGGACGACAATGCGCAACCACAGGTTGCGCATGCGAACACGGCGCTCGATGGCAAGGTGGCCATCGCCGCAAGGAGGATTCTGGTTTGTTTCTTCATGGGGCTCTCACTGGGCGCGCGGTGAACACGGCGCCCAAAAACTGCGGGACGGGCCGTCGGTCGCGGACGCGAAGGCACTGGGGGAGGTGCAACAGCCAAGATCGACCTGCGGACGGGTCCCTGCAAGGTCGGCTGTCGCGGGCAGTCTTCAGCAGAGCGCGGGCGGCGCGCGTGATTGGGGCGATTGCCAGAAGAGGCGAGATTGCGCCGCGAGCGCCTTGTACCCGGGCGCCGGGGGCTCGCCATCTGGCTCGAGAACGATGGCCTCGATCTGGGGCGTGGGCGCCCAGTGAGCGAGGTGCAGCAGGCAAAACGGGCAGTCCCCGACCTGCCCGTTCGCGTCATCTTGTGTCGGGGAACTCGGCGCACCGTTGGTCGAAGCCTGGTTGCTGCCATGGATGCTGCAGACTTGCTGCCAGAAATCGGGCGCATCGCTCCATGATGCGAGCGCCTGGGAGACCAGGGGCGCCAGAAAATGCAAGGTCACAGCGGCAAGGGCGAGCCAGCCGGCGAATCGACGCTGCGAACGATGGAGCATGGGCGGAGTTTATCGGCTGGTTGACAAGGCCACCGAGCTTGAATGGTCAGACGTCAGGCAGTTTCGAGCACAATCATGCCCCGTGCGCATTCACCGCTTCCATCGCCAGATCAACTTCGTCCTGATGCTGGCATTGCTGCTGGCCTCGACGCTGGGGCTGATGCATGGCACGTTGCATGCGCCGGGGTTGCAGCATCTCGAGGCGACGCTCGCACAGCCCATCGACGGGGCTGCCCAGGCGGGTGGCCCGGTGCTTGCCACCGACGAGGTCGGGCCGACCTCGCCGCATGGCTGGCTGCTCAAGCTCTTCGACCACCATGATGGCCAGCAGTGCCGGCTCTACGACCAACTGAGCAATGGCTGCGCCCCGCCCGGCGTGCCGCTGGTGGCCGTGCCGGTCGTATGGCCCGCGGCGAGCCCTCGCTATTTCCTGGACCAGGCTCCCGCCTGGCCGCCCGCGCTGTTCGAAGCGCGCGGGCCCCCGTCGAACCATTGAATCGTCATCTCGTTGCCGGCCGAACCGCGTCCCAGCGCGGCGGTCTGCATCCCTTTGATTCAATGAGTTCTTCACACCATGCCAACCATTTTCAGGCGCAACGCCATCGGCGTTGCGGTTATCGCATTCCTGTCGGCCGCGGCTTCCGCGCAGTCGGCGCCACCCGCCACTTCCCCGCCCACGCCAACGACAGCTGAAGGGACGCTGTCGACCGTGGAGGTCAGAGAGCAACGCGCGACCAGCGCGCGCATGGCGCTGTCGCCGCAGGTCGGAACGACCGTCTATCACATCGACGGCACCTTCATCGACTCGCTCGCCAAGGGCGACGCCACCTCCGTCGACGAAGTGCTGCTGACCCTGCCAGGCATCTCCAAGGACTCGAAGGCTTCCGGCGCCCTGCACATTCGCGACGACCATGCGAACGTGCAGTACCGGATCAACGGCGTCCAGTTGCCGGAGGCCATCGCGGGCTTCGGACAGGCGCTGGACACGCGCTATATCCAGTCACTCGATTTCCTGACCGGCGCGCTGCCGGCGCAGTTTGGCCTGCGCACCGCGGGCGTGATCGACATCCAGACCAAGTCAGGCTTCGGCCAGCCCGGGGGGTCTCTGGGGATCGGCATCGGAAGCCACAACGCGCTGCAGGTGAACGGCGCGGTGTACGGCACCAAGGGCAACCTGAGCTACTACCTGTCGGGCAGCGTGCTCAGGAGCGACCAGGGCATCGAGAACCCGCAGCCGACCATGAGCGCGCTGCATGACAGGACGACCCAGGGCAGCAGCTTCGGAAACCTGTCCTACTACCTCGACGACGACACGCGCATCGGCCTGATGTTCGGAACCTACGACGGCAGGTTCCAGATTCCGAACAACCCTGGACAAGCGCCGGCGTTTTCGCTGGCGGGCTTCAGCGACCTGGGCGCCGGATTCAACGCGCGGCCGTCGGCCTCGCTGGACGAGAATCAGACCGAGCGAAACAGGTTCGTGGCGCTGTCCTACCAGAAGACCCTGGGCGCGCTGGATTTCCAGGTCTCGGTGCTGCGTCAGAACTCGAGCGTGCACTTCATGCCGGACAACGCCGGGGATCTGATCTACAACGGCGTGGCGTCGGACTCGCGGCGCACGAATTCGGCGACCGGGCTGCAGCTCGACGCCTCCTACAAGGCCAGCGACGCGCACACCCTGCGCTTCGGCGCGGCCTACACGCGGCAGTACACACAGAGCATCAACAGCGTCGGCGTCTTCGGTGTCGACGATGCGGGCGCGCAGATCGGCAACGAGCCCATGTTCATCGCCGACAACTCCGACAAGCTCGGACATCTGGGTAGCCTCTACGCGCAGGACGAATGGCGCCTCTCTCCGAAGCTCACGCTCAACTATGGTCTGCGCTACGACAGCGTCAGCGCATTCACCAGGGAGCACCAATGGAGTCCGCGCCTCAATCTGGCCTACGCGGCAACGGAGGCGACGGCGTTCCATGCCGGGGTCGCGCGCTATTTCACGCCGCCGCCGCAGGAGCTGGCGTCGCAGCAGAGCGTCAATCTGTACACCGGCACGACCAACCAGCCCGAGGTGCCGGTTTCCGACCCGGTCAAGGCCGAGCGGACCACCTACTACGACATCGGCGCGTCGCACAAGGTGAACTCCGCCCTGACCCTGTCGGCCGACGTCTACTACAAGTCCGTCAAGAACCTGCTCGACGAGGGCCAGTTCGGGCAGGCCCTGATTCTTTCGCCCTTCAACTACGAGAAGGGCTACGCGCGCGGCATCGAGCTTTCGGCGCGATACAACCAGGACAACTGGTCAGGCTACGCGAACTTCGCCTACCAGAAGGCGCAGGGCAAGAACATCGTCTCGGGCCAGTCGCTCTTCGGCGCGGACGAGCTGGCCTACATCGCGAACCACTATGTGTATCTCGACCATGACCAGACCTACACGCTCTCTGCCGGCGCCAGCTACGGCTTTGGCGCGAGCAAGGTGGGCGGCGACTTGATCTTCGGCAGCGGCGTTCGCAGTACGCCGGACGGGGGGCCGCCCAATGGCGCCGCGTTGCCGCACTACACGGTGGTCAATCTCTCGCTCACCCACACCTGGAAGCAGTCCCCGACCAGCGATATCGAGGGCCGGATCGCGATGCTGAATGTGTTCGACAAGGTCTATCTCCTGCGCGACGGCACGGGCATCGGCGTGGGCGCGCCGCAATACGGAGCGCGGCGCACTCTCTTTGTCGGGATGACGACGCATTTCTGATCAGACCCATACCTGGGAGACCTATGAAACACACTCGATCATGGAGGGCCGCCATGCCGGCGGTTCGTCGACTGATGCTCTCTTCCCTTCTGGCGACGCTGTTGCCGCTGGAAGCGGGCGCTGCATTGGGCGGCTCCGCGTCGTCCGCGGAAGCCGACCAGGCGCGCATGCATGCCAGGCGCGAGGTGAAGGCCGGGACGGCCTACAGCGTTCACGAGATCACGACGCCCTCGGAAACCGTGGTCCGGGAGTTCGTGTCTTCCGCCACCGGGCAGGTGTTCGCGGTGGCATGGCGAGGTCCCTTCATGCCCGACCTGAAGCAAGTGCTGGGTGAGCATTACGACGCCTTCATCGAGTCCGCCAGCAAGGAGCATCACGGCCGTCGCAACGTATCGGTGCGCAAGCCGGAGGTCGTCATCCATTCGGGCGGGCACATGCGCGCCTTTGCCGGCATGGCCTATCTGCCAGGCCAAATTCCAGAAGGAGTCAGCATCGATGACCTTCGCTGAACGAATCGGCATGCGCGGCATGCGGCTCGCGCTTGCCATGGGCCTTTGCGCATGGGCGGCGGCAGGATGCGGTGGAGGCGGGGGAGGGGGCGGCGGCACCGGCACTTCTGCGAACCTCCCAGCGGCGACGGGCTCGACCACGACCGCCAGCGCGCCCGACGCCGGGACAGCAAGTTCCCCGGCCGCCAACGTGATGACGATCAGCCTCGATGGCGGCCCGGTCGGCGCGAGCGGCATAGTCAATATGCCCTATGTCAGCGTCAAGGTGTGCGCGCCTGGCAGCACCTCGGCCTGTCAAACCATTGACCACGTCATCCTCGACACCGGATCGAGCGGTCTGCGCCTGATCGCCTCGGTCTTGAACAATCGGTCCGCGCTGACGCAACAGACCGACGGCTCCAACAATCCCTACGCAGAGTGCGAGCAGTTTGTCGGCAGCTATTCCTGGGGCTCGGTCAAGCTGGCCGATGTCAGCCTGGCGGGCGAGACGGCATCGTCGGTGCCGGTGCAGGTCATCGGCGACCCCGACTTCGCCGGCATACCTTCCTCCTGCTCAAACACGGGTGCGCCAAACAACACCGTCTCCAGTCTGGGCGGCAACGGGGTGCTCGGCGTAGCCACCTTCCGCCACGACTGCGGCGGCGCCTGTGCCAGCGCGGCCATTCCCGGAACCTACTATGTGTGTCCTGGCGGAGCCGCGTGCACCTCGTCGGCGATCGCGCTCGATCGGCAGGTCGCCAATCCGGTGGCGCGATTTGCGTCGGACAACAACGGCGTGTTGATCCAGCTTCCGGCGATCGCGGCGGCCGGCGTCAAGGACGTGACCGGGTCGCTGGTGTTCGGTATCGGCACGCGCGGCAACAACGCGCTCGGCAGTGCCCAGGCCTACGGCCTTGACGCATCCGGGAATTTCTCGACGACGTTCAACGGGCATCTTTATGCGAACAGCTTCATCGACAGCGGCTCGAATTTCTTCTTCTTCGATACGACGGCGCTGCCGAACTGCAGCGGCACAAACGACAGCGCGTTCTACTGCCCCGCTTCGACGCACGCGTTGAGTGCCGTCAATCAGGGGGCCAACGGCGCGAACGGCTCTGTGAGCTTCAGCATTGCCAACGCCGAGACCCAGTTCACGGGCAATCCGTCCGCAACGGCATTCAGCAACGTCGCCGCCAGCATTACGGGGATCGACGGATTCGACTGGGGCCTGCCGTTCTTCTTCGGGCGCAACGTCTTCACGGCGCTGGAAGGCGCCTCAACGCCGGCGGGGACGGGGCCGTATGTCGCGTACTGACCCTGATCGCTTCTCGTCGGCCCCTTCGACGGCCCTTGGCCTCTCGCGCAATGTCGTCATCGCGGGCAGCGTGGTCCTGTTCCATCTGGCAGCCCTGTGGGCGCTGCAAAGCGGGTTGGTGCGCCGCACGGCCGAGGTCGTCATCCCGGTCGAGATCCTGAGCGAATTCATCGAGCCGCCCAAGCCAGTGGAACCGCCGCCCCCGCCTCCGCCGCCGCCGGAACCCAAGCGCCAGATCACGAAGACGCCACCGCCGCCGCGGCCCCAGGCCATCCGGGAGCCCAGGCCCACCTTCGCGCCGAACGCGCCCACTGGGAGCATCGAGCCGCCTCCACCGCCGGCACCGATCGCACCACCGGTACCGCCCGCGCCGCCGGCGCCTCCACCCGCAGCACCGGCACCGCCCACAGTCCAGTTGCCCTCCAGTAACGCCGACTACTTGCAGAACCCCAAGCCGGTCTATCCGGCGATGAGCAAGCGCCTCGGCGAGCAGGGCAAGACCGTCGTGCGCGTCCTGATCGACGTCGACGGGCTTCCCAAGCAGGCCAGCATTCGTACGTCGAGCGGCTATGAGCGGTTGGACGAGGCAGCGCGCGCGGCCGTGATGAGTTGGCGCTTCGTGCCAGGCAAACGCAACGGCGTCCCTGAACCGATGGAGTTCAGCGTGCCGATCAACTGGGTTCTCAACTGATTTTTTCTGGAGAAGTTTCGTATGGATTCCCAATTTGGCCTGATGAATATCTGGCATCAAGGCGACCTTGTCACCAAGGCTGTAGCGCTGCTATTGATTGGCATGTCGCTCGCATCATGGATCGTGATCGTTGTCAAGGCGCTGGACGTCATCAAGTACAAGCGCCTCGCGAAGCATTCGCAGGACTTCTGGCACAGCGAAGATTTCGCTACCGCCTTGTACAAGCTTGGCAAGGACCCAAGCAATCCGTTTCGCGTTCTCGCACTCGATGGTCGGGAAGCCGCGGCGCACCATCGCAACACCAAGGCCCATCTGCATGACGCGCTCGACGTGAGCGACTGGATCACCCGTGCGTTGCGCAATGGCATCGACGAATTCACGGCCCGTCTTCAGACCGGCTTGGCGATTCTGGCTTCGGTGGGCTCCACAGCACCGTTCATCGGCCTGTTCGGCACGGTCTGGGGCATCTACCACGC
>NZ_JBFTPS010000043.1:0-59723 GCF_056398605.1 Variovorax sp. 01T432
CCCCCGCGGCTGCCGCGCCGGCCGCTGCCGCGGCGGCAACCGCCGGGGGGGCGAAGTCCGACGTCGCGATGCCCGCGGCGGCCAAGCTGCTCGCCGACAACAAGCTGACGACCGGCGACGTGGCCGGCACCGGCAAGGATGGCCGCGTGACCAAGGGCGATGTGCTGGGGGCGGTCGCCGCCGGCACGACGGCCAAGGTCGCAGCGCCTGTCGCCATCCCGACCGGCGCTCCCAAGGCGGCGCTGCCGCAGGTCGCCGCCTCGGCCGGCGCGCCGGATCTGGGCGAGCGCCCGGAGCAGCGCGTGCCGATGAGCCGCCTGCGCGCCCGCATCGCCGAGCGCCTGCTGCAGTCGCAGTCCACCAACGCCATCCTGACCACGTTCAACGAAGTGAACATGGCGCCCGTGATGGAAATGCGCAAGCGCTTCCAGGAGAAGTTCGAGAAGGAGCACGGCGTCAAGATCGGCTTCATGAGCTTCTTTGTGAAGGCCGCGGTGCATGCCCTCAAGAAGTACCCGGTGATCAACGCCTCGGTCGACGGCAATGACATCCTCTATCACGGCTACTTCGACATCGGCATCGCTGTCGGGTCGCCACGCGGCCTGGTCGTGCCGATCCTGCGCAATGCCGACCAGATGAGCTTCGCCGACATCGAGAAGAAGATCGCCGAATACGGCCAGAAGGCCAAGGACGGCAAGCTGGGCATCGAGGAAATGACCGGCGGCACGTTCTCGATCTCCAACGGCGGCGTGTTCGGCTCGATGCTGTCGACGCCCATCATCAACCCACCGCAGTCGGCGATCCTGGGCGTGCATGCGACCAAGGACCGTGCCGTGGTCGAGAACGGCCAGATCGTGATCCGTCCGATGAACTACCTCGCGATGTCCTACGACCACCGCATCATCGACGGCCGTGAAGCCGTGCTGGGCCTGGTCGCGATGAAGGAAGCGCTGGAAGATCCGGCACGCCTGCTGTTCGATATCTGAGGAGCAACGGATGTCCAACAAGCAATTCGACGTCATCGTCATCGGTGGCGGCCCCGGCGGGTATATCGCGGCAATTCGCGCGGCGCAGCTCGGCTTCAATGTGGCGTGCATCGACGAGTGGAAGAATGCCAAGGGCGGGCCCGCGCTGGGCGGCACCTGCACCAACATCGGCTGCATACCCTCGAAGGCGCTGCTGCAGTCCTCCGAGCACTACGACCACGCCGCGCATCACTTTGCCGAGCATGGCATCAAGGTCGAAGGCCTGGGCCTCGATCTCGCCAAGATGCTGGCGCGTAAGGATGCGGTCGTGAAGCAGAACAACGACGGCATCACCTATCTGTTCAAGAAGAACAAGATCACGTCCTTCCATGGACGCGGTTCGTTCGTGAAGGCGGCCGAGGGCGGCTACGAGATCAAGGTCGCCGGTGCCGCCGAGGAAAGCATCGTCGGCAAGCACATCGTCGTGGCGACCGGTTCGAACGCGCGCGCGCTGCCGGGCGCGGCCTTCGACGAGGAGAATATCCTCTCGAATGACGGCGCCCTGCGCATCCCCGGCGTGCCCAAGAAGATGGGCTTGATCGGCTCCGGTGTGATCGGACTGGAAATGGGTTCGGTCTGGCGCCGCCTCGGTGCCGAAGTCACGGTGCTCGAAGCCTTGCCGACCTTCCTCGGTGCTGTCGACGAGCAGATCGCCAAGGAGGCCTTCAAGGCCTTGACGAAGCAGGGCCTGAAGATCGAGCTAGGCGTGCAGGTGGGCGAAATCAAGTCGGGCAAGAAGGGCGTCAGCATCGCCTACACCGATGCCAAGGGCGGCGCGCAGACGCTCGAGGTCGACAAGCTGATCGTGTCGATCGGCCGCGTGCCCAACACCATCGGCCTGAATGCCGAGGCGGTGGGCCTCACGCTCGACGAGCGCGGTGCCATCGTGGTCGATGAAGACTGCAAGACCAGCCTGCCCAACGTGTGGGCGATCGGCGACGTGGTGCGCGGCCCGATGCTGGCGCACAAGGCCGAGGAAGAAGGCGTTGCCGTGGCCGAACGCATCGCGGGCCAGCACGGGCACGTGAACTTCAACACCATCCCGTGGGTGATCTACACCTCGCCCGAGATTGCCTGGGTGGGCCAGACCGAACAGCAGCTCAAGGCCAGCGGACGCGCCTACAAGACCGGAACCTTCCCATTTCTCGCCAACGGGCGCGCCCGCGCGCTCGGCGACACCACGGGCATGGTCAAGTTCGTGGCCGATGCGGCCACCGACGAGATCCTCGGCGTGCACATGGTCGGCCCGCAGGTGAGCGAGCTGATCTCGGAAGCGGTGGTCGCGATGGAGTTCAAGGCCAGCGCCGAGGACATTGCCCGCATCTGCCATGCGCACCCCTCCCTCTCGGAGGCGACCAAGGAAGCGGCCCTTGCTGTTGACAAGCGAACGCTCAACTTCTGACGTCTTGAGCGTCAGGCAGGCTTACGAGGCGGAGCTGGCTGCGCGGGGCTTCAAGAGCGACCCCGCGCAGCTGCGCGCCGTGGAAGCCCTCGACCGCTGCGCCGCCGAGTGGGCCGCCTACAAGGCGCAGCGCTCGAACGCCCTGAAGAAGTTCATCAACCGTCCGGAAATTCCGCGCGGCGTCTACATGTACGGCGGCGTCGGGCGCGGCAAGAGCTTCCTGATGGACTGCTTCTACAACGCGGTGCCGCTGCGGCGAAAGACGCGCTTGCACTTTCATGAGTTCATGCGCGAGGTGCATCGCGAGCTGGCCGATCTGCAGGGCACCGTCAATCCGCTGGACGAACTCGGGCTGCGGATTTCCAAGCGCTACAAGCTGATTTGTTTCGACGAGTTTCATGTCGCCGACATCACCGACGCGATGATCCTGCACCGGCTCCTGGCCGCGTTGTTCGAGAACGGCGTGGGTTTCGTCACGACTTCCAATTTCAAGCCGGACGATCTCTATCCGGGCGGCCTGCATCGCGATCGCATTCTTCCTGCCATCGCGCTGCTGAACGAGCGGCTGGAGGTGGTCAACGTCGACAACGGCACCGACTATCGGCGCCGTACCCTGGAGCAGATGCGGCTCTATCTCACGCCCAATGGCGCGGCCGCGGACAAGGAAATGCGCCATGCCTTCGAGCGCCTCGCGGAGAGCGCCGACGAGAATCCGGTGCTGCACATCGAGTCGCGCGAGATCCACGCCCGGCGCAAGGCCGGTGGCGTGGTGTGGTTCGACTTCAAGACACTGTGCGGCGGCCCGCGTTCGCAGAACGACTATCTGGAAATCGCGACGCAGTTTCACACGGTGCTCCTGTCGGACGTGCCGCACATGCCGGTGCGCATGGCCTCTGAAGCACGTCGTTTCACCTGGCTGGTCGACGTGCTCTACGATCGTCGGGTGAAACTGATCATGTCCGCCGAGGTTCCGCCCGAGGCGTTGTACACGGACGGGCCCCTGGCCCACGAATTTCCACGCACCGTATCGAGGCTCAATGAAATGCAGTCCGCCGAATTCCTCGCGCTCGAGCGCCGAGTGGTCGATACCCGTCTGACATGAAGAGAACCGTCCTCGCGCTGCTGATGGTCCTGGCCTCCCTGTCGTCGTGGGCGCAGACCATCGCCACGACCGGCACCCTGGATTTCGATGCCGAGCGGGCGCGCCTCGCGCAGGAGCGCAAGGCCGCCGAGGCGACCTTCCAGACCGAGCAGGCCGCCTGCTACAAGAAGTTCGCGGTGGAGTCCTGCCTGGAGGAAGGCCGGCGGCGCCGCCGCGTCGCCACCGATGCCATCAAGCGCCAGGAGGCGTCGCTGAACGACATCGAACGCAAGCGCCGCGCTGCTGCCGCGCTCGATCAGCTGGACGAGAAGAAGGCCACTCCCCGTGCGCAGGACACGCCTGCGCAGCAGGACCAGTCGCGCGAAGCGCAGCAAGGTCGCGAACAGCGCGCTGCGGAGCATGAGACGAGCCGCGCGCAGGCGGCTTCCGAGGCTGCGGAGCACCAACGCCAGTTCGGCGAGAAGCAGCGCGCCCATGCCGATGACCTTGCCAGGGCCGCCCGGCTTGCCGCCGAGGCGCCGGCCGAGCGCGCAGCCTACGAGCGCAAGCTGCAGCAGGCCGCGGAGCACCGCGCCAAGAACGAGCAAGACAGGGCCGCCAAGACGAAGCCCCGCTCGGCGCCCTTGCCGACGCCGCCCTGAAACGAATCGGCCGGATTGCCGTATCGCCGGGCATGGCCGGCGGGCTCATTCCGCTGGCGGCAGTTCCTCGAGCTTCAGGACGACGATCGAGATGTTGTCGCCTGTCCCGCGTGCGCGCTCCCTGGCTTCCCCCACGAGCATCTCGACGGCCGTGCGCGGCGGGTTCTGCGCCAGCACCTCGCCCAGTTCTTCATGCGAGAAGTAGTGCCACAGGCCGTCGCTGCAGGCCATCATCAGGTCGCCGGGCTCGAGGCGAGGGACGAGATGGACATCGACCGGCGGCGGCGTGGATTTCATACCCAGGCAGCCGAGCAGGATGTTGCCCTGGGGATGCGCGTTGGCGTCTTCCTCGCTGATTTCGCCGCGGTCCACCAGCACCTGCACGTACGAGTGGTCCTTGGTGCGCCTGACCAGACGGCCGTCGCGGAAGTGGTAGATGCGGGAGTCGCCGGCGTGGATCCAGGCGCAGTCGCCCTCCGGGTTCATCAGGAACGCTGCCAGCGTGCTGTGCGGCTCCTGCTCGCTGGAGATGGCGGTGAGCTTGATCACCGTATGCGCTTCCTCGAGTATTTGCCGCAGGGTGCCCGTGGGCTCGTCGCGCCCGGGTTTGTAGCGCGAGAAGAGCTGGCGTGCCGTCATCAGCACCTGATCGGAGGCCTTTCGCCCGCCGCTTCGCCCGCCCATGCCGTCGGCCACGACGCCCAGCACGCAGCCGGCCGTTCGCGGGTGGCTCATCATGAGTACCTGGTCTTGCTGGTAGGGGCGGTCTCCCTTGTGGAGACCCGTGGCAGCGGCGAGTCGGAAGCCTCGTGTCATGGGCGCATTTGCGCCGATGGCGCGCACTTTCATGTTGTTGTTCGGACTGGATGAAGACGTATTATCGAGTGAACACAAGCGGTGGCCGAATTGTCGCCGCCGCACCGCCCTCCGCATTGCGCCCGTTGGACTCCAATCTTCACTCCCACTCCCGCCAGCTCATCGAGCTCCGGATCGAACACGCCGATCTTGACGCGACCATCGACCGGCTGGGCGAAGTCGTGCCAAGGGACGAGCTCCTGCTGCGGCGTCTGAAGAAGAGGCGCCTCGCGCTGCGCGACGAGATCGCCCGCCTGGAGCGCGTGCTCGACCCGAGAGAACCCGCCTGATGTCGCTCGAACAGGACGTGCGCGACGCCTTCGCGCAGGATGGCGCGCTTTCGCACGCGGCCGAGCAGTTTCGCGAACGCGAAGGGCAGACACAGATGGCGCTCGCCGTGGCCCGCACCATCGACCAGGGCGGCGTGCTCGTGGTCGAGGCGGGGACCGGCGTGGGCAAGACCTTTTCCTATCTCGTGCCGGCACTCCTGAGCGGCGAGCGCGTGCTCCTGTCGACTGCCACCAAGACATTGCAGGACCAGTTGTTCGGCCGCGACCTGCCACGGCTGGTCGAGGCGCTGGGGCTGCCGGTGCGCACGGCGCTGCTCAAGGGGCGCGCCAGCTACCTGTGCCTGCACCGCCTCGACCTCGCTCGCCACGATCCCTCCTTGCCCGAGCGCGGCACGGTCCGTACGCTGGCGAAGATCGAGCAGTGGTCGAAGGCCACGCGCACCGGTGACCTGGCGGAGTTGCCGGGTCTCGACGAGCGTTCGCCGCTGATTCCGCTGGTGACTTCGACACGCGACAACTGCCTCGGCGCGCAGTGCCCGCAGTTCAAGCCCTGCCACGTCAACCTCGCCCGGCGCGAGGCGATGGCGGCGGACGTGGTCGTCATCAACCATCACCTCTTCTTCGCGGATCTCGCCGTGCGCGAGTCGGGCATGGCGGAGCTGTTGCCGAGCGTGCGGGTCGTGGTGTTCGACGAAGCGCACCAGCTCAACGAAACCGGGGTTCAGTTCCTCGGCGTGCAGCTCGGCAGCGGCCAGGCGCTGGATTTCGCTCGCGACATGCTGGCCGCGGGTCTCCAGCATGCCCGCGGGCTGGTCGACTGGCAGCAACTCGTGGCAGGCGTCGAACGCGGCGCCCGCGACTTGCGGCTGTCCGTGGGCAAGCAGTGGCCCGGCACGAAGCTGCGCTGGGCCGGCGCTTCGCCAGAAGGTGTGCCCGCCGATGCATGGCAACAGGCGCTGGACGCACTGAAGGTGGCTTTCGACGAAGCCGCGCGAGGGCTCGACATGGTGACCGAGCTGTCGCCCGATTTCGTTCGCTTGCATGACCGCGCGCAGCAACTGGCGGAGCGCGCGGGGCGGTTCGCCGACGCCTGCGCCAGCGAATCGGTGCGCTGGGTCGACGTCGGTACGCAGCTTCGGCTGGTGGAGTCGCCGCTCGATATCGCCGAAGCGGTGCGCACGCGCGTTCTCAAGACCGATGCGGCCGATCCCGAAACATCGGGGCGCGCCTGGGTCTTCACCTCCGCCACGCTGGGCGACGACCCCAAGCTGCGTTGGTTCACCGAGCCCTGCGGGCTCGATGGGGCGGAAGTCTTGCGGGTTCAGAGTCCATTCGACTATGCAAGCCAGGCCGCGCTCTACGTCCCGAGGGCCTTCCCCAAGCCGAATGATCCCGCGCACAGCGCACAAGTGGCGCAGCTGGCGGCCCGGGGCGCCGGCGTGCTTGGCGGGCGCACCCTCGTGCTCACCACGACGCTGCGCGCGCTGCGTGCCATCGGCGACGCCATGAAGCAGCAGTTCGAGCGGATGGACGCGACGCGCCGACCCGAGGTGCTGGTGCAGGGCGAGCTGCCCAAGCGGGTGCTGATGGACCGGTTTCGCGAAGGCGCCGCCGAGGGGCGGGTCGGTTGCGTGCTGGTGGCCTCGGCTTCGTTCTGGGAGGGCTTCGACGCGCCGGGCGATGCCCTCCAACTGGTGGTGATCGACAAGCTGCCGTTCCCGCCGCCCAATGATCCGTTGGTCGAGGCGCGTTCGCAGCGGCTCGAAGCGCAGGGGCGCAGCTCCTTCAGCGACTATTCATTGCCCGAAGCCGCGGTGGCGCTCAAGCAGGGTGCGGGCCGGTTGATTCGCCGGGAAAGCGACATGGGCGTGCTCGTGATCTGCGACACGCGCCTGGTGGCCATGGGCTACGGCCGGCGCTTGCTGGCGGCGTTGCCGCCCATGCGCAGGCTGGAGAGCGAATCCGAGTTCGATGCCGCGCTGCTCGAACTCGGCCACTGAGCGGGCTTCGAGCGCTCAGGTGGTCACCAGAGCTTCCACCAAGGGTCGTCCTTGCTCCGGAAGCCCCGCGACAGGTATTCGCTCTTCGGGTAGTTGGTCGTCAGGACCCGCTTGGCGTCGTCGCGCAGCTCGTTCAGCCCGAGCGCGTCGTACGACAGGACCATGATGTAGAGCGCCTCTTCGAGCGCGGGCACTTCACGGTAGTCGGACAGCGCCACCTGCGCGCGATTGATGGCCGCGAGGTAGGCGCCGCGCGAGTAGTAATAGCGCGCCACATGGACTTCATATTGGGCGAGCGAGTTGACGATGTAGTTCATGCGCAGCCGCGCATCGGGGGTGTAGCGCGACTCGGGAAAGCGGGTCACGAGTTCTTTGAACGCCTCGAACGATTCCTTGGCTGCCTTCTGGTCGCGCTCCGACAGGTCCTGGCGCGTCATGAAAGCGAACATGCCCAGGTCGTCGTTGAAGTTGATCACGCCCTTGAGATAGATGGCATAGTCGACCGCGGGGCTTGACGGATGCAGCTTCACGAAGCGGTCGAGCGTCGCGATGGCGGCGGGCTTTTCGCCGTTCTTGAACTGCGCGTAGGCCTTGTCGAGTTCCGCCTGCTGCGCGAGCGGCGTGCCGGCGGCACGGCCCTCGAGCTTTTCATACAGAGGCACGGCCTTGTCCCATGCGCCCGAATCGGCTTCGTCCTTGGCTTCCGAGTAGATCTTGTTGGGACTCCAGTTCGCGGTCTTGTCGACCGTGGTCGACGAGCAGCCGGCAATCAGCCATGCGGCCGTGCACACGGCCAGCCAGCCGGGGACGACCGATAATTTGGCGCGAAACATCACATAAGGCTTTCGTGAAACAGTTGCCCTCAATTATATCGACCGACCCCTCGGGCAATACCCACGAGGCCGTCGAGCATGACGAGGGTGCGGAGCTGTCCGATGCAAGTGAAATCCGAGCCTTCCTGATCGGCACGTCCCAGCATGGCGAGCGGCTGGACCGCGCGCTCGCTGCCCTGGTGCCCGAGTTCTCGCGCAGCTACCTCCAGCAGTTGATCGACGCTGGCATGGTGGAACTCCAGGGCCGCGTGCTGACCAAGGCGTCGGCCACGGTGCATGCGGGCGAGGCAGGGCGCATCGAGCTGCGGCCGACCCCGCAAAGTCAGGCGTTCCGGCCAGAGACGATGTCCATCACCGTGCTGCACGAGGACGAGCACTTGCGGATCATTGACAAGCCGGCCGGCCTGGTGGTGCATCCGGCGCCCGGGAACTGGAGCGGTACCCTGCTCAATGGGCTGCTGGCGCTCGACCCGAAGGCCTCACTGATGCCGCGCGCGGGCATCGTGCACCGTCTCGACCGCGACACCAGCGGCCTCATGGTGGTTGCGCGCACCCGCGCGACCATGGACGCGCTGGTCCAGCTGATCGCGGCGCGCGAGGTCAAGCGCCAGTACCTCGCCCTTGCGCATCGCGGCTGGCAGGGGGCCGCGGCCCGCCATGTCGACGCCCCCATCGGGCGCGACCCGCGCAACCGGCTGCGAATGGCGGTGGTCGATCTGGAGCGCCATTCCGGCAAGACCGCCCGCACGCTGATCGAGTTGCTCGACAGCAACGACGAAGGCTGCGCCGTTCGCTGCACGCTGGAAACCGGACGCACCCACCAGATCCGCGTGCACATGGCGTTTATCGGGCACCCACTGGTCGGCGACACTCTCTACGGCGGCGCTGCCGCGGCCGGTCTGACGCGGCAGGCGCTGCACGCGTTCAGGCTTGGATTCATCCATCCCGTGACCGGAGAGCCGATGGAGTTTCGCTCCGCGCCGCCCGCGGATCTTGCGCAGGGTTTGCAGGCCTGGGGGCTGGATTACAATCGCGCCTGACGGCCCCGAGGGCCGCGCCGGCGACCGATGCCGGCCTTGCGTTGCATTCGCCGCGTGCCGGCAACGCCTTCTTCCATCCTTCTGAACAAGCGTCCGCGAGGCGCCTTTTCCCGGATAACGCGAACCATGAATACGGCGGATGCCAAGCGCATTCTCGAAACCGCCTTGATCTGTTCGACCCAGCCTTTGCCGGTGCGCGAACTGCGCGTGCTGTTCGACGACGAACTGGGCGCGGACACCATCAAGTCGCTGTTGCTTGAACTGCAGGAAGACTGGTCGCAACGCGGCCTGGAACTCGTCAGCGTGGGCAGTGGATGGCGCTTCCAGAGCCGCCCCGACTTGCGCGACCACCTCGATCGCCTGCATCCGGAGAAGCCGCCGCGCTACACGCGCGCCGCGCTCGAGACTCTGGCCATCATTGCCTACCGCCAGCCGGTCACGCGCGGCGACATGGAGGACATCCGAGGCGTCACCATCAATTCGCTGATCCTCAAGCAGCTGGAAGATCGCAACTGGGTCGAGGTGATCGGCCACCGTGAGACTGTCGGGCGGCCCGCGCTGTATGCGACCACGCGCCAGTTTCTCGACGATCTGGGGCTGGAGTCGTTGGATCAGTTGCCCATGGTCCAGACGCCGGCGCAGCAAAGCGCCTTGCTGGATGCCCTCGGCCAGGCGGATGGAGACAGCCAACCGGCGCTGCCGATCGATGAGCCGCTGCCGCTGGGTGTCGACGCGGACGACGCGGCGGTCGAAGCCGTTGCCGCGCCCGTCAACGAGGCGCTCGCCGATGTCGAAGTCGAGCCGACGACCGATCTCGCGGCCGAAGTCGAAGCCGAGATCGAACCCGAACCCGAAATCCCGTCCTCTCCCATCGACGCCGCCGATGCTGCGCCCGATGAGGCCGATACCACCGTTGCACCCTCCGGAACCCGACCATGAGCCCCTCCGATCCCGATGACGCAGCGATGCTGCCGGCCGAAGCTGTTTCTGAAGAGCCATCGAAGGCTGTGCCAGCGCCTTCCGCGGAGGGCGACGTCGCCCCGGCGGCTGACGACGCAGGCGAGGCCCCGCGCAAGCGCCGCCCGCGCCGCCGCAAGCCGGCCGAGCAGGCCGAGCAGGCCGAGCAGGCCGAGCAGGCGGCACCCTCCGAAGCCGAGGCGGTGTCCGACGAGGCGGTCGCGACGCCTGTCGCGCAAGAGCCTGCGGCGCCCGTGACCGCGCAGCTCAAGTCGCCTGTCTCGGGCGATCCGGACGAGCGCAACGAACAGGACGAAGAGGAGGAGGAAGAAGAGCCGGACGAGGAAGAGGACGATCTCGATCGGGCCCGCCGCGCGGCCGAGCGCGAGCAGCGCAACGCGCCTCCGCCCGAGCCGATCCGTTTTTCCGATGTGGTTTCGGGCCAGTTCGACGCCGATGAGGAAAGTCCGGAAGTGCCTGCCCTCAAGCGCGTGCTCCTTCCCGAGGCCGATTCGCCCAAGCTGCACAAGGTGCTCGCCCAAGCCGGCCTCGGCTCCCGCCTCGAGATGGAGCAGCTCATTCTCCAGGGGCGAATCTCCGTCAACAACGAGCCAGCCCACATCGGCCAGCGAATTCAGTACGGCGATCAGGTCAAGATCAACGGGAAGCCCATCCGCTACCGGATCGCGCCGCCTCCGGCGCGCGTGATTGCGTATCACAAGCCGGTCGGCGAAGTCGTCACGCACGATGATCCGCAGAACCGGCCGACGGTGTTTCGCAAGCTGCCGCGCCTTCAGCAGGGCAAATGGCAGTCGGTGGGCCGGCTCGATTTGAACACCGAGGGCTTGCTGCTCTTCACGAGTTCAGGCGAGCTTGCCAACCAGTTGATGCACCCGCGTTTCGGCCTGGAGCGCGAGTACGCCGTCCGGGTGTTGGGCGCGCTCAGCGGCGAGGAAAAGAAGCGACTTCTCGAAGGCGTGCGGCTCGACGATGGCATGGCCCAGTTCGGAACAATCGAAGACGGCGGCGGCGAAGGGTCGAACTGCTGGTATCGCGTGACCATCTCCGAAGGCCGGAACCGCGAAGTGCGACGCCTTTTCGAATCCGTCGGCCATGCGGTCAGCCGTCTCATCCGTATTCGCTACGGCGCGATGGTGCTGCCACGAGGCCTCAAGCGCGGTGCGTGGATGGAACTTGACGAGCGCGACATCCAGGCGCTCTTCCAGGCCTCCGGTGGTGCCGGCGAGCGGCCGGCGCGGACCGGTCCCGGGCCGAGGGGGGCGGGTCAGGACGGGGGCGGCCGCAACAACCGCAACCGCAAGCGCCGTGGCAACCGCAATGGCGGCGCGGGCGGGCCGCAGGGGCAGGGCGACGAGCGCGAGATGCCCATCCCGAATCCGCTCGCGAGTGGGCCGGGCGCAAGGGCGGGTGGCGGTGGCGGTGGCGGTGGCGGTGGCAGGGGTCCTGCGCCGGGTCGGCGCAGCAACAATCGCGGTGACCGGCAAGGCCAGGGCCAGACGCAGGGGCGCAATCGGCAAGGCGAGGACCGTCCGCCCAGTGGCGCCAACCAGCCCGACCCGATGAAGACCTCGATCGGCTACATCGGAGCCGACAGCTTCTCGCGCCAGCGCAAGGACCAACGCCAGGGACCGCGGCGCGCCGGGCCGCCGGGCGGCAATTTCGGGGGGCAGGGCGGCGGACGCCGCCGCGGCCGCTGAAATCGCGCATGGGCCGCGGTCTTTCACCGGCTCGTCACGGGTTGGGGTGATCGCGCCGGTTAAAATCAGAGGCTTTGTCAAGGCCGTACAACCCAGCGTTGCGGCACTGACGGAACTCATCAAGATCAAAGTTATCAGGAATCTACTTCAATGGCCATCGAACGCACCCTCTCCATCATCAAGCCCGACGCCGTGGCGAAGAATGTCATCGGCAAGATCGTTTCCCGCTTCGAAGCCGCCGGCCTCAAGATCGTCGCCGCCAAGCTGGTGCACCTGTCGCGCAATGAAGCCGAGCAGTTCTACGCGGTGCACAAGGAACGCCCCTTCTTCAAGGATCTGGTCGAGTTCATGATCTCCGGCCCGGTATTCGTGCAGGTGCTCGAGGGCGAGGATGCCATCGCCAAGAACCGTGACCTGATGGGCGCCACCGACCCCAAGAAGGCAGCTCCGGGTACCATCCGCGCCGATTTTGCCGACAGCATCGACGCCAACGCAGTGCATGGCTCGGACGCGCCCGAGACCGCGAAGGCCGAGATTGCCTTCTTCTTCGCCGGTCTCAACGTCTACGCACGCTGAGGTCAAGCCGCCCTACGCAATGACGACCGCCAACCTGCTCGAGTTCGATCTGGAGGGATTGGCCGCGTTTTGCGAACGGCTGGGCGAAAAGCGTTTCCGCGCGACGCAGCTGTTCCGCTGGATCCACCAGCGGGGCGCCGGCGATTTCGCGCACATGACCGACCTGGCGAAATCGCTTCGCGAGAAGCTCGCCACCACGGCGCGCGTCGAGGCGTTGCCGATGATCTCGCAGCATGAATCCGCGGACGGCACCATCAAGTGGTTGTTCGACGTCGGCGACGGCAATGCGGTCGAGGCCGTGTTCATCCCGGAGGACGACCGCGGCACCTTGTGCGTGTCCTCGCAGGCCGGCTGTGCCGTGGGTTGCCGATTCTGCTCCACGGGACACCAGGGTTTCAGCCGCAACCTGACGACCGGTGAGATCGTGGCCCAGCTCTGGTTTGCCGAGCATTTCCTGCGCAAGCATCTGAAGCGTGGCGAGCGCGTGATTTCGAACGTCGTGATGATGGGCATGGGCGAGCCGCTCCAGAACTATTCGGCCCTGGTGCCGGCACTGCGCACCATGCTCGACGACAACGCGTATGGACTGTCACGCCGGCGCGTGACGGTGTCGACATCCGGCGTCGTGCCGATGATCGACCGGCTCGGTCTTGATTGCCCGGTCGCGCTGGCCGTCTCGCTGCATGCGCCGAACGACGCACTGCGCGACGACCTAGTGCCGCTCAACCGCAAGTATCCGATCGCCGAGCTTATCGAGGCTTGCAAGCGCTACCTCGAACACGCGCCGCGCGATTTCATCACCTTCGAGTACTGCATGCTCGACGGCGTGAACGACCAGCCCGAGCATGCGCGGCAACTGGTGGATCTGGTCCGTTCCCATCGAATTTCCTGCAAGTTCAACCTGATCCCTTTCAATCCTTTCCCGGCGTCAGGCCTGTTGCGCTCGCCGCAGCAGCGCGTGCTGGACTTCGCGAAGGTGCTGAGCGAAGCGGGGCTCGTGACGACGGTGCGCAAGACGCGTGGTGACGACATCGATGCGGCATGCGGTCAGCTGGCGGGCGACGTCAAGGACCGCACGCATGCGGCCGAGCGCATGGCGCAGCGGCGCACCATCGTTCTGCATCCGGCGCGCAAGGTTTCCACCCCATCCACTGCCCAGGAGCGATGAACCGATGAGCAAGGCCTTTTCGATGGCGACCGCGACGCCGCAGAAGCTGGTGATGCAGGTGCTCTTTGCACTTGCCGCGGCTTACCTGCTTGTGGGCTGCGCCACCAAGGACACCGGTGCGACGGGCAAGCCCGGCAGCGCGGCCAACATCATGACCGAGTCGGACGAGACCAACGCGCGCAAGCGTGCGCGGCTGCGCGTCGAGCTGGCGATCGGCTATTACGAGCAGGGGCAGACCACAGTGGCGCTGGACGAGCTCAAGCAGGCCGTTGCCAATGATCCGACCTTCGCCGACGCCTACAACCTGCGAGGGCTGGTCTACATGCGTCTTGACGATCCGGCTTCGGCGGAAGACAGCTTCCGCCGCGCGATCGCGATCGACCCGCGGGACCCCAATGTCCTGCACAACTACGGCTGGCTCCTGTGCCAGCAAGCGCGCTATGCCGACGCGCAGCAGCAGTTCTCGGCGGCGCTTGCCGTACCGACCTACACCGAGCGCGCCAAGACGCTCATGACGCAGGGCGTGTGTCAGGTCAGGGCAGGGCAGCGCGCGGAGGCGGAGAGGAGCCTGACCCAGGCGTATGAGATCGACGCCGGCAATCCGGTGATCGGCTTCAACCTGGCGTCGCTGCTGGCACAGCGCGAGGAATGGTCCCGCGCGCAGTTCTACATCCGCCGGGTCAACAACAGTCCCTCGGCCAATGCGGAGACGCTGTGGCTCGGAATCAAGATCGAACGCCGGCTCAACAACACCGAAGCGCTCGCCCAACTGGCCGGGCAGTTGCAGCGTCGCTTCCCCCAGTCGCGGGAGGCGATTGCGTACGAGCGCGGAAATTTCAATGATTGAGCGGGCGAGCGAGTTCGGCGCCTCGGCGGCGGTGCCGCTGGTCGTCGGCGACAACACACACAAGACCGCCGGCGACATGCTGCGCGAAGCGCGGGAAGCGCACGGCCTGCACATCGACATGGTTGCCGCGGCGCTGAAGGTGTCGACACAGAAGCTCGCGGCGCTGGAAGCCGATGACATCCAGGCCTTGCCCGATCCGGTGTTCGCGCGCGCGCTCGCCGCGAGCGTATGCCGCGCCTTGCGTATCGATCCGGTGCCGGTGCTTGCGAAGCTGCCGGGTGCGCAGCGCCCCGGACTCGCGGACGCCGATCGCACCATCAGCAAGAGCTTGAAATCGGCCGCGCCGCGCTCGGGCGCCGGTTCGAACTGGCTGCCGTCCCGCGCCTTGCTGGTGGTGGTGGTCCTGCTGCTGGCGGGTGCGGGCGTCTTGTTCTGGTTGCCGCAGTCGACCTTCGACCAGATCGGTGATTCGATCAACCGCCTGCTGGCGCGCGGTGCGACGAGCGAGCCGGCGCCCGACCCATCATCGCCCGCACCGGCCGGCACGGCCGTGGAACCGACTGCCCCTGTCGCACAAATGACCTTGCCTGCTGCGCCTGCGCCTGCGCCTGCTGCGCCCGCTGCGCCCGCTGCGCCCGCTGCGCCCGCTGCGCCCGCTGCGCCCGCTGCGCCCACGGTGGCTGCAGTTCCGGTGGTGGTGCCTCCAGCAGCGCCACCCGTGGCCGATGGCGACGATCTGATCGTCTTCGTCGCGCGTGAAGACTCCTGGGTCAACGTGAGCGAGCAGAGCGGAAAGTCCTTGTTGCGCCGCACGATCAAGGGTGGAGAAATTGTCGGACTGACGGGCACGCCGCCCCTGTCGGTGGTGGTCGGCCACGCTTCGGGTGTCGAGGTCCGGGTTCGCGGCAAGCGCTTCGACACGGCGCCGCTCGCGCGCGCCGACGGTGTTGCACGCTTCGAGGTCAAACCATGACGGATACCCTTACGATGACTTCCTGCCTGCCCATCGAGCGCTCCGCCCCCAAGGCTCGCCGCTCTCGCCAGGCCCAAGTGGTCTGGGGCGCGCGCACCGTGACCGTGGGTGGCGATGCCCCGGTACGCGTCCAGTCGATGACCAACACCGATACCGTGGACGCGATCGGCACCGCCATCCAGGTGAAGGAACTGGCGATCGCCGGCTCGGAGATGGTCCGCATCACCGTGAACACGCCTGAGGCGGCGGCCCAGGTCCCCTACATCCGCGAGCAGCTCGACCGCATGGGCATCGACGTGCCGCTGATTGGCGACTTCCATTACAACGGCCACCGCCTGCTGACCGACTACCCGGCCTGCGCCGAGGCGCTGAGCAAGTACCGCATCAATCCTGGCAACGTCGGCAAGGGCGACAAGCACGACCGCCAATTCGGCCAGATGATCGATGCGGCCATGCGGTGGAACAAGCCGGTGCGTATCGGCGTGAACTGGGGCAGCCTCGACCAGGAGCTGCTGGCCAGCCTGATGGACGTGAACAGCCGACGCGCAGAACCCTGGGACGCGAAGCAGGTGATGTACGAGGCCTTGGTGAGTTCCGCCATCGACTCCGCCAGGCTCGCCGAGTCGATGGGCATGAATGGCAACCAGATCATCCTGAGCTGCAAGGTCAGCGGGGTGCAGGACCTCATTTCGGTCTATCGCGAACTCGCGAGGCGCTGCGACTACACCCTGCACCTGGGTCTGACCGAAGCGGGGATGGGTACGAAGGGCACGGTGGCCTCGACCACCGCGCTCTCGATCCTGCTGCAGGAGGGCATCGGCGACACGATCCGCGTCTCGCTCACGCCGCAGCCCGGAGAGTCGCGTACGCAGGAAGTCCTGATCGCCAACGAGATCCTCCAGGCGCTGGGCCTGCGGGTATTCGTGCCCAGCGTGACGGCATGCCCTGGCTGCGGCCGCACGACCAGCACCACCTTCCAGGAACTCGCCAAGCAGATCGACGACTATCTGCGCATGCAGATGCCGGTGTGGCGCACGAAGTACCCCGGCGTCGAAACGATGAAGGTGGCCGTCATGGGCTGCATCGTCAACGGTCCCGGCGAGAGCAAGCATGCCGACATCGGCATCAGCCTGCCCGGTACCGGTGAGGCGCCCGCAGCACCGGTCTTCATCGATGGCGAAAAAGCACTAACTCTGCGCGGCGGCAACATCGCCAGCGAGTTCCACCAGTTGGTCGAAAACTACATAGAAAAGCGCTTCGGCAGCGAGTCCGCTGCACAAGTCGCCTGAGCATCTGATCCATGGCTGACAAACTGAGTGCCGTCAAAGGCATGAACGACATATTGCCGCCCGAATCGGCGCGCTGGGAGTGGCTCGAGGCCACCGTCCGCGAACTGATGGCGCGCTATGCCTACCGCAACATCCGAACGCCCATCCTCGAGCACACCGCGTTGTTCGTGCGTGGCATCGGCGAGGTCACCGACATCGTCGAGAAGGAGATGTACTCCTTCGATGACAAGCTCAACGGCGAGGCGCTGACCCTGCGGCCGGAGAACACCGCGAGTGTGGTGCGCGCCGTCACCGAGCATTCGCTGCTGTACGACGGTGGCAAGCGGCTCTGGTACATGGGCCCCATGTTTCGTCACGAGCGCCCGCAGCGCGGTCGCTACCGCCAGTTCCATCAGATCGGCGCCGAGGCCCTGGGCTTCGCGGGGCCGGACGTCGACGCCGAACTGATCCTGCTGGCCAGCGCGCTCTGGAAGTCGCTCGGCCTCACCGACGTGCGGCTCGAACTCAACAGCCTGGGCCAGCCCGCCGAGCGCGCGCAGCACCGCGCCCAGCTCATCGCCCACCTCGAAAAGCACGCCGACCTGCTCGACGAGGAGGCCAGGCGCCGCCTGCACAGCAACCCGCTGCGCATTCTCGACACCAAGAATCCGGCGATGAAGGATGTCGTCGAATCAGCACCCAGGCTGATCGATTTCCTCGGCGCCGAATCGATGGCCCATTTCGACGGCCTGCGGGCGATCCTCGACGCCAACGGCATCGGCTACACCATCAATCCTCGCCTCGTGCGCGGCCTCGACTACTACAACCTCACGGTGTTCGAGTTCGTGACCGACAGGCTCGGCGCCCAAGGCACCGTCTGCGCGGGTGGCCGCTACGACGACCTGATCGTGCAGATCGGCGGCAAGCCGGCGCCGGCGGTCGGCTGGGCGCTGGGCGTGGAGCGCGTGCTCGAGCTCGTCAAGGAGCAGGGCACCTCGATCCCGCTGCCGGTGCCCGACGTCTACGCCGTCGTGCCCGACGCCGCGGCGATGCCCGTGGCGCTGCGCACGCTCCAGGTGCTGCGCGATGCCGGCGTGCGGGTGCAGATGCACGCCGCCACGGCCGATGGCCTGGGCAGCTTCAAGTCGCAGTTCAAGAAGGCCGACGCCAGCGGCGCGGCGCACGCGCTGATCTTCGGTGCCGATGAACTCGCGCGCGGCGAAGTCACCGTCAAGGCCTTGCGCGACGGCCAGGGCGCGCAAACCGCCCGCCCACTGGCTGAACTCGCCGCCTGGGTCACCACCCTACAATCCTCGGCTCCCAACAACTGACAGCGCATGGCAACCCATCTCGATCTCGAAGAACAGGAACAGCTCGACCAGCTCAAGCATTTCTGGAACACCTACGGCAACCTGATCACGTGGGCGGTGTTGCTGGCGGCCGGCGCCTTCGTGGCCTGGAACGGCTGGCAGTATCTGCAGCGCAACAAGGCTGCGCAGGCTTCGGCCCTCTATGACGAGGTCGAGCGTAGCGCCCAGGCGGGCGACGCCACCCGCATCGAGCGCGCGCTGGCCGACATGAAGGACAGGTTCTCCGGCACCGTCTACGCCCAGCAGGCCGGCCTGCTGGCCGCCAAGACCCTGCACGACAAGGGCAATGCCGACGCCTCGCGCGCGGCGCTCGCATGGGTGGCCGAGCATGCCGTCGATCCCGGCTACCAGGCCGTGGCGAAGCTGCGGCTGGCGGCGGAACTGCTCGATTCCAAGTCCTATGACGAAGCGCTCAAGCAGCTCTCTGGCGAATTTCCCAAGGAATTCGAAGCGCTGGTGGCCGACCGCAGGGGTGACGTCTATCTGGCGCAGGGCAAGCGGGACGAGGCCAGGGCCGCATACCAGAAGGCCTGGGCGGCCTTCGAGCCGCGCACCGACTACCGTCGCCTGGTCGAGATCAAGCTCAACGCCGTCGGCGTCGATCCGCAGAGTCTGACGCCGGCAGCTGGCGTCACCGTATCCCCAGCCAAGACCACACCATGAACTTCATCCGCTTCGCGCCGTCATTTCCGGCCCTGCGGGCTGGCGCCGCACTGGTTCTGGTCGCCGCGCTCGCGGCCTGCTCGGGCACGCCCAAGCCGAAGCCGGCCGAACTGCCAGCCAATGAGGCGCTGCTCGGCGTCCGCCAGGCCTGGAGCATCCGCATTCCCAAGGTGAGCTTCCCGCTGACGACCAACGTCAGCGGCGACACGGTGGTCGTTGCGGGTACCGACGGAACGGTGGTCATGATCGACGCGCGCTCCGGGCAGGAAACCTGGCGTGCGAGCGCCGGTGCCCCCTTGGTGGCCGGTGTGGGCAGCGACGGGTCCCTGGTGGCGGTCGTCACGGCCAACAGCGAACTCGTCGCCCTGCAAGCCGGCAAGGTCCTGTGGAAGCAGCGGCTCACGGCGGAGACCTACACGGCGCCGCTGGTGGCCGGGCGCCGCGTATTCGTGCAGGCCGCGGACCGCACGACCGGCGCCTGGGACGGCCAGAGCGGTCGCCGGCTCTGGTCGCAGCAGCGCACCGCCGAAAACCTCGTGCTGAGGCGGCCGGGCGTGTTGATCGCAGTCGGTGACACGCTGGTCACCGGCGTGGGTGGCCGGCTTGTCGGCATCAATCCGGCCAACGGCAGCGCGCGCTGGGAGTCCCCGATCGCCGCGCCGCGCGGAACCAACGACGTCGAGCGTCTGGTCGACCTGACCGGCAGCGTGAGCCGCGTCGGTGACAGCGTTTGCGCCCGCGCCTACTACGCGACGGTCGGATGCGTGGACACCTCGCGCGGCACGCTGGTCTGGAGCAAGCCAGCTTCGGGTGCGGACGGCGTGAGCGGCGATGATCGCTTCGTCTATGGCACCGAATCCGATGGCAGCGTCATCGCCTGGCGCCGCGGCGACGGCGAACGCGCATGGCAGACCGACCGCTTCAAGTACCGCGACCTGACCGCGCCTCTGGCGGTCGGCCGCTCGCTGATCATTGGTGACGGCACCGGTCTGGTGCACCTGATCTCGCGCGACGACGGCTCGCCGTTGAACCGCCTCACGCCCGATGGCTCGGCCATCGCAGCCACACCGGTGCTTTCGGGCAACACAGTCGTGGTCGTCACCCGCAACGGCGGCGTGTTCGGCTATCGGCCTGAATAGAAACGTGAAAGGACGCCTTCCATGAAGCCAGTCATCGCGCTGGTCGGGCGTCCCAACGTCGGCAAGTCGACGTTGTTCAATCGCCTGACGCAGACCCGCGACGCCATCGTCGCCGACTTCGCCGGACTCACCCGCGACCGCCATTACGGCAATGGCCGCCAGGGCAAGCACGAGTTCATCGTGATCGACACCGGCGGCTTCGAGCCCGACGCGGGCAGCGGCATCTTCAAGGAGATGGCCAAGCAGACGCGCCAGGCCGTGGCCGAGGCCGATGTGGTGATCTTCGTGGTCGATGCGCGCGAGGGCCTCTCCGCCCAGGACCATGACATCGCCAATGAGTTGCGTCGGCTCGGCAAGCCTTGCGTGCTGGCGGCCAACAAGGCCGAAGGCATGCAGGATGGCACCCGCCTGGTGGACTTCTACGAACTCGGCTTCGGTGAGGTGCATGGCATTTCCGCCTCGCACGGGCAGGGCATCCGCGGCCTGGTCGAGCTCGCGCTCGCGCCGCTGAACCTGCCGGAACCGGAGGAGGACGAGGAAGAAGACCCCAACAAGCCGATCAAGCTGGCGGTCGCCGGGCGCCCCAATGTCGGCAAGTCGACGCTCATCAACACCTGGCTCGGCGAGGAGCGCCTGGTCGCCTTCGACCTGCCCGGCACCACGCGCGATGCCATCACGGTGCCCTTCGAGCGCAACGGCCAGCGCTTCGAACTCATCGACACGGCCGGCCTGCGGCGCAGGGGCAAGGTCTTCGAGGCCATCGAGAAGTTCTCGGTGGTGAAGACCCTCCAGGCCATCGAGTCAGCCAACGTCGTCCTGTTGCTGCTCGACGCGACTCAGGGCGTGACCGACCAGGACGCCCACATCGCCGGCTACATCCTGGAAAGCGGCCGGGCGGTGGTGATCGCGATCAATAAATGGGATGCCGTCGACAGCTACCAGCGTGAGCAGATCCAGCGCCAGATCGAGACGCGGCTACCCTTCCTCAAGTTTGCCTCGCTGCACTTCATCTCGGCCATCAAGCGGCAGGGGCTGGGACCGGTCTGGCAGGCCATCGCGCAAGCGCACAAATCTGCCACGCGCAAGATGTCGACGCCGGTCCTCACGCGGCTGCTGCTGGAGGCGGTGCAGTTCCAGGCGCCCAAGCGCTCCGGCATGTTCCGCCCCAAGATGCGCTATGCCCATCAAGGAGGCATGAACCCGCCGGTGATCGTCATCCATGGCAATTCGCTCGAGCACGTCACCGAGGCCTACAAACGATTCCTCGAGGGCCGCTTCCGCAAGGAGTTCGACCTCGTCGGCACGCCGTTGCGCATCGAGTTCAAGACATCGCACAATCCGTACGCGGAGAAGGACGGCTGAAGCGCCCCTTGGTGGGGCATTTTGCACCCGGCGGCTTGGGCACCGATGACCGCCGATGACCCTCGCGGTCGCCCGAAGTTCCTGCTTTTAGGTGCCGTTATTTTTCGAAGGCCATAGGGGTTTGTTGCCGAGGCGCGGAGGCGCTGTGTTAAGGTGACCAGTCCAACAACTACTCTTGAACACGGAGAATATCGTGAGCAATAAAGGGCAACTTCTGCAAGACCCCTTCCTCAACACCTTGCGTCGTGAGCACGTGCCGGTCTCGATCTATCTGGTCAACGGCATCAAGCTGCAAGGCCAGATCGAGTCCTTCGATCAGTACGTTGTGTTGCTTCGCAATACAGTGACTCAGATGGTTTACAAGCATGCCATCTCCACCATCGTGCCAGGGCGGGCCGTCAACTTCTCGGCCGCCGAGAGCGACGTCGCTCCCGCTTGAACGGCGCGGAGCGCGGCGGTTCTGCCGCCGCGCTTTTTCCAATTCTGAATCCGCTTGTCTGAACTGATTCCCCGCCAGGAAGGCGCCGTCGTTCTCGTCGGTGTCGATTTCGGGCTGCCCCATTTCGACGGTGAACTCGAGGAACTGGGCCTGCTCGCGCAGACCGCGGGCCTTGAGCCGGTCGCGCGCCTGGTGTGCAAGCGCAAGGCGCCCGATGCCGCGTTCTTCGTAGGAAGCGGCAAGGCCGACGAGATTCGCGAACTCGCTGAATTGCATCGCGCGAGCGAGGTGGTCTTCGACCAGTCGCTGAGCCCGGCGCAGCAGCGCAACCTCGAGCGGCAGCTCGGGGTTGCCGTGTACGACCGCACCTTCCTGATTCTCGAGATCTTCGCTCAGCGCGCCCGCTCGCATGAGGGCAAGTTGCAGGTCGAACTGGCCCGACTGCAGTACCTCAGCACCCGCCTCGTGCGGCGCTGGTCCCACCTGGAACGCCAGCGTGGCGGCATCGGCACGCGTGGCGGGCCCGGCGAAACACAGATCGAGCTCGATCGCCGGATGATCGGCGAATCCATCAAGCGTACGCGCGAGAGGCTTGCCAAGGTCCAGCGGCAGCGCGGCACGCAGCGGCGCCAGCGCGAGCGGCGTGACACCTTCAACATCTCGCTGGTCGGCTACACCAACGCCGGCAAGACCTCGTTGTTCAATGCGCTGGTCAAGGCGCGCGCGTATGCAGCCAACCAGTTGTTCGCGACGCTCGACACCACCACGCGGCATCTCTATCTCGGCGAGGCGAACCGCAAGGTCTCGATCTCCGACACGGTCGGCTTCATCCGCGACCTCCCGCACGGCCTCATCGATGCCTTCAAGGCCACCTTGCAGGAGGCGGTCGATGCCGATCTGCTGCTGCACGTGGTGGATGCGTCCAACCCTCACCATCCCGAGCAGATGGCCGAGGTTCAGGCGGTGCTGAAGGAGATCGGCGCGGACACCGTGCCCCAGCTTCTGGTCTTCAACAAGCTCGACGCCCTTGAAAGCGCGCAGCGGCCCCTGCATCTGCGCGACGAGATTGATGTCGACGGAACGCAGGTCGCCCGCATCTTCGTAAGTGCCCGGACGGGTGAGGGCATTGCGACCCTGCGGGCCGAACTCGCGCAGCGTGCCCGGGTGGCTGTCGAGGACATGACCCCAGAAGCCGCCATCGAATTGCACGATGCCGCCAACTGATTGGCACAATGCCTCCACTGACGAGAGAATAAAACCGAATGAATGCAAAGCCAGTGTGGAGACGTTTTCAAGGCGTGTTCAACCTGAACGACGGACGATGGGGCCGCGGCGACGATTCGTCGCCGAACAGCGATCGTCCTGCCGCGAACCGGCCCGACAGCGAGCCGCCACCGCCGCCGTCCGGCAACAACAACCGTCCGCGCGGCCAAGGTCCCAATCAGGGGCCGCCTGACCTCGACGAGCTCTGGCGTGATTTCAATCGCAAACTGGGCGGCCTGTTCGGCGGTGGCCGCGGTGGCGGCGACCGTCCGAACGGCGGCAACGGGGGCGGCGGTGGGCTCAAGCCCGACATGAAGAACGCGGGCTTCGGCCTGGGCGTGATCGCCGTGATCGCGGTCCTGATCTGGCTGGGAACCGGCTTCTTCATCGTCAACGAAGGCCAGCAGGCCGTGATTACCCAGTTCGGCCGCTACAAGGCCACTGTGGGCGCCGGCTTCAACTGGCGCTTGCCGTATCCCATCCAGCGCCACGAGCTTGTCGTCGTCACGCAGATCCGATCCACCGACGTGGGGCGCGACACCATCGTGCGCTCCACCGGCCTGCGCGAGTCCGCCATGCTGACCGAGGACGAGAACATCGTCGAGATCAAGTTCGCCGTGCAGTACCGCTTGAGCGACGCGCGCGCTTATCTCTACGAGAGCAAGACTCCCGCGGACACGGTTGTGCAGGTCGCCGAGACCGCCGTGCGCGAAGTGGTCGGTAAGATGAAGATGGACGCCGCGCTGGCCGAGGAGCGCGACCAGATCGCGCCGCGCGTGCGTGCGCTGATGCAGACCATCCTCGACCGCTACAAGGTGGGCGTCGAAGTCGTGGGCATCAACCTTCAGCAGGGTGGCGTGCGTCCGCCCGAGCAGGTCCAGGCTTCCTTCGACGACGTGCTGAAGGCCGGCCAGGAGCGCGAGCGCACCAAGAACGAGGCGCAGGCCTATGCCAACGACGTGGTGCCTCGCGCCACCGGCACGGCGTCGCGCCTCAAGGAAGAGTCCGATGCCTACAAGGCGCGGATCATCGCGCAGGCCCAGGGTGATGCGCAGCGCTTCTCTTCGGTCCTGGCCGAATACCAGAAGGCGCCGCAGGTCACGCGCGACCGCATGTATGTGGACGCCATGCAGCAGATCTACAGCAGCACGACGAAGGTGCTGGTCGATTCCAAGCAAGGTTCGAACCTGCTTTATCTGCCGCTCGACAAGCTGATGCAGATGACGGGCCAGAATGCGGCCGGTACGCCGGTCGATGCCGCAAGCCCCAGTGTCGCGGGTACCGCGCCTTCGCAGTCGTCGGTGATCCCGGTGGCACCCAACCCCGGCGACGCGCGTGCGCGCGATGGCCGTTCGCGCGACCGCGACGTGCGCTGAGGAAGAAGAACATGTACCCCCAAGCTCACATTCGTTCGCTGCCCTCCGAGAGGGTGCAGGCCTCCCTTGGGACGGCCCGGCGAGAGGCCTGATATGAACAGAATCGGATTCATCGCATCGTCGATCCTCGTGGTGCTTGCGCTGCTGAGCTCGACGCTTTTCGTGGTCGACCAGCGACAGTTCGGCGTGGTCTACGCGCTCGGGCAGATCAAGGAAGTGATCACCGAGCCGGGCTTGAACTTCAAGCTGCCGCCGCCTTTCCAGAACGTGTCCTACATCGACAAGCGCCTGCTCACGCTCTCCAGTCTCGATCCCGAGCCCATGCTCACGGCCGAGAAGCAGCGCGTCGTCGTCGACTGGTATGTGCGCTGGCGCATCAGCAATCCTTCGGAATACATTCGCAACGTCGGCCTCGACGAGAATGCGGGGGCCATGCAACTCAACCGCGTGGTGCGCAATGCGTTCCAGGAGAACGTGAACAAGCGGACGGTGCGCGATCTGATCTCGGTGCGGCGCGAGGCGCTCATGGCCGACGTCCAGCGGGAGGTGCTGTCCGTGGTGAAGGGAGCCAAGCCCTGGGGCGTCGATGTGGTCGATGTGCGCATCACGCGCGTCGATTACGTCGAGGCGATCACCGAATCGGTCTACCGGCGCATGGAGGCGGAGCGCAAGCGCGTCGCCAACGAGCTGCGTTCGACCGGCGTCGCCGAAGGCGAGAAGATCCGTGCCGATGCCGATCGCCAGCGCGAGGTGATCGTCGCCAACGCCTACCGCGATGCGCAGAAGATCAAGGGCGAGGGCGATGCGAGCGCGGCGTCGATCTATGCCGGCGCCTTCGGCCGCGACCCCCAGTTCGCGCTGTTCTATCGCAGCCTCGACGCCTATAAGCAGAGCTTCAACAAGAAGAGCGACGTGATGGTGCTCGATCCCTCGTCCGATTTCTTCCGCGCGATGCAAGGGTCGGGCTCCGCCCCGGCGACGGCACCTCCACGTCGGTGAGGCGTTTGACGGCGTGAGCGCAGACACCTTCTGGAGCGCCCTGGCGCTCGTCCTGGTCATCGAGGGGCTCCTGCCTTTCCTCTCGCCGAGCAACTGGCGACGAGGCTTCGGACAGCTCATGCAGCTGCGCGATGGGCAGCTGCGTTTCTTCGGCCTTTGTAGCATTCTTCTGGGCTTGGCACTTCTCTGGATCTTGGACTGACGCTGGCCCGGTAGAATCCCGGTTTAACCACGCCCCCGATCCCCATGTCCGCCTGGGTCCTCCCGGATCACATTGCCGATGTGCTGCCTTCCGAGGCGCGCCACATCGAAGAACTTCGACGTCAGCTGCTCGACACTGCCCGTGGCTACGGCTACGAGCTGGTGATGCCGCCGATGCTCGAGCACCTTGAATCCCTGCTTTCCGGCACCGGCGAGGCACTCGATCTGCAAACCTTCAAGCTGGTCGACCAGCTTTCGGGGCGCAGCATGGGCTTGCGCGCCGACACCACGCCGCAGGTGGCGCGCATCGATGCGCATCTTCTCAATCGCCAGGGGGTCGCTCGACTCTGCTACTGCGGCCCCGTGCTGCATACGCGGCCCGACCGGCCGCACGCGACGCGCGAGCCCCTCCAGTTCGGCGCCGAGATCTACGGTCACGCGGGGCTCGAAGCCGACATCGAGATCCTGCGCCTCGCGCTCGACTGCCTTCGTGCGGCCGGTGTGGCCGGGCAAGGGCGCGGCCCGGTCATCGTCGATCTCGCGGATGCCCGCATCGTGCGGTCGCTCTTCGCCGGCGTGCCCGCCGATGCCGCCATGCTCGCCCGCGTGCATGCCGCCCTGGTGGCCAAGGACGCCAGCACGCTGCGCGAACTCACTGTCGATTTCCCGGCGCCGTCCCGCGACGGCCTGCTTGCCCTCGTGCAGCTGTACGGCGACGCCTCGGTCCTCGACGAGGCCGCCAAGGCCTTGCCGGCCACCGAGGGCGTGCGCGCTGCGCTCGCGGGCCTGAAGCAGCTCGCCGCCCGGCTCGAAGGCGCCCGCGTCAGCTTTGACCTGGCCGACATGCGCGGCTACGCGTACTACAGCGGCATGCGCTTCGGCATCTACACCGACGGCGCCAGCGATGCATTGGTGCGCGGCGGCCGCTATGACGAAGTCGGGGCCATCTTTGGCCGCAATCGACCGGCGGTGGGCTTCAGTCTGGACGTGCGCGAACTGGTCGGCGTGCTGCCGGCAAGACCGCTGCGCGCTGCCATCCGGGCGCCCTGGAGCGATGACGAGGGCCTCAACAAGGCCATCGCCGAGCTGCGCGGCAAGGGCGAGACCGTGGTCTGCGTCCTGCCCGGCCACGACAGCGAAATCGACGAGTTCCATTGCGACCGTGAGCTCGTCGGGCACGGCAGCCAATGGCGCGTGCAAGCCATCTGAATCTTGAAAAGCGAAAAATCATGAGCGTTACCACCGGAAGAAACGTGGTCGTCGTCGGCACCCAATGGGGCGACGAAGGCAAGGGCAAACTGGTCGACTGGCTGACCGAGAGCGCGCAGGGCGTCGTGCGCTTCCAGGGCGGCCACAACGCGGGCCACACGCTGGTCATCAACGGCGTCAAGACCGCGCTGCACCTGATCCCCAGCGGCATCATGCGGCCTGGCGTCAAGTGCTACATCGGCAACGGTGTCGTGCTCTCCGCCGCCAAGTTGTTCGAGGAGATCGAAGGGCTGGAGAAGGCTGGCGTCGAAGTGCGTTCGCGCCTGCGCATCAGCGAGGCCTGCCCGCTGATCCTGCCCTTCCACGCCGCGCTCGACATCGCGCGCGAGACCTACCGCGAAAAGGGCGGGGTCGAGAAGATCGGCACCACCGGCCGCGGCATCGGCCCGGCCTACGAGGACAAGATCGCACGCCGCGCGCTGCGCGTGCAGGATCTGAAGCACCCCGATCGCTTCGCCACCAAGCTGCGCGTGCTGCTCGACCTGCACAACCATGTGCTCACGCAGGTGCTGAGCGCGCCGGCCATCGACTTCGACACCGTCTACGAAGAGGCGATGCGCCACGCCGAGCTGCTCAAGCCCATGATGGCCGATGTCTCGCGCGAGCTCAACGACGCGCATCGCGCCGGCGCCAATCTCTTGTTCGAAGGTGCGCAGGGCACCCTGCTCGACGTCGATCACGGCACCTATCCCTATGTGACTTCGAGCAACTGCGTGGCGGGGAACGCGGCCGCCGGTTCCGGCGTCGGCCCGGGCATGCTGCACTACGTGCTGGGGATCACCAAGGCCTACTGCACGCGGGTTGGCGGAGGGCCGTTCCCGACCGAACTCGATTGGGAGAAGCCCGGCACCGTCGGCTACCACCTGAGCACGGTCGGCGCCGAGAAGGGCGTCACCACGGGGCGCAGCCGCCGTTGCGGCTGGTTCGACGCCGCGCTCCTGAAGCGTTCGGCGCAGGTCAACGGCCTGAGCGGTCTTTGCATTACCAAGCTCGACGTGCTGGACGGTCTCGAGGAACTGCAGCTGTGCACCGGCTACCAGCTCGATGGCGAATACACCGACATCCTGCCCATGGGCGCCGACGAGATCGAGCGATGCACGCCGGTCTACGAGGTGCTCGCGGGATGGAGCGAGAGCACGGTGGGTGTCACGCAATATGACAAGCTGCCGGTCAATGCTCGGCTGTACCTGCAGCGTATCGAGCAGGTCACGGGCGTACCGATCCATATGGTTTCCACCAGCCCCGACCGCGACCATACGATCATGATGCGCCATCCGTATCTTGCCGAGTGACACCCGCGCTGGCCACACTTCGTGTGGCCGCCAACCGCCTTGCAGGGGGCAACACCGGCGGCCCGGCGCAGCCGGTTGCGCAGTGTTCCCCGCACAAGTCATCCATACCCTGAATTGACGGAGAAGAGCCCATGTTGACCGAAGACGGCAAACACCTCTACGTGAGCTACGACGAGTACCACAACCTGATCGAGAAGCTTGCGATCAAGGTCTACCAGTCGGGCTGGGAGTTCGACACCATCCTGTGCCTCGCGCGTGGCGGCATGCGGCCCGGCGATGTGCTGTCGCGCATCTTCAGCAAGCCCCTGGCGATCATGTCGACCAGTTCGTATCGCGCCGATGCCGGCACGATCCAGGGCCATCTCGACATCGCGCGCTTCATCACCACGCCCAAGGGCGAGATTGCGGGCAAGGTGCTCCTGGTCGACGACCTCGCCGATTCCGGCCATACGCTGCATGCCGTGGTCGAGATGCTCAAGAGCAACTACAAGCCCATTACAGAGCTGCGCAGCGCGGTCCTCTGGACCAAGGCGATGTCAACCTTCACGCCGGACTATTCGGTCGAGTTTCTGCCGACCAATCCGTGGATTCACCAGCCCTTCGAAGGGTACGACTCGATGGGCGCGGAACGGCTTCTCGAGAAGTGGTCCGTCTGACCGCCGGCCAGGCGATCCTGCGCCAGCGGCGAGGTCGACTAGCATTGGCGGCATGCGCAAGCCCATCACCGACCTGATCCACCATCCCTACGTTCCGCCCGCGCGCTTCGAGTCCCCGCAGCCGGGCGTGTTCAAGGCCTCCACGGTCTTCTTCGCCGACGTCGCCGCCATGCGCGCGCGCGACTGGAAAACCAAGGCAGGCTACACCTACGGCCTGCACGGCACGCCCACGACCTTCACGCTGGAGGAGCGGCTCGCCACGCTGGAAGGCGGCACCGAGTGCCTGCTCGTGCCCAGTGGACTGGCCGCGATCTCGCTGGTGTCCTTCGCGCTGCTCAAGACCGGCGACGAGGTCCTGATCCCCGACAACGCCTATGGGCCCAACAAGGCCCTCGCCACGGGCGAACTGGCGAATTTCGGCATCACCCACAAGCTGTACGACGCCATGAACCCGGCCGATCTCGCGGCCAAATTGTCCGACCGCACCAGGCTGGTCTGGGTGGAGGCGGCGGGCTCGGTCACCATGGAGTTCCCCGACCTGCCGGCGCTGGTGGGCCTGTGCCGCGCGCGCGGGATCCTCACCGCGCTCGACAACACCTGGGGCGCCGGCCTGGCCTTCGCGCCCTTCGATTTCAATGGAACGGGGCAGGGCGCCGACGTGTCCGTCCATGCGCTGACCAAGTACCCCAGCGGCGGCGGCGACGTGCTGATGGGGAGTGTGATCACGCGGGACGAGCGCCTGCACCGCGCGATCAAGCTCACGCACATGCGCATGGGCTTCGGCATCGGGATCGGCGACGTCGAGACCCTGCTGCGCTCGCTGCCCAGCATCGCGCTGCGCTACGCGGCGCACGACCGCAGCGCGCGCGAACTTGCCCGCTGGCTCGAAGGCTGCGAGGAGATCGCGCAGGTGCTGCATCCCGCGCTCGAAGGCTCGCCGGGCCACGCCAACTGGCTCCGGCTGTGCGGAGCGACCGATCTGGCCGCCGGCATTTTCTCTATCGTGTTCCATGCTCGTTACAGTGCGGAACAAGTCGATCGTTTCTGCGACAGCTTGACGCTCTTTCGCCTCGGCTACTCCTGGGGCGGGCCGATCAGCCTGGTCGTGCCCTATGACATCGGCCTGATGCGCGATCCGGCCGTCGCGCGATGGCCGCACAGGGGCACCCTGGTGCGTTTTTCCATCGGACTGGAGGATACGGAGGACCTGCGCGCGGACCTGCAACAGGCCCTTTCAACACTCTGAGCCCCCTCGGATATCGCGTACAGTCGAAGCACGCGCAGTCACCGGGACTGCCTCGCCTCAAGGAGAAGCAGTGGCAACACCAAATTACGGCTACGAGAAGCGCCAGAAAGAACTCGCAAAGAAGAAGAAGAAGGAAGAAAAGCTGCGGGAGAAAGCCCACCGCAAGCTGAGTCCCAGCAGTGACGGTCTTGCGCCGGGCGATCCGGAAACCGATGTGGCCTCGCTGGAACGCGATCCCCCCACGGTCCCCGAATTGCCGACCAAGAACGGCTGACCGATCCGGCACCGATCCGCAAGAAAGCCGCCGCAGGCCCCTGGCCCGCGGCGGCTTTCTTGCTCGTGGCATTCCGGGGTGTGCCGCCTACTTGGGCAGCAGCTTGCGCAATGCGGGCCACACGTTGTCCAGCATCCGTGGCTGGGCGGCGGCAATGGGATGGATGCGGTCGGCCTGGAACAGCGTCGCCGCATCGGGCGCATCCGCGATGCCCTTCAGCAGGAAGGGCACCACGGCGGCCTTCGCGGTCTCCGCTACCTTGGTGAAGACCGCTTCGAAGCGACGCGTGTAGTCGCCGCCGTAGTTGGGCGGCACCTGGATGCCGATGATCAGCACCTGCGCGCCAGCGGCCTGCGCGGCCCGGGTCATCTGCAGCAGGTTGTCCTCGGTGCTGGCGAGCGCAAGCCCGCGCAGCGCGTCGTTCGCGCCCAACTCGAGCACCACGTGGGTCGGCTTGTGCTGCGCAAGCAAGGCAGCGAGCCGGGAGCGGCCGCCAGCACTGGTGTCGCCGCTGATGCTGGCGTTGATCACCGTGGCCGGGATCTTCTGTTGCGCCAGCCGCTTCTCCAGAAGGGGTACCCATCCCTCGCCGCGCTTGAGGCCGTACTCGGCGGAAAGCGAATCGCCGACCACCAGGATCACGGGTGCCCTGGCCGCCGAAGCCTGTGCTTGTGCGACCACCCATGACCCCGCACTGCCGGCCAGCGCGCCGCTCAAGATAAAGTGGCGTCGATTCATCCCGCGAAACCTTTCAATGTCCTCAATCCGATCCGATGGCCCATCCACTGCAATTGTTGCTGTCGAGCATGTTTTCAAGTCAGTCACGGACTCCACCGGCACCCTGGACATTCTGCAGGACATCGATTTCACCCTGGGAGCGAAGGAGACCGCCGCGATCGTCGGCGCCTCGGGCTCGGGCAAGAGCACGCTGCTGTCGATCATCGCGGGCCTGGACACGCCCACGCGCGGCACGGTGAAGCTCGCGGGCCAGGACCTGTTCGCGCTCGACGAGGATGATCGCGCGGCATTGCGCGCCCAGAAGGTCGGCTTTGTGTTCCAGAGCTTCCAGTTGCTCGGCAACCTGAGCGCGCTCGAGAACGTGATGCTGCCGCTGGAACTGGCCGATCGCAGGGATGCGCGCAAGTCGGCCACCGAGATGCTCGGCCGCGTCGGTCTAGGCCAGCGGCTCGGCCATTATCCCAAGGTGCTCTCGGGCGGCGAGCAGCAGCGCGTGGCGCTCGCGCGCGCTTTCGTCGTCCAGCCGGCGCTGCTCCTGGCGGACGAGCCCACGGGCAGCCTCGACTTCGCGACCGGCGAGCAGGTGATGAAGCTGATGTTCGACCTGAACCGTGAGCTCGGCACGACGCTCGTGCTGGTGACCCACGACCGTGGCATTGCGTCGCGGTGCGAGCATCGGATCACGATCGAAGCCGGCCGCCTGGTACCCGCCGGGCCGGGCGCATGAACAGGGCTCGATAATCCCCGCATGTCTTCCCCCAAAGTGATCTTCGGCTTTCACGCCGTGGGCGTGCGAATCAAGACCGCGCCGAAATCCGTGCTCGAGGTGCTCTACGATCCCGCCCGACGCGATGCGCGCATGCGGCAGTTCATCGCGCGTGCGCAGGATGCAGGCGTCCGCCTGGTGGAAGCCGACGGCCTTCGCCTGGCCAAGCTCAGCGGAGGCCACGGCCACCAGGGCGTCGCGGCGCGGGTGGAGCCCATCGCACAGACCCATTCGCTCGACGAGCTGCTGGAAGGCCTCGAGGCCGCCGGCACGGTGCCGCTGCTGCTGGTGCTCGACGGTGTCACCGATCCGCACAACCTGGGTGCCTGCCTGCGTGTGGCCGACGGCGCGGGCGCGCATGCGGTGATCGCACCGAAAGACCATGCGGCTGGGATCAACGCCACGGTGGCCAAGGTGGCCAGCGGCGCGGCCGACACGGTGCCGTACTTCATGGTGACCAATCTCGCGCGCACCATGGGCGAACTCAAGGAACGCAACATCTGGTGCGTGGGCACGAGCGACGATGCACCTCGCACGCTCTACCAGAGCGACCTGAGGCGTCCGCTGGCATTGGTGCTGGGCGCGGAAGGCGAAGGGATGCGGCAACTCACGCGCAAGACCTGCGATGAGTTGGTGAGCATTCCGATGGCGGGCGCGGTCGAGAGCCTCAATGTGTCGGTCGCGAGCGGCGTATGCCTCTACGAGGCGATGCGGCAACGCATCGCCGGCTGAGGTGCGCGCGGCGCTTGCAGCCGGGGGCTAGAGGTCCGCAAAATCGGTCTGGCCCGTGTGGTCGCGGGAGTGCCAGTCGTCCACCCACGCCCGGGCCTTGCGCTCCAGCGCATCGCAGGCCTGCACCTCGTCCGCGTAACGGCCGGACAATGCGACCCGGCACTTGTGGACCGCGTCGCGCCAGAGGTCGGCATGACCACCGGCATGGTCGCCGACCGACGGCGTCAGGCAGATGCGGATCTCCCATCCTTGGTAGACGAAGCGCCTGACCTCGCCATCCTCTTCCATGTTGCGCTCCTTGATTGCGCTGGCAATGTCATCGATCGACATCCATTGACTTTCTTGCGAGCGCAATCGTTCCCGGCGGTTACAGCAGCGCGAAGAAGCGCATGACGACCTGCGATGGATGCCGCACGCCGACACCGATGAACATGCGCTCGCCGATCCAGCGCAGGGCCGGCGAGGCGGTCTCGAATCGCGGGGTGCAGCGGAAGTAGATCTGCGCAGGATCCACCGGCTCGCCGCGCAGCAATTTCGCCATGATCGCCGCGGGCGCAGCGCGAACCGCGTGGTTCTGGACGTAGATCAGGTCTCCGGCGTCGGTCTCCAGTCCGTAGCGGGCATCCAGTTCGGACAGCGTGTCGCTGACGATCAGCTGGAAATCGGTGCCGCCTGGCAGCACGCGTGCCGTCCAGCCGTCGCCGCGCGCCTCTCCTCCGGTGATCGGCACCAGCCGGCGCAGGCCGCGTGGGCCCTGGCTCAGCACTTGGGGAAGGCCGACCTCCACCTTGAGATCGGCGAAATAGGCGAGTTCGGGTGGGGCCAGGGGATCTGTCGGGTTCATGCGGCAAGCGTACAGCCTGAATGGCCTGCGAGGCCTCGCAGGCGGCGCCCCTGAGCCCTTATGAGGGATCCTTGCTGCGCGTGCGTCCCACGGCGCTGAAGATGCCCACGCCCAACAGGATCAGCGCGCCGATGCCGATATAGAGCGTCGGCACGCCCGCGACCGAGGCACCCCAGCCCACACCGGCCAGGAAGATCAGGAATCCGATCATATAAAGCGCAAAAGACATGGTTCTCTCTCCGAATTTTGGATGGACCCAGTCTCTGCGCATCCACGCGCCGGCACGGCGGCGACAGTCGCCAATGCGTGTGGGAGCGTGCCTACCGCTGTGCGGTCTCTGCGCTCGCCGCGTCGAGCGCCGCGATGGTTTCCGCGTCGAGCTTCAGGCTCGCGGCAACGACGAGTTCGTCGAGCTGCTGGATCGAGGTCGCGCTTGCGATCGGCGCCGTGATCGAGGGCCGAGCAATCTGCCATGCGATGGCGATCTGCCCCGGCGTCGCGCCGTACGTCTTGGCGGCTGCGTCGAGCGCTGAAAGAATGTGCAGCCCCCGTGCATTGAGGTACTTCTTCGTTGTGTTGGCGCCGCGGGCGCTCTTGCGGACATCCGCCTCGCTGCGGTACTTGCCCGTGAGGAAACCGGCCGCCAGCGCATAGAAGTTGATCACGCCGATGCCGCGTTCGACGCACAGCGGCTCCAGTGCGTCCTCGAAAACGGCGCGGTCGTACAGGTTGTAGAGCGGCTGCAGGCTTTCGTAGCGCGGGAGGCCCAGGCGAGCGGAAACATCGAGCGCTTCCGCCAGGCGCGGGGCTGTGTAGTTCGACGCACCGATCGCGCGCACCTTGCCCGCCTTGATCAGCTCCGCGAAAGTGCCGAGGGTGTCTTCGAGCGGCGTATCCGGGTCGTCCTGGTGCGACTGGTACAGGTCGATGCGGTCGGTCTGCAGGCGCCGCAACGACGCGTCCACTGCTTCGCGGATGTAGGCCGGCGAAAGGCCCTTCTTGTCGCCCATCGGCATCCCGACCTTGGTCGCCAGCACCACGCTGTTGCGCTTGCCGCCGCGCTTGAGCCATTTGCCGATGATGGTCTCGGATTCGCCGCCGACATGGCCCGGCGCCCAGCTCGAATAGACGTCCGCGGTGTCGATGAAGTTGAAGCCGGCGTCGAGCCAGGCGTCGAGCAGGCGGAACGAGAGTGCCTCGTCCACGGTCCAGCCGAACACATTGCCGCCGAAGGCCAGCGGCGAGACCTGAAGGCCGGAGCGGCCGAGAGAACGCAGTTCCATGGATGTTTCCCCGTGAGTGGATCAAACAAAGCCAAGCGCGCCGAGCAGTGCACCCACCGCCAGCAGCCGCAGCAGATGAAGACGCGTTCGCCAGACGATAAGCGCCGCGACACCGGTCAGCAGCCAGAGGTGCCATGCAGGCGCGCTGCCGGCATGGTTACCTGAAGAAAGTATCCAGCCAGTGGCGATCAACAGGCCGACGACGACCGGCGCCATGCCTTGCTTGAAGGCGCGAACACCGCGCCGCTGGCGGTTGCGGTGGCCCCAGCGGGTCGCGAAGTAGGTCAGCGTGGTGCTGGGCAGCATGATGCCGACCATCGTGATGGCCAGCCCGAACAGCCCCAGCAGCCACGCCTGCGGCCCGGCACCGATGCCGCCCCCCGCATTGAGCCCCACGTTCCAGCCCATCAGCGCGACGAAGAGCACATTGGGCCCCGGCGCCGCCTGGGCGATGGCCACCGAGGAGCTGAACTGCGCTTCCGTCAGCCAGCCATGCTGGGCCACCAGGTAACGCTGCATGTCGGGGACCGTGGTGATGGCGCCGCTGATCGAGAACAGCGAAAGCATCAGGTATTGCGCGAACAGGGACAGCCAGTCGTGCCAGTGCATCACGATGGTCATGGCTCGATCTTCCACCAGGTCCATGCGCAGGTGAGCCCGCCGACGACCAGCAGGACCCAGCCGAGCGGGACACGCGCGATGGCAACCGCCGAGAAGACCAACGCCACGAAGGCGAGGCAGGTGACGAAGCCGAGCGGGTGCTTGCGCAGCTGCGGGATCAGCTTGATGCCGGTGGCGGCAATCAAACCGCCCGCCACGGCGCCCATGCCGCGCAAGGCGCCCGCGACCTGGGGATTGGCGGCGAACTGCGCATAGAGCACGGCCAGCACCAGGATCACCCCGAGGGGCACTGTCAGCATGCCCGCCACGGCGGCCAGCGCGCCGCGCAGGCCGAAGTAGCGGTCGCCGAGCATCAGGCCGAGGTTGATCACGTTAGGCCCCGGCAGCACCTGGGCTACCGCCCAGTCTTCCAGGAACTCGTCGGGCGTGAGCCAGCGCTTCTTCTCGACCATCTCGCGCTGCACGATGGCGAGAACGCCGCCGAAGCCCTGCAACGCAAGCCAGGTGAAGGAAACGAACAGGTCGCGCGGAGATTGGGGTTGCGGGCGATCGGGTGTCGATGCCGCGGGAGGGGGGGCCGGATGCATTGGCGGCGATTATCGTTGCGCACGCGACAACGTGCTGGCGGAACTTGTCCGACTTGCCATCGGCGCACGGGCTGCGACACTGGACGCATGAAAGCAAGCGCGCTGGCAGTCTTCCACCTGTTCCGGGAGGCCTTCGCCTCATGGAAGGCCGACTACGCGCCGAGCATGGGCGCGGCCCTGGCCTACTACACGGTGTTCTCGGTGGCGCCGCTGTTGTTGATCGTGATCTCGGTCGCCGGGCTGGTGTTCGGCGAGAACGCGGCGCGCGGCGAGATCTTCGCGCAACTCTCGGGCCTCATGGGCGACGATGGCGCGCGTGCGGTGCAGGGCATGCTGCGGTCCGTCAACAAGCCGGCGGAGGGCATCGTCGCCACGGTGATCGGGTTTGTCTTGCTGGTGCTTGGCGCCACCACGGTCTTCGGCGAATTGCAGGACGCGCTCGATCGCATTTGGCGCGCCCCGGCACGGGAAGCCAGCACCAGTCTCCTGAACCTGGTGCGCGTGCGTCTCCTGTCCTTCAGCATGATCATGAGCATCGGCTTTCTGCTGATGGTGTCGCTGGTGGCCAGCGCCGCGCTGGCGGCCCTCGGCAAGTGGTGGTCGCCTGTGTTCGGCAACTGGGAGGCGCTGGCGCAGGGCGTCAACTTCGTCTTCAGCTTCGCGATGGTCACGGTGGGCTTCGCGATGATCTACAAGATCATGCCGCGCGTGCGGGTGCAGTGGCGCGACGTCTGGGTGGGCGCCGCGGTCACCGCGCTCCTGTTCACGCTGGGCAAGCACCTGATCGGGCTGTATATCGGCAAGAGCAGTGTGGCTTCGGGCTACGGCGCGGCCGGGTCGCTGGTCGTGGTGCTGGTATGGGTCTATTACTCGGCGCAGATCTTTCTGCTGGGCGTCGAGTTCACCTGGGTCTACGCGCATACCTATGGATCGCTCAAGCACACCGTGCGGCCGGGCGCGAAAGGGCCGTGCTCCCCTGGATGATCGAAATCCCTATTTCTTCTCGACCATGGTTCGCAACTGCTCCCAGGAAAATACCTCGGTGGAGAGGTTTCTTCTCGATGTGCTGCTGGTTGGCTTTGATCAGATCGGCAAACGAAGATTCGTCAATTTTCCGAAGCTTGTCCCGCAGGAACTTCACGGTCTCGGGACTGAATTCATCGCTTGGCGCGCCCTCGCGCGCCGCCAGGTTGGATATGGCAAGCGCAGGCAGCAGGGAAGTTTCCATGTAGTTGGGCGCGCTGGAGTCCTCAAGGTGCCTGATCTCATTGGCAGTGAGCGCCCGTGGGTCTTTTTCCTTGAGATGGTTGTGCAGGGCGTCGCGCAAGGAAATCAATTGCAGGAACGCGACCTTGCTGTGCAGAGAGGCGATGAATTCCTGGGGAGATGCTGACTGTTCCTGCGGCACGGAGTTGAGATTTTCACTTGTGCGATATGTGAAAGAACTATCCGTTACAGGCTTCGCGGTATGTGCCAGGGTCATGCCCGTACCCGTGTGTTGACTGAGATCGACGACGCTGTGAGGCAGCGCAATCGGGAAATGCCGAACCTGTCCCTCATGAAATAACGTGTCGCGGGTGATCCGCATGCCAACGGGCCCCTCATGGAGCATCGACCGGCTCGACGCACCCGCCGGCGCCGGCCCAAGTCTGTATTTGTGCAGTTTTTCGTCCGCTGTTGCTTCGGAATCAGGGATTTCACGAAAATTTCTATTGTCGTACCCGCCTTTAAGCAATTTGGAGGCGAGGGTCCATCGATGATAGTGCGGCATTTCCTCCTCCCCTTGTGCCTTGCCTCCCGGGGCGAATTGATGAAGCCGCAGATTCCAGCCCTGCTCCTTGCTCTCCATGAGATAGATTTTTTCGAAGAGAGGGGAAATGGCTGATTTTCTGGCGGCGTCGAGTCTGCGGTCATCGTTGGCAGCGATATGCCGGAGGATGGAAACAAGGTCTCCAATTTTGACGTCCGCAATATCTCCGGTAACGCCTGCCATCCCCTCGTGTCCTGTTTCCGTGGCTTGTGAAAACGACTTGTATCGCTCCTGAATGGCATTGAAAACCGTCTTGTAGGTGACGGCATCGGCGCGAGCACGTGCCATATTGATTTCTTCTTGCGTGATGGGTCTTGCTGTCACGCGCTGTGCCGCACTCTTGAACATCTCCCGGGCTGATGCGGTGCCCGAAGGCCGAGGGTCCGGTGCGTTTTCTTCAACCCGTTGACGGCGCTTCGGAAGGCCTTCAACGAGCTGATTGGCGGGGAGAGAGGCGATTGTCTGAGCCGCTTGCCCGGGCGCGCTCGAGAAAGGATGTTTTTCGGAAGAATTATGTTCTTCAGCATATGTAGTGGGGGCGAACTGTTTGCTGATCTTAGGCATGGACTCAATCAAAAAATAATTGCGCCGCTAATTTTCTGAAGATTGATTGATGTCCCGCCACTGAAGATGCGAAGATTGTCTGCGGCGTGCGAACAAATGTCACTTGAGTGTTTGCAATGTGCGCAGAATTGGCGAGAATCGCCGCCGTTCGAAATTGACTTGTCTTTGCAGGAAATGACTGGCGAAGGACTTAGCCGGAGAACCCGCCCTCATCGAGAAATTTCTTTTCGTCCGACGTCGTGTCGCGACCCAGCACGCTGTTGCGGTGGGGGAAGCGTCCGAAGCGCGCAATGATGTCGCGGTGCATCACCGCATAGCGCAGCGTGTTCTTGTCGAGTGCCGCGTTGAGGGTGATCGAGAGCTCCTGGTCCGCCAGGCTTTCCGAATGCATGAATGGCAGATAGAAGAACGGCCGCAGCGCCTGCTCCACCTTGCGGTCGAGGCCGGCGTCGATCGCGCCGCGTGCGATCGCCAGCGCCTTGCCATCGGTCGCGAACATGTGCCCGCTGTTGCGCCAGGCATTGCGCGGGAACTGGTCCAGCAGTACCAGCAGGGCCAGTGCGCCTTCGGCCTCGCTGGCCCAATGGTCCAGCGCGCCGGTCGCCGCGGCATGGTGGGCGGATTCGAAGCGCGATTTGAAGTCGGCATCGAAGGCTTCATTCTTGGCGAACCACCGCCGGGGGCCGGCTTGTCGCCAGAAGTCCGCGACATCGTGAGCGCAGGGGAGGGCATCCATCCGGCGGATGATGCCATCGGCGATGCAAGACGGGCTCGTGGCCGACACGGCGCGCGCCCGGCCGTGTCTATGCTGGCCAGTTCAGAAACAGATGGAGATTCGCACATGACTCGATACGGCACCCTTTTGCGCATGGCCCTCGTGGCAGGCGCCGCAACCGCAGTACTCGCGGGTTGCGGAATGATGTCGAAGTCCAACACCGCGAGCTTCAGCGGGACGATGAATGCGGCCAGCGAGGTTCCCCCCAACATGACCCGTGGCAGCGGCCTCGCCGAAGCCTGGCTGGACAAGGACAGCAACGTCCTGAAGTACAAGATCACCTACAGCGGCCTGAGCGGTCCGGCCACCGCCGCGCACTTCCACGGCCCGGCCGCCGCCGGCGCCAACGCCGCTGTCGTGCTGCCGTTCGCGAGCCCGGCCAGCCCGATCGAAGGGCAGGCCACGCTCACCCCGGCCCAGGCCGCCGACCTTATGGCCGGGCGCTGGTATGCCAATGTCCACACGGCGGCCAACCCGGGTGGCGAGATCCGCGGCCAGATGCTGCCGAAGATGTAATGCAGGCCCGACCGGGCGGGTCAGGCGAGATGCGGTTCGACTGGTGTCCAATGGCGGCATGAAAAAGCCGACGCTCTCCTCTTCCGCAATACCCTCCCGGCCACCAGCCGTCTCTCGCATTGATATCAACAGCGCCAGGAAGGCGCTCGTGCTGCAGGGCGGTGGTGCCCTCGGCGCGTACCAGGCCGGCGTGTATGCGGGCCTCATCGAAAAACGCAAGGTGCTCGACTGGGTGGCCGGCGTGTCGATCGGCGCCATCAATGCCGCGCTGATCGCCGGCAATCCACCCGAGCGGCGCGTCGACCGCTTGCGCGAGGTCTGGGATCTTCTGTCCTCCGGCCCGGGCCAGAGCCTGACGCCCGCGTGGGGGGACCGGACATGGTTCAACCAGTGGAGCGCCCTCTCCGCGGCGGCCTTCGGTATCCCGGGCTTCTTCAAGCCCCGCCACAGCCCGGCACTCCTGATGGGCGGCGCCGCGCCGGTGCTGAGCTACTACGACACCGATCCGCTTCGGGCGACGCTCGAACGGCTGGTTGACTTCGACCGCATCAACGAATGCGGCACCCGCTTCAGCGTGGGCGCGGTCAACGTGCGCACGGGCAACTCGATCTATTTCGACAACACGGTCGAGCGCATCGGGCCCGAGCACATCATGGCCAGCGGCGCCTTGCCGCCCGGCTTCGCCCCGGTGCACATCGACGGCGAGGACTACTGGGACGGCGGTATCGTCTCCAACACCCCCCTGCAGTACGTGCTCGACATGCATCCGCGTACCGAGCCCCTCATGGTGCTGCAGGTCGACCTCTTCAGCGCCCGCGGCGCGATGCCCCGGACGCTCTCCGAGACCATGGAGCGTCAGAAGGACATCACCTATTCGAGCCGGACCCGCATGAACACCGACGCCCTGGCGTCGAACATGAACCTGCAGCAGGCCGTGGCCGACCTGATCGGCAAGCTGCCCGCCGCCTTGCGCAAGGACCCCAGCGTGGTGGCGGTGTGCGCGCAGCTGTCGCACAAGCCGATCGAGATCGTTCACCTCATCTACCGCGACAAGCCCTACGAGCTGGACTCGAAGGACTACGAGTTCTCCCGTGCCTCGGTCGACGAACACTGGGAAGCCGGCCAGCGGGATATCCGCAACACGTTCGAGCATCCGGAATGGCTGCAGGCCGCATCGCAGGGCAGTGGCGTGACCACCTTTGACCTGACCGAACCCAACATGCCGCGCGTTCGCCACCCGATGAAGGTGCCGGAGATCCGCACATCGCACGCTCAGGTCACGAGCGCGCGGTAGATTCCCCCCATCCCCTCAACCTCCCTCGACTTCGATCAAGCAAAGGAAACCCCATGCAACTCAAGGACAAGGTCGCCTTCATCACCGGCTCGGCCAGCGGCATCGGCAAGGAGATCGCCATCCTCTTCGCGCAGGAAGGCGCGAAGGTCGTGATCGCCGACCTCAACAAGCAGGCCGCCGATGCCACCGCCGCCGAACTCGTTGCCACCGGTGCGAGCGCCATCGGCGTCGGCGTCGATGTCACCAGCGAAGACCAGGTCGATGCGGCGGTCGAGGATGCGGCCAAGGCCTTCGGCGGCATCGACATCCTGATCAGCAATGCCGGCATCCAGATCGTGCATCCGGTGGAAGAATTCAGCTTCGCCGACTGGAAGAAGATGCTGGCCATCCATCTCGACGGCGCCTTCCTCACCACCAAGGCGTGCCTCAAGCATATGTACGCGCAGGGCCGCGGCGGCAGCGTGATCTACATGGGCTCGGTGCATTCGAAGGAGGCTTCGGTCCTCAAGGCGCCCTACGTGACCGCGAAGCACGGCCTGATCGGGCTGGCCAAGACGGTCGCGAAGGAGGGGGCCAAGCATGGCGTGCGCGCCAACGTGATCTGCCCCGGCTTCGTGCGCACGCCGCTGGTCGAGAAGCAGATTCCCGAACAGGCCAGGACCCTGGGCATCACCGAGGAACAGGTGGTCAAGAACGTCATGCTCAAGGAGACGGTGGACGGCGAGTTCACCACCACCGAGGACGTCGCCCGCGTGGCGCTCCTGTTCGCCGCCTTCCCGACCAACGCGCTGACCGGCCAGTCGCTGGTCGTGAGCCACGGCTGGTTCATGCAGTAAGGCGCTGGCGCTACAGCTTCAGCTCCCAGGTCTCGCCGACCAGCTGCTGGCCGAAGCCCTCGTAGGGCTCGGACTTGACCCGCTTGAACCCGCGCGCGGCATAGATGCCGCGTGCGGCGCTCAAGCAACTGTTGGTCCACAACACCATCTTCCGGTAGCCCTTGTTGCGCGCGAAAGCGATGCATTCGTCGGTGAGCCTTGCGCCCAGGCCGAGCCCGCGCGCCTGGGGCGCGAGGATCAGCATCCGCAACTGCGCGACAGTGGGCGACTTGCGCACCACGAAGACGGCGCCCACCCGTTCCCCGTTCAGCTCCGCGATCCAGCAGCGCTCCCACGCCGGCTGGAACTTGCGCAGGAACTGGCTGGCGATGTCGGCGACGAGCGCCTCGAAGTCGCTGTTCCAGCCGTACTCGCGCGCATAGATCTCGCCGTGCTGCTGCACCACCCAGCCGATGTCGCCGGGGCCCGGCTCGCGCAGCACGACCGTCGTCGGCGTGGCCGGCGCGCTGGCCGTGGGTTCGATCAATGCCTCGATCGTGCGCATGGCGTCGATCAGCTGGCGCTGCCGCGGGGCCGGCAGCCGGGCGAGCAGGGCACGAGCCTCGTCGCGCGACTTCTGCTGGAGCGGTGCGAAAGCCGCGTGCCCCGCTTCGGTCAGGCGCAGCAGGCTTTGGCGCGCGTCCCGCGGATTCGGCTCGCGGGTCAGCCAGCCGGCACTTTCGAAGCGGCGCAGGATGCGACTCAGGTAGCCGCCGTCGAGCCCGAGGTCCTTGCCGATTTCGCTCGCCACCGCCGATTCGCGGTGCGCCAGCTCGTACAGCACACGCACATCGGTGAGCGACATGTCGCTGCCGAGGTAGGGATCGAGCACGCCGATGCGGCGCGTGTAGAAGCGATTGAACTGACGGACGGCCTTGACGGCGGCCACGTCGGGAGATGCATTGGACTCTGGCATGCTTGCCATTGTCAGTCGATTGCTTGACAAAAGCAACTAAATGAGCCGGGTCGCAGCGGCCGGACATCTCCCTGCGGGGCGACAAGGAGGGAGGAAAACCCTAAAATGCCCAGTTGCCCGCCACGGGCCCACCCGGTCCCCCACGGCCCACACGGCGCTTTCCGCCGTCCCCCCTGATGAACGCCCCCGTCGACGTCTCCTTCTTCACGCGCGCCGCCAAGCCGCTGACCAGCTACCGCAAGTACTGGGCGGCGCGTTTCGGCACGGCCAGGTTCCTGCCGACCACGCGCTCCGAAATGGAGGCATTGGGCTGGGACAGCTGCGACATCATCGTCGTCACCGGCGATGCCTATGTCGACCATCCGAGCTTCGGCATGGCCGTGATCGGGCGCATGCTGGAGGCGCAGGGTTTCCGTGTCGGTATCATCGCGCAGCCCGACTGGCAGAGCGCCGATCCCTTCAAGGTGCTGGGCAAGCCGAACCTGTTCTTCGGCGTGACCGCGGGCAACATGGACTCGATGATCAACCGCTACACGGCGGACCGCAAGATCCGCAGCGACGACGCCTACACCCCTGGCGACATCGGCGGCAAGCGGCCGGACCGCGCGGCCATCGTGTATTCGCAGCGCTGCAAGGAAGCCTGGAGCGACGTGCCGATCGTGCTGGGCGGCATCGAAGGCTCGCTGCGCCGCATCGCCCACTACGACTACTGGCAGGACAAGGTACGCCGCTCGATCGTGGTGGACGCCAAGTGCGACCTGCTGCTCTATGGCAACGCCGAGCGCGCCATCGTCGAGATTGCCCATCGCCTGGCCGCGCGCGAGCCCGTGCACCGGATCACCGACGTGCGCGGCACCGCCTTCGTGCGGCGCGAGACGCCCGAGGGCTGGTTCGAGATCGATTCGACCAGCGTCGACGAGCCCGGGCGGGTCGAGGCGCATGTCAATCCGTACCTGATGGTGTCGGAACAGGCGAAGGCGAATGGCGAGACCTGCGCGCGGGAGGACGAGGCCGAGGCTGTTGCCGCCGCCGCGCAGGCGGGCGCTTCGGCCGGCCCGGCCGTCAAGCCCTTGACCTTCGTGCCCAATCCTGCCCTCCAGAGTCGCTCTCGCATCAAGGTGCCGCCGCGCGATCGCTCCGTGATCCGCCTGCCTTCCTACGAGCAGGTCCGTGCCGACCCGGTGCTCTATGCCCATGCCAACCGCGTGCTGCATCTCGAGACCAACCCCGGCAACGCGCGTGCCCTGGTGCAGGCCCACGGCGAAGGCGCGACCGCGCGCGACGTCTGGATCAACCCGCCGCCCATTCCGCTCACCACGGCCGAGATGGACCACGTCTTCGACCTGCCGTATGCGCGCAGCCCCCATCCGCGCTATGCCGACGAGAACGGCAGCCACGACGGCGCGACCAAGATCCCCGCGTGGGAAATGATCCGCTTCAGCGTGAACATCATGCGCGGCTGCTTCGGCGGGTGCACCTTCTGCTCCATCACCGAGCACGAGGGGCGCATCATCCAGAGCCGCTCCGAAGAGTCGATCATCAAGGAGGTCGAGTCCATTCGCGACAGCGTCAAGGGCTTCACCGGCACCATCTCCGACCTCGGCGGCCCGACCGCCAACATGTACCGCATCGGCTGCAAGTCGCCCGAGATCGAATCGGCGTGCCGCAAGCCCAGCTGCGTGTACCCCGGCATCTGCCCGAACCTCAACACCAACCACGATCCGCTCATCAAGATCTACCGCCGCGCGCGTGCGCTCAAGGGCATCAAGAAGATCCTGATCGGCTCCGGCCTGCGCTACGACCTGGCCGTGCAGTCGCCCGAATACGTGAAGGAGCTGGTGCAGCACCACGTCGGGGGCTATCTCAAGATCGCGCCCGAGCACACCGAGCAGGGCCCGCTCACAAAGATGATGAAGCCCGGCATCGGCAGCTATGACAAGTTCAAGCAGATGTTCGAGAAGTTCAGCGCCGAGGCGGGCAAGAAGCAGTACCTCATTCCGTACTTCATCGCCGCGCATCCGGGCACCAGCGACGAGGACATGATGAACCTCGCCATCTGGCTGAAGAAGAACGGCTTTCGCGCCGACCAGGTCCAGACCTTCTACCCGTCGCCGATGGCCACCGCGACGACGATGTATCACACCAACAAGAATCCGCTGCGCAAGATCACGCGCGAGAGCGAGACGGTCGATATCGTGCGCGGCGACAAGCGCCGCCGGCTGCACAAGGCCTTTCTGCGCTACCACGACGCCAACAACTGGCCGCTGCTGCGCGAGGCGCTCAAGTCCATGGGGCGCGCCGACCTCATCGGCAACGGCAAGCATCACCTGATACCGACCTGGCAGCCGCTCACCGACGGCAGCTACCAGAGCGCGCGCCGCAAGAACTCGACCGCCGTGCCGCCCAAGGCCGTGGCGCCCGTGAAGCCGGTCAAGGGCCGTATCCTCACGCAGCACACCGGCCTGCCGCCGCGCGACAACGGGGCGGGGCGGCCGAAGGCCCTGGCCGGCAAGCCGGGGCGCCCGGCGCGCTGAGGCGCGGGCACGCCGCCAACGGTGCGAGCCGGGCCGTTGTATCGTGCGGGACATGGAAAGCCATTGGGTCATGTCGCCGCACCGCCGATCCGGCCGTCTCGGCCATTTCGGCCGAATCGCACTATGGCTCGCACTGGCCCTGCTGGCGCCCGGTGCCCGTGCCGCCACCCCCGTCCTGGAAACCGGGTCGGCGCCGGCCTTGCAGGAGATGCAGCGCAAGCTCGCGGAACCGCTTGCCAACAGCCCCCTGCACCGCCCCGTGGTCCTGGTCTCCGCGGAAACGCCGGGTGGGCTGGAAGGTGATGTCTATGCCGTTGTCGACCATCCGATCGACGTCGTGCGCAGCGCGCTCCAGAACCCGGCGCAGTGGTGCGACATGCTGGTGCTGCACATCAACAATCGGCGCTGCCGCGTCGCGCGCGGGCCGGGCGTCGACACGGTCACGCTGAGCGTCGTGGTTCGCTACGACAAGCCGATCGAGCAGGCCTTCGAGCTTCCCTTCGTGCACCGTGTCACCAGCGCCACGCACGACTATCTCGCGGTCGATCTTTCCGCGGAGACCGGGCCGATGGGGACCAGCCACTACCGCGTCGCCCTCGAAGCCGTGCCGATGGGCGAGCGCCAGAGCTTCGTGCATTTCGGCTATGCCTACAGGCACAACATCATGGCGAAGTTCGCCACCATGGCCTACCTCTCGACCTTCGGCAGCCACAAGGTCGGCTTCACGGTGATCGGCAGGACGCCGGGCGGCCAGCCTGAGTACATCCGGGGGCTGCGTGGCCTGATGGAGCGCAATGCCATGCGCTACTTCCTCACGCTCGACACCTATCTCGCGGGCGCGAGCATGTCCCCGCCCGACCCGCTCGACAAGCGCCTGAGGCGCTGGTTCGACGCCGTCGAGCAGTACCCGCCTCAATTGCACGAGATCGAACTGCCGACCTACCTTGCCATCAAGCACGAGGACCGCGACCGCGAGGCGGCGAGCGTGCGCTGAGCGCTCAGCGCAGTATCAGCACAGGCGTGTGCGAGTGCGTCAGGACGTGCAGGGTTTCGCTGCCCATCAGCAGGCGCCGGATGCCGCTGCGTCCGTGCGAGGCCATCACGATCAGGTCGCACTTGTGCGCCCTCGCGGCCTCGATGATGGCCTCGGACACCAGCTCGGATTGCATGACGATCGCGTAGGCGGTCGGAACGCCCTGGGCCATCGCCTTCTCCCTGGCCGTGTCGACCACCCGCTGGGCTTCGGCCACGGCCTGTTCCTGCAGGCGCGTGATCTCGGGCTGGTCCAGGAGCATGGCGCCTTCGAAATAACCCGTCGTGTGGTGCCTGACCACCTTGACGGCGTAGAGCTCCGCATGGGCCAGGACGGCCAGATCGATCGCGCTGGTCACGGCCTGTTCCGACAGCGCGGAGCCATCGGTGGCGACGAGGATGCGTTGATACATGACGGCTCTCCCGGGCGGGAGACGCCCGCCCCGCATTCAGAGTAACGGGCCGACGTGTGGCCCGCAAGCCGCCACCTCCGGTCTAGGCCGGACTGCCTAGCGGCCATGCGGCCTAGAACCGAATTTAAGCTTCGGTGAGGGATTGCTTAAGCATTTCTTAGCGGCGCCGCGAGGCTCGGATTTCTAGACTTCTTCCCCAGCAGGCCAGCGCACTGGGTGCTGTCCGCTCCACGGAAAGAAGAGGAATCGCCGAATGAACATCGATCAGCGCGAAATTCGCCAAGTCGCCGGCGTGGCCGAATCGGCCGAAGCGGCGGCGCCCCGTTTCGACATGTACGGCAGCATCCACAAGGCGCTGCGCGCCCTCATGGCCGACACCCTGCTGGCGCTCGGGCGCATGGACAGCGAGGACGCGCTCGAGCTTGCCCAGGGCACGCAGCGCGTGCTGCAACTGCTCGACTTCTGCCGCTCGCACCTGCGGCACGAAAACGAGTTCGTGCACCCCGCCCTGGAGGCCCGCGCCCCCGGTGCCAGCGGTCAGATCGCGCACGAACACGCCGAGCACGAGGAAGCGATCGCCGCCCTCGCAAGCCAGACGACCGCGCTGCTGAACTGCGAGCCGGCCCGCCGCGCCGCCGGCACGCTGGCGCTCTACCGCGCGCTCGCGCTCTTCATCGCGCACAACTTCGAGCACATGCACGTGGAGGAAACCGCGCACAACGCCGTGCTGTGGGCGCGCTACACCGACGCCGAGCTGGTCGAGATCCACGACGCGCTGGTCGCATCGATTCCGCCCGAGGACATGATGTTCGTGCTGCGCTGGATGGTGCCGTTCATGAACCCGGCCGAGCGCGCCGCGATGATGGCCGAGATGCGCGCGCATGCGCCGGCGCCGGCCTTCGCTGCCGCCCTCGATCTGGTGCGGCCGCACCTGAGCGAGCGCGAATGGACCAAGCTCAGGACCCGCCTGGACCTGCCGGCCAGGCCGGGCCTGCCTGCCTAGCCGCTGATCTCGTCCAGGGTTACCGGCCGCTCGACGCGCAGCCGGAAGCGGCCGCGCCCGGTCTTCTCGATGCGGATGTCCGGCGAGTTCTCGACCAGGCGCCGCTGCAGCAGCACCAGGCGCGCCTCCAGGTTGTCCGACAGGTCGGGCAAGCGCAGGGCGGGGTCGAGCCGCAGCTCGCGGTTGGTGAACTCGCTGCGGCCCTCCCGCGTGTGTTCGCGCAGCAGCTTGCACAGGATGGCGCCGGCCACGCCCTTGATCATGTAGCGGTCGCCGACGAAGACGCTGTTGTTGGCGAGATAGTGGCGCACCAGCAGTGGCGCGCCCGTGGCCGACGGCGGCTCGGCCCTGGCGGGCTCTTCGGCGGACGGCGCCGGCTCGTCCACGGCGCGAAGGAGTTCCAGCGCGGCGCCGAGCTGGCCCGCGATGGCGACCAGCGCATCCTCGTCCTCGAAGCCGAAACGCATGTCCTGCGGGCTCTCGACGAAGAGGGCACCCAGCAGCCGGCCGGCCGACACGATGGGCACGGCCAACTGGCTGTGCGGCTCGGCCAGGCCCGGGAAGGGAATCTCGGTGTCGAGCGCGAGCCCGGGCTCGATCTCTCGCATGCTGCTGCGCACCGCATGGCTGTAGGCGGCGGCGCTCGTCATGTGGCTGATGCGCACCGGCGTGCGTTCGCGCGCGGCCACGCCGATGACCCCGTGGCCGATCTCGATCTCCGAGCCCACGCCGGAGGTCGCATAGCCGCAGCTCGCCACCGTGTAGAGGCGCTGCGTGGCCGCATCGAGCATGAGCACCATCGCATGCCGCACGCCCAGGTGGTCGTTCAGCGCCGCGAGGGTGGCCTGCAGCAACTCGTCTGTCGCGCAACAGGCGGCCAGCCGCTCGGCCGTGCGCCGCACACCGGCCAGCAGGCCGAGCCCGGGCGGCGCCGCCGGCAGGCGCGCGCCTTCCACGCTCTCGATGGACTCGACCTCGTACACGTCCGAGCCCTGCAGGCGGAACACGCCGGCCATGCCCGAGTGCGACGCGATGCCCGCGAGTTGTGCCTTCATGCCCTCGAACAGCGGCCCTTCGGTTTCCGTGCGCAGATAGCGCATCTGGAGCCGGTAGAAGGCGGCCGTGACCGGGTCCATCAGCAGCACGTTGGCGTAGGGGTTGGCCAGGATGTTCTGCCGCGTCTTGTTGAAGAACTGGAACGACAGCGCGACGTGCCGTTCATCCGCGTAGTAGACCTGCGAGATATAGGCCACGTTGGGCGTGCCGTCCTCGGCGCAGGTCGCCATGATGGCCGGGATCGCGCCTTCGAAGCAGGCCCGGATGGCGTGCAGCGACAGGGGTGGGGCGGAGGTGGGCATGGCGCGCGATTCAGGAGCCGGGCAGTGCGCTGCCGGCGCGCGGGCCCGGCGTCTGGTCGAAGGCCTGCTCCGGACTGAACTCGATGGCCACCAGGTCCTCGAGCCGGAAGGCGAGCATGGCGCGGACGAATGCCGGTTCGGCACCCACGGCGCCCACTTCGATCTCCATCGAGGCCAGGTAGCGGCGCAGCAGCGGCAGGTCGCTCTCGTCGGCGGCGCGGAGTTCGGCCCGGCTGGCCTTGAGCTGCACCGTGCGGTGGCTCATCGGCTCGCTGAACACCACCGCGATCCGGCCGGTGGCCGCGATGTCCTGCAGCAACTGGCGCGACTGGCTTCGCGCGACGTACACGGTCAGCTCCATGCCGTCCGGTGAAATACCGGTGCCGAGCGCGCGCATCAGGCTCGGCCGGTGGGCGGCATTGCGCGAGGCGACGATGGCGGAAACGCCCTTGCCGATCATCGCGATGTGCTCGGGGCTCAGCAGGGGGCGGGGCGCGTCGACGGGCATGGGCAACGGGGTGGCGGGCATGGGCAACGGGGTGGCGGGCAAGAGGCGCATTTTGATTCAAACCTGCCCGCCGGCGAAGTCGCCAATCCCTTATTCGGGGCGCCCGGCGCCGAACGCCTTCAGGCGAACTGGCCGGCGAAACGGCGCAGGGGCGGCGAGACGCGCAGGTGCCGCGTGGCCCCCGCGGTGCGCACCACCGCCGACAGCAGCGAGCGGAACCACACATGCCCCGGCGCATGCTGGGTGCGGCCATCCCACAACTGGTAGAAGCGCATCGGCGGAAAGTCGATCGGCGAGGCCACCACAGTCAGCGGCAGCACGCTCGCGAAGTGCTGCGCGAAATGCCTGCTGGTCGTGAAGATCAGGTCGGTGCCCGGCAACAGGTGCGGCGCCATCGCGAAGTAGGGCACGGTCACGGTCGGGGTGCGCAGCATGCGGTGCGCGGCCAGATGCGCTTCGACGACGCCGCGCCGGGCTGTGTCCTGGAGCAGGGGTACCACGTGCGACCCGCGCAGGTAGTCCGCCACGGTGAGCCCGCCCGCGCAAGGGTGGTCGCGGTCGAGCAGGCAGACGATCTCGTCTTCCAGCAGCAGCGTAGCGCGCAGGTGCTCGGGCGGCTGGGGCCGGTTGCCGATCACGACGTCGAGTTCGCCCTCGGCCAGCGCGCTATCGAAATCGTCGCTGCCGCCGAGCGGCTGCAGCAGGACGCGCGCACCGGGCGCGGCCGTGCGCATGTAGTGGACCATTGCGGCCATGAGCGGCGGCGCCAGGCAGTCGGGCGTACCGACGCGGAAGGTCTGGCGCGTCGTGGCGGGCTCGAAGCTGTCGCCGGGCGAGAGCAGCGTGTCGATTTCGCCGAGCACTACCCGGACCGACGTCTCCAGTTGCAGCGCACGCTCGGTGGGCACCATGCGCTGATGGTCGCGCAGCAGCAGCGGGTCGTCGAAGATCTCCCGCAGACGCCGGAGCGCGGTACTCACGGCCGGCTGCGACTGGTTGAGCCGCGCGGCCGTGCGCGAGACGCTGCGCTCCGCCATGAGGATCGCGAAGACGCGCAGCAGGTGGCGGTCGAAGGGGTCGTTGGAGCGTGACATGGCCGGATTGCCGCACGGCTTTGGTGCCGATGACGCCATTTGCCATGCCGCTGATGCCGTGCAAGCGATTGGCGTGCCAGGGCTTGCTCACCCCCAGGCTTCGCGCACTTCGTGTCGCTTCGCCTTCCCCCTCACCGGGGGCAACACCAGCGGACCGGCGGAGCCGGTTCCGCGGTGTTTCTGGCGCTCGCGAGGGGCTGTCGGGCGCGGCGTGGTCAGTCGGGCAGGGTGAGCAATGGGACGTCGCGTTCGCGCGCCATGGCTTCCAGCTCTGCGCGGGTGCGGGCGGCGAGCCAGTCGGCGATGGCTTCATGGGTGGCCGGGGCGAACATGTCGCGTGACGCCACGCCGGCGGCTTCGCACAGGCGAGCAGCGAAATGGGGCTCCAGCGCGGCGACGGCGACACGGCCGTCGGCGCAGCCATAGACGCGGTAGCCCGCATGCGCACCGCCCACGGCACCGGAAGGCGTCGTCAGTCCCCAGGTGCGGGGGAGGGCAAGCCAATCGGCGGCGGCATTCAGCGCGACCTCCAGGTAAACGCCGGCTGCGTCCGGGGCGCCGGGACGCAAGACCGTCTTCAACACCGCCTCGCTCGCGAGCAGGGCACCACCCATGTCCGCGTAGAGCGTCGGCGGCAGGGCCGTGCCGGCGATCAGGCCGCTTTCGGCCAGGTAGGTCAGGTCATGGCCCGGTTCCTCGGCGCGCGCGCCAGGCGCGCCCACGATCGCTACCTGCGAGAGCCGGGGATGACGCGCATGCAGCGCTTCCCAGCCCAGGCCCAGCTTGTGCAGCGCCGACGGCCTGAAAGAACTCAGCAGGACATCGGTCTCGTCGAGCATGCGATGCAGCAACTGCTGCCCGGCCTCGGCCTTGAGATCGGCGGCCTTCACCTCCACACCCTCGTGCAGCGCGGCGTAGGCGACCGGGTTGTAGTGGCCCATCGGGTCGCCCGAGGGCGGCTCGAGCTTCACGCAGACCGCACCCATCGCGCGGCAGCGCAACAGAGCGGCGGGGCCCGGGAGGTTGAGCGCGAGGCTCAGCACACGCACACCGGAAAGCGGTGCGAAGAGGGTGTCGGCAGCGGGGGAAGTCGTCATGGGCGGGATCCTTGGCGGTGTCACCTGTGCAGCTTAGCGGCCTTACGGGCGCGGGCTCGCGGTTCTACGATGCGCCTTGCCCCGCCCCCGTTTCAAATCGACGACAAAGAAGGAGACCCTCATGTTCCAAACCGATCTCATGGCCGGCCAGCGCATCCTCGTGACCGGCGGCGGCACCGGCCTCGGCCGCGCGATGGCCGAGCGCTTCCTGGGCCTGGGCGCCGACGTCGCCATCTGCGGCCGGCGCCAGGCGGTCTGCGAAGAAACCGCCGCCGAATGGCGCCAGCAGTTTCCGGCCCGCCGCGTCGACGCCTTCGGCGTGGACATCCGCAACGCGCAGGCCGTGGACGAGATGGTCGAGAGCCTCTGGCAGTCCGGCGGACTCACCGGGCTTATCAACAACGCCGCCGGCAATTTCGTCGCGCCGACAGAGAGCCTCTCGCCGCGCGCCTTCGACGCTGTCGCCAACATCGTCTTTCACGGCAGCTTCTACGTTACGCAGGCGGTCGGCAAGCGCTGGGTCGCCGAGGCGAAGGAAGGCAAGTGGAAATCCGGCGATCCCTACCGCAGCGTGATGAGCATCATCGTGACCTGGGTCGACAACGGCAGCCCCTATGTGGTGCCCTCGGCGATGAGCAAGGCGGGCGTGGAGGTGATGACCAAGTCGCTCGCGATCGAGTGGGCGCGCTACGGCATCCGGCTCAACGCCGTGGGGCCGGGCGAGATCCCGACCGAAGGCATGAGCAAGCGGCTGAACCCCGGCGAGGAGCCCGGCGCGCGCAGCAAGCTGAGCAACCCCATGGCGCGCACCGGGATGATGAGCGAGCTGCAGAACCTCGCGACCTTCCTCATGGCCCGCGGCCAGTGCGACTGGCTCACGGGGCAGAGCATCATGATGGATGGGGGGAACGCGATGGCCACCGGCGGCAACTTCTACGAACTGCGGCAGTGGAGCGACGCGGACTGGATGGCGGCGCGCGAGCGCATCGAGGCGCAGAACCAGAAGGACAAGGCGCAGAGGTAGGCGCCCCGCCGGCATCCCCGCCACGGCGGGATGAGCCCCTCAGTCGGCGATCTCGGCGCCGCGCTCCTTCAGCAGGGCGCGCAGGAACGAGCGATGGCAGTGCGATTCATCTTCGCAATAGCAGCCGATCGAGAACGCGGTCTGGTGCGACAGCGCCGCCAGCAGATTCAGGCTGCGGCTCGCGTCAGGCTCGGCCATCTCGCTCCTGAATTTCCTGCCGAAGGCTGCCCATTGCGCCGGTGTTTCGGCCGCCTGCGCGATCTTCATGGTCTCGACCGAGGGCGCGAGGTTGGGATACCAGACATCGTACCAGTTCTGCGACGCGAACTCGGTCTTCGGCACGCCGCGCGGCGGGCGGCGCACCGTGCCGATGCGCAGGCCCTCGTGGGGCGCTCGCTCGCTGCCGAGACGGACAATGCGGATGGGCATGGGCTTGCTCCTTGGGGTTCTCGATGTTGTCAGCTGCCGACGATACCGCGAGCGCGATCGGCGACGCTTCCCGCCAGCGCCAGTTCGACGCGCTCGATGGCGGCCAGCACCGCCCGCCGCAGCGATGCTTCGCCGGGAAACTTCCTCATCGTCAGGCGCAGGCCGTGGCGCATGTTCATGAGTTCGATCACGCCCGTGGGCTGGCGCGCCAGCTCCTCCAGGCGCTGGAGGTCGCTCGCCAGGCGCAGCGTGACGGCGTCCTGGGTCTTGCCCGGTTCCATGCCGGGTTTCATGCAGGAAGGCTCGACGGCGCGGCGGGCGGGTTGATCGCGCGCGTTGACGAAGCCGGTGCGCGGCGAGCGCAGGTCGCCGCGCCGGGCCATCGCCTGCCGCAGGTTCATCTCGCCGAGGGCGAGGTACTTCCGCTGGAGCGCATCGCGTTCCGGCTCGCGCCAGGGCCGGCCCTCGCGAGTCGTGCCGGCCGAATGGCCCATGAGGCCCAGGATGCGTTCCATATCCTGCCCTGAAAGAACGGGCCGGTCGCCGATCGTTCGCATTGCCAGCGCACCCAGGATCTCCAGGAGCGTGCTCACATCCAGGCGATCCGGAAACTCGAGGTGATAGTGGTTCGCCCGCCCTCCCGACTGCATCGGCAGTCCGAGGGTGTGGTAGTAGTCGATGTCGGCTTCGTTCTCTGCCTGTGTGCTGCCATTCCTGTGGTTCAGGTGCAGCGTCACCGCAACCGGGCCTGACATCGGAATCGCGCTGGCAATGGCATGTTGGATATCCTGCTGCCGCCCCCGTACATGAGGCGGGCGCTCCTCGGCGGCGACGATGGTGAAGATGCCGCGCCCCCGGTGAAACTCCACCTTGTCGATCAATGAATCCTTATCGCATCGCACAGTCCGCCAGGCGCCGGGTGACGAACTCGCCCTCATCAGCAGGCCCGCCATGGCGTCATGCCGAACCGTGTCCGCGTGCGCGGCGTAGCGGACGCCCGGCGCTTCGGGCCAACCGGAAGGCTCGACATCGGCAAGCGACGCACTGTGGCTCCTCGAAATTCTCATGCTCGGCTCCTTTGCATCGCGCCCATCGTCGAGCCCCGATACTGGAGCCTGGTGCAAACAAGCGAAGGAGACCGCACATGAACGAACGCATCGAATCGATTCGCCACCCCGATGGCGTGGTCGAGCTTCACCTGGCGCGCGCCGACAAGATGAACGCGCTGGACCCCGCCATGTTCGACGCCCTGATCGACGCCGGCAGCCGGCTGCGCGATGACGCCGGCGTCCGCGCGGTGGTGCTGGCGGGCCGCGGCAAGGCCTTCTGCGCCGGCCTCGACATGCAATCCTTCCAGCGCATGGGGCAGGGCGGCCCCGGCGAGATCCTGGGCGCTGGCGCGGCGGCGGACATCCTGGCGCGCACGCACGGGATCGCCAATGCGGCGCAACAGGTCGCGCTCGTCTGGCGCGAGGTGCCCGTGCCGGTGATCGCCGCGGTGCACGGCGTGGCCTTCGGCGGCGGTCTCCAGGTGGCGCTGGGGGCGGACGTGCGGCTGATCGCCGCGGACACCAGGCTCTCGGTGATGGAGATCAAGTGGGGCCTGGTGCCGGACATGGGCGGCATGGTGCTGATGCGCGAACTCGCCCGGACCGACGTCGTGCGCGAACTCACCTTCACCGGCCGCATCTTCTCGGGCGAGGAGGCCGTGGCGCTGGGCTTCGCGACGCGGCTGTCGGCCGATCCGCTGGCCGACGCCCTCGCCATGGCGCACGACATCGCGCTCAAGAGCCCTGACGCGATCCGTGCCGGCAAGCGCCTGCTGAATGCCGCGATGGGCCACAGCGCGGCCGACCTGCTGCTGGCCGAATCCATGGAGCAGGGCAGGCTGATCGGCAGCGCGAACCAGACCGAGGCCGTGCGCGCCAACATCGAGCGGCGGGCGCCGCGCTTCGCGCCCGCAGCCACGGACTGAGCGGCTTGCGAGCCTTCGGGCCGACAGCCGAATGTCCCGAAAACAGGCGCGGGTGCGCCGGCGATGGAGATCCGTCAGCCTCAGACGGCATACTCGCCAGGTGCCTATTACCCTCCTTCATCGTTTGGCAGTCCAGGAACTGCCGGTCGCCGTGAGCAGCGGCCGCGACGTCGACACCGTGCGCGTTCTCAACATGGCTGGCCACGTCAAGGCGACGATCCCCAAGCCGGTGCGGACGATCGACGGCTACGAGCAGCCGCCCGCCACCGTCCTGGCCATCACCTCGCTCGGGCGCAGCATGCTCAAGCGTTTTCCGACCCGCACCCGGTAGGCGCGCGGCTCAATCCCAGGCGGGCGCCAGCCCTTCCGGATTCACCAGCCGTCCGTTGCGCTCCAGCGTGGCGATCCGCGCCATCTCTTCCCCGGAAAGCCGAAGCGCCTGCGCCTTCAGGTTGCTCTCGAGGTTGTCTCGCTTCGTCGACGACGGAATCACCGCGTGGCCCAGCTGCATCGCCCACGCGAGCGCGACCTGCGCGGGCGTGGCTTGCCGCGCGGCGGCGATCTCCTGGATCACCGGGTCCTTCAGCACCGCGCCGTAGGCCAGCGTCATGTAGGAGGTGATCGAGATACCCTGGCTGTGCGCGAATTCGGCCACCTTCCGGTTCTGCAGGTAGGGATGCAGCTCGACCTGGTTGGTCGCGATCTCGCTCGCGCCCACCGCGGCGATGGCCTGGCGCATCAGCCCGATCGTGAAATTGGAGACGCCGATCAGCCGCGTGAGCCCCTGCGCCTTCGCTTCGGCCAGCGCGCTCATGGACTCTGCCACCGGTACCGCGTTGCCGGGCGAAGGCCAGTGGATCAGCGTCAGGTCCACATGGTCGGTGCGCAGCTTCGCCAGGCTGTCCTTCAGGCTGGGAACGAGCCTGTCGCCGGCAAGGTGGTCGGTCCAGATCTTGGTGGTGATGAAGAGATCCTGGCGGGCCACGCCGCTCTCGGCGATGGCTTGCCCGACCTCGGCCTCGTTGCCGTAGATCTGCGCCGTGTCGACCAGGCGGTAGCCCAGTTCGAGGCCGTTCCTGACCGAATCGATGACCGTCTGGCCCTTCAGGCGAAAGGTGCCGAGGCCGAATCTGGGAATGGTGTTCATGAAGATGTCCTTGGATGGTTGAAGTTGATCGAGGCGCGGCCCCGGCGGTCCAGCCGTCCGCTCCAGCCGGTCAGCGCGAGTGCCACGAGGACCACCAGCGCGCCGATCCAGCCCGTGTGCACCAGCCCGAGATGGGTCACCACCAGGCCGCCGGCCCAGGCCGCGCCGGCAATACCGAGGTTGAAGGCCGCGATGTTGAGCCCCGAGGCGACATCGACCGCGTCCGGCGTGTAGCGCTCCGCCTGCTGAACCACGTAGACCTGCAAGCCCGGCACGTTGCCGAAGGCGACCGCGCCCCAGAGCAGCACCGTCGTCAGCGCCAGCCACTTGTGCGGCGCGGTGAAAGTGAAGAGCATCAGCACGGCCGCCAGCAGCGCGAAGATGATCTTGAGCGCCGGAATCGGCCCCATGCGGTCGGCCAGCTTGCCGCCCCAGATGTTGCCCGCTGCAACCGAGAGGCCGTAGACCAGCATCACGCCGCCGACGGCGCCGGCGCTGAAGCCCGAGACCTCCTGCAGGATCGGCGCGAGGAAGGTGAAGGGAATGAAGGAGCCGCCATAACCGATGGCCGTCTTGGCATAGACCAGCAGCAGGCGCGGCTCGGCCAGCACCTTGAACTGCTGCGCCAGCGATGCCGGCGGCGTGTGGCGGATGTTGTTCGGCACGAAGATGGCGCTGCCCGCGAAGGCGATCACGCCCAGCCCCGCGACGGCGAGGAAGGTCTCGCGCCAGCCGAAGTGCTGGCCGACGAAGGTGCCCAGCGGCACGCCCGTCACCAGCGCCACGGTAAGGCCGGTGAACATGATCGCGATGGCGCTCGCCGCCTTCTCCTTGGGCACCAGCCCGGTGGCGATGGTCGAGCCGATCGAGAAGAACACGCCGTGCGCCAGCCCGGTGAGGATGCGCGCCGCGATCAGCGTCTCATAGCCCGGCGACTTCCACGCCAGAAGGTTGCCGAGCGTGAACAGCGCCATCAGGCCGAGCAGCAGCGCCTTGCGCGGCAGCCGGCCGGTGAGGGCGGTGAGAACCGGCGCGCCGATGGCGACGCCGAGCGCGTAGAGGCTGACCAGCAGGCCGGCCGAGGGCAGGCCGATCTGCAGGTCGGCCGCGATGGTGGGGATCAGGCCGACGATCACGAACTCGGTCGTCCCGATGGCGAATGCGCTGATGGTCAGCGCCAGTAGGGCAATGGGCATTGGAAACACTCCTTGGGATGCGGGGAGTGTGGGTCTTCCGCCTTTGCAGACAAACCCGGTTCCGATCAGAATATATTTGACACGCAGTCAACAATCATGAAATCCACCATCGAGGAACTCCAGGCCTTCGCCACCGTGGTCGACGCCGGCTCCATCACCGCCGCGGCCGAGCAGCTGGGCCAGACTGTCTCCGGCATCAGCCGCGCGCTCGGCCGGCTGGAGCGCAAGCTCGACACCACGCTGCTGCGGCGCACCACCCGCCGGCTCGAACTCACGGAGGAGGGGCAGGCCTTCCTGGCGCACACGCGCGCGATCCTGGCTTCCATCGACGACGCCGAAGAGCAGATGGCCGCGCGTCGCCAGCAGCCGGCGGGGCGCTTGCGGGTGAACGCCGCGACACCGTTCATGCTGCATGCCATCGTGCCGCTGGTGCCCGATTTCCGGCGCGCGTATCCGCAGATCAGCCTGGAACTCGACACCGACGACCTCAACATCGACCTGCTGGAGCGGCGCACCGATGTGGCGATCCGCATCGGCCATCTGCGCGATTCGACACTGCATGCGCGGCCCATCGCGACCAGCCGCTTGCGGGTGCTGGCCAGCCCCGCCTATCTCGTCGAACACGGGCGCCCGAGGAACGTGGCCGGCCTGGCGCGCCACAGCCTGCTCGGCTTCACGCAGCCGGAGTCGCTCAACAACTGGCCCCTGCGCGGCGCGCATGGCGACGAATGGCCCATCACGCCCGCGCTCGCCGCATCGAGCGGCGAGACGCTGCGGCATCTCGCGCTGGCCGGCGCGGGCATCGTGTGCCTCTCGGACTTCATGACGGCCGCGGACGTTGCCCGTGGCGAACTCGTGCAGATCCTGGCGCGCGAGACGGTGGACGTGCGGCAGTCGATCAACGCGGTGTATTACCGCAACACTCAACTGACCGCGCGCATCACCTGCTTCCTGGAATTCCTCGCGGCAAGGCTGGGGTCGAAGGACGGCTGGCCGGCGCGGACCTGAGGGCTGAAGGTGCGTGATCCTGATCGGGTCACGCAACGTGAGATGGATCGTTGTGCGGCTTTTTAACAATCGTCCGGCGACTTCACAATTTTTGCGTTGCCGATAAAGGGCAGGCAGGATCAGAGGAGTCGCTGGTGTCGTGCCGACGCCGAGTCATGAATTGGGATCAGGGAGTACAAGTTTCATGCGTACGAAACAGGCCACGGGTCGGTGGCTGGCATTGGTGCTGGCGCTGTGTGCGCTTTCGGGTTGCGATGTTCAGTCGGCAAATGCCGACCCTTCCGGGGCGCCCTATTCGACCAGCCCTCCGGCGAGCGATGTCGTTGGCGATCTGGGTGGTGTGCCGGTGTCGATTCCTCGCGCATATGCGCGCCTCGTTGAGTACGAAGGCGATCCGCATTGGCTTGAGAAGCGCAAGGGACCACCGCCGGTGCGCACCTTCGGATCGAAGCTGACGAGCTTCGGGATCGTGGCGCACTACCCGGACATGAAGCCGCTCTCGAAGGAGAACTACGAGAGTTATCGGAAGACGAAATTCAGGGATTCGGAGTGGATACATATGGGTGTGCTGGCCGGATCGAGCTTGATCTTCAGAGACGATCCGCTCGAGCGCCCCTATGAATCCTTGGTGCCAGGACATGAGCCCCATGTTTCCAACACCTACGAACGACTCCCGGCCATATATGGACTGACACCATACAAGGCAGTCAAAGATCTAGGCATTGATCTAGTCCTTGACGAAGAGAATCGAAACCACAGCGGCCTCAATCATGTTCTTTACTTCTATCGTGACGACAGCGGAAAGATCGCCACTTTCATTAAGTGCAGCTCAGGGCTGCGGTGCTGGTCTTCGATGAGAACGAGGACGGGCGCGCCGACCTGGAGCGCGAAGTGAGCTTCGTCGGCTACCAGCCCGGGGCCCGTACGGACCTCGAAGGGCTGGTCGCCTTCGACACGGATGGCGACGGCAGGATCACGGACGAAGACGCTGACTGGGAGCGCCTCGCGCTCTTCCAGGATGCGAACGGCAACGGCCGCCAGGAGGAGGGCGAGTTCCGGTCACTGCAGGAGGCGGGAGTCGCCGCGATCGGCCTCCAGCGCGAAGGCGAGCCCGCGCTGAACAACGGCAACGTCGTCTTCGGAACCTCGGAGCTCCAGTGGAGCGACGGCCACAGCTCGCGCGCGGGCGACGTCATGTTCGCGGGCCACAACGTGCCGCTGCCCGATGCGGCAATGGATGCGCTTGCCAAGGCCCAGGCGGAGGCGCAAGCGAAGGCCGAAGCCGAAGCAAAGTGGCAGCAGGAGCAGGACGACCTCTTGATGGCCGAGGCGATGCGCAT
>NZ_JBFTPS010000044.1:0-57181 GCF_056398605.1 Variovorax sp. 01T432
GATGAGGCGCTCGTCAGCGGATTACATCGGGGCCAGTGGGCAAACGGGGCAACTCAGCACCCACACAACAGGCCGGATACAAGGCAGCAGCCGACTTCTTCACGACACGACGCGGGTAACTACCTATCGCCGGGAGGCATCCATACAAGACGCCATGAGCCGCATCCGCCCCCAGAAGTTCGTGCACGTGGTCTACCGTACACGCCGATTCGACGCGATGGTGCGCTGGTACACCACCGTGTTCGATGCCAGAGTCCAGCACCAGGATCCGGCGCTGGCCTTCCTGACTTACGACGACGAACACCACCGCTTCGCGTTCGCCAACCTGGACGTGCTGATGCCCGGGGCGGGTGGCGACGAGCGAAGGGGGCTGGTCGGGGTCGACCATGTGGCCTACACCTACGCCGACGTCCAGGCGCTGTTCGACAACTACGTGCAGCTCAAGGCCGAAGGTATCCTGCCGTACTGGTGCATCCACCACGGGCTGACGGTGTCGATGTACTACGGCGATCCCGACGGCAACCAGATGGAATTCCAGGTTGACTGCTTCGCAACGAACGAGGAAGCCAATGCCTTCATGGCCGGGCCCTCCTTCGCGGTGAATCCGATCGGCGTCGAGTTCGACCCTGAAGACTGGCTCGCACAGGTGCGCGCGGGCGCGGCGTTGTCGGACTTCCTGCCGCGCCGGGTGCATCTGCCGGTGTCGCCCATCCGCGGAGCGATCGCGGCGACCGCCTGATCGCCAGGAACGCAGACCCGGCGATCGAACGATTCGATCGAGGGTGCGGAACCCGGGCAAGCTCCTGACGGTCTGCGGCGGCGAAGTCCGAGCTTGACGCGGTTGGCACGCTGCTCAACGTGGCGCTGGCCGGCCTATCGGCCTCGTTCCTTCGCCAGGAGCCGCAGGCCGTTGAACACGACCAGGAGGCTCGCTCCCATGTCCGCGAAGACCGCCATCCACATCGAGGCGTTGTCGAAGAGGGCGAGCCACAGGAAGACCGCCTTGATGCCCAGCGCGATCGCGATGTTCTGCCGCAGCACCGCGTAGGTGCGTTTCGACAGGCGGATGGTCTCGGGCACCCGGCGCAGGTCGTCGTTCATGATGAGCACGTCGGCGGCTTCCATCGCCGTGCCGGTGCCGGCGCCGCCCATTCCGAAACCGACGGTGGCGGCCATGAGCGCCGGCCCGTCGTTCACGCCGTCCCCGACCATGGCAACAGCCTGCCCCGCACCGGCGAGGGCCTGGACGGCTTCGAGTTTGTCCTGGGGAAGGAGATTGGCACGGATGTCGGTGACGCCCACCTGCGCGGCGATGGTCTTCGCCGTCGCCGGGTTGTCGCCCGTCAGCATCACGGGCGTGACGCCCATGGCAAGCAACTCCGCGATGGCTTGCCGGCTGCTGTCCTTGATCGTGTCCGCGACGGCGAAGAGGGCCAGAACCTCCTGCGAGTTCGCCAGGACGGTGATGGTTCGGCCCAGGACTTCGTGTTCGTGCATGAGCGCTTCCAGTTCGGCCGAGCACTGCCTTCGGTCCTCGATCCAGCGGTGGTTGCCCAGCACGTAGTCATGACCGCCGATGGTGCCGTACGCCCCGCGGCCCGGCTCGGCTCCGAAGCGCTCCACCGGCAGCGGCTCGCCGTCCAGGCCCGTCGCGACGGCCTTGGAAACCGGATGGTCGGAGCGGGCGGCGAGGCTGTGGGCGACCCGCAGCACGGTCTCCGCGGGAATGCTCTTGCCCAGCACGATCTGCGCCACCAGCCTGGGCTTGCCCTGCGTCAGCGTGCCGGTCTTGTCCAGTGCCACCGTCGCGATCCTGCGCGCTTCCTCCAGGTACATGCCGCCCTTGATGAGAATGCCGCGCCGGGCGGCGGCAGCCAGGCCGCTCACCACGGTGACCGGCGTCGAGATGACGAGCGCGCAAGGGCAGGCGATGACAAGGAGAACGAGCGCCTTGTAGACAGCGGCCAGCCATGGCCAGCCCAGGGCCAGCGGGCCGCCGATGGCCACCGCCAGGGCCAGCACGAAGACCGATGGCGTGTAGACGGCGGCGAAGCGGTCGACGAGCCGCTGCGTCGGGGCGCGCTTGCCCTGGGCCTCCTCGACCGCCTGGATGATGCGCGCGAGCACGGTGTCGCCGGCAGGCCGGGTGACTTCGAACTCCAGCGCGGCGTTCTGGTTGATGGTGCCCGCGAAGACCTCGTCGCCGGGGGCCTTGTCCACGGGGACGCTTTCTCCGGTGACGGGAGACTGGTCCACGGCGCCATGGCCGGTGGTCACGCGCCCGTCGAGCGGCAGCCGCTCGCCGGGGCGAACGCGCGCGACCGCGCCGACCGGAACGCCGCCGGCTTCGACCGCCTTCCAGTGGCCCCCGGGCTGCAGCACTTCGGCCTGCTGCGGCGACAGGGCGAGCAGGCCGGTGATGGCGTTGCGCGCCCGGTCGACGGCGCGGGCCTCGATGAGTTCGGCCAGCGCGTAGAGCGCCATCACCATCGCGGCCTCCGGCCATTGGCCGATGAGGAAGGCGCCGGCGACGGCGACCGTCATCAAGGCATTGATGTTGAGCCGGCCCCTCGCAAGGGCCGACAGTCCCTTGCGGAAGACCGAACTGCCGGCCAGCGCGATGGCCGCGCCCGCCACGACCATGCCGGCCACCTGCCAGGGCGCGGTCGCGGGTGCGAAGAAGCTGATGAGTTCGGCCAGCAGCGCGACGGCGAGCGCGGCGGCCAACCGCAGCATCTCCCTGCGCTGCGCATGGGCCCCTTCTTCGGGCGCCATGGGGACCGACAGGGTCTCGGTCTGGAAGCCGGCCGCCTGGATGGCCTCGACGATGCCGGACCAATCGGAGGCAGGGGCCTCCACGGCGAGCGCTCGTCCGGCGAGGTCGAAGCTCAGGCGTCGGATGGCCGGAAATCGCTCCAGGGCGGCACGGATCTGCCCCTCCTCGGTCGGGCAGTCCATGGCCGGGATGCGAAGCTGAAGAAAGTCATGCGTGGGGCGGGGGCTGGCGGTGGTTGGCATGACGCTTATTGGAAGACCTGTAGCCACTGCGGAGTCAAGCCCCGCGACGCATGCGCGCGTCCTCGTCCTACGCGCCAGCGGTGCCGGCCCGTGCTTTCAGCGCGCTGGAGATCCGGTGGAAGACGACAGGGTTCAGTTGCCGCCCGTCGAAGTCCCTTTGATAGGGGGCCGAGACCTGTTTCGCGAGCGTGACGTGGCCCGAGGGCGTGATGCACAGAAGGCGGGCCTCGAACAGCCGGCGCAGATCCGTTCGCAGCAGCAGGCAGTTCTCGATTCGGGCCTCGCCCTTGTCCTTGGCCTCCGCGACGAGTGCCACGTCCAGGATGGCCTCTGTCTCTTCACCTGAGATCGCGCAACGGCGGTCGACCGCCAGCAGGTCGCAGCGAAGCCGCGCCTGCGCCGGCCTCAGGATGCGCCTGACGGCCTCGGGCCCCAGGTCGCCCAGGTACGAGAGGCTGTCGGTGTCGAGAATTCGGCATTTGCCGGCGCCGTCGAACCCGGAATGGGGCTGCCTGTCGAACCATTCGGCCGTCGCGATGCGCTTCTTCGGCTCCATTGCGATGCGGCATCGGCCCCAGCGCACGTCGCGGGTCGCCAGGGCCGGGTTCGCTGCAAGCGCGAATTCGAGCTGAAGCTCGTACCTGGAATATCCCGCCGAGCACGAGAGACAGGTCGCGACCCGTTCCGCGTGATCGCCGCCCTGCCACAACTCCGAGGTCACGACGCGAGCGCCAGCCGCCAGCTCCTTCGCCGGGTCGATGGTGATGAATTGGGCCGCATGGCCCCACTGGATTCGAAGGGTGAGGGTGGTCATCGCTACCGTGGCCGCCAGGGATATTGTTTGGCTTTTTCATGTTACTGGCCGTTACCCGACCAGGCAACACAATCCGGAGCCCGCCTGGCGCGCGCGTGGCGGCCTTTGTGTGCGGTCGGTCACGAACTGGCTCGGGGCTGCAGGCGCCCCGGCCGCGCCGGGCTCAGGACAGGGACGGAGACGGATTGCCGCCTGGTTGGGGGAATGCGTTCGCGACGGCTTGCAGTTCGGGGACCAGCGTCAGCAGTCGGCGGGTGAGCCAGTACAGCTGGGAGGCATCCATCGGATTCGACAACCTGAGGGTGTTGATCAACCGCTGCGGACGGTCACCGAAGGCAAGGGCGGTCAGGGGCTCCAGCACCGATGCCAGCTCGTCACGGATCTTCTCATCCACGAGATCGTGGCCATCCAGGCTGCGCCAGATGGCTTGCACCGCGCGTTCGCACAACTCGGCATCCGAGAGTGGCGTCAATGCCTCGAGATCGCTCGATGAACCCGGGGGCATCGGGCGAGGGCTGTGCGTCTCCTTGCTTGCGAGGCTTCTTCGTGAAGGCATAGGCACCTCCTTCGTCGACCACGATACGCCGAGCCGAAGCGAGAGGCAATGCCGATTGCGCGAGAATCCTGCCCACCCCATTCCTTGCGCCGCCTGGCCTTCTCATGAAGATCCAAAAAGACTCCGTCGTCACCCTTCGCTACAAGGTCGCCGACCTTGCCACCCACAAGCTCATCGAAGAGAGCAAGGAGCCCATGGTGTATCTCCATGGCGGCTACGACAACACCTTCCCCAAGGTCGAGGCCGCGCTGGAGGGCCAGGAGGTCGGCTTCAAGGCCACGCTCAGCCTGCAGCCCGAAGACGCCTTCGGCGCGCGCGATGAATCGCTGGTGCGCACCATCCCCAAGACCGACTTCCCGCCCGGCGTGAAGGTCGGCGGCACGCTCGAGGGCCGCAACGACAAGGGCGAGCCGCAGATCTACACCGTGATGAAGATCAAGGGCCCGCAGGTCCTGCTCGACGGCAACCACCCGCTGGCGGGCAAGGCGCTCCAGTTCAGCGTCACGGTGACCGGCGTGCGCGCCGCGACCGCGGAAGAGATCGCGCACAAGCACGTGCATGGCGATCACGGGCACCACCATTGAGACCATGAGCCCGTCTACCCAGCAGCAGCTGGCCCTGGCGGAGCGCCACTTTCGCGCCCGGCAGTACGAGCCGGCCGAAGAGCTTCTGCTTCGCATCGTCGCCGCCAGCCCGAAGGTCCCGAAGGCCTGGGAGCTGCTGGCCTACATCAGCGGCAACCGGGGCGAGCTCGATGCCTGCGAGGAACGCCTGCTCAAGGCCACGGCGCTGCCGGGCTGCTCCGCGGAAGCGCTCTTCTACCTCGGCCGCGTCCAGCTGCAGAACGGCCGGGGCCGGGAGGCCACGATCTCCTTCGAGCGTTCCATCCAGCTGGCCGGCGAGTACTTCGAGGGGCTGCACGAACTGGCGGTGGCCCACAGCGCGATCGGCGAGCATGCGCTGGCGCTGCGCGCGCTGCAACGCGCCGAGAAGAAGAACCCCCACTCGCCGGAGCTGCACGCCAACATGGCGAACACGCTCTCGGAGCTGCAGCGTCACGAAGAGGCGCTGCAACACTATGACCGCGCCCTGGCGCTCAACCCCCGCCTCGCGCGCACCTGGGCGGACCGCGGCTTCGCCCTGAGCGCGCTCGGGCGCGAGTCGCAGGCGCTGGAGAGCTATGAGCGCGCGCTGGGCCTGGCCCCGCAAGACGTCTACACCTGGATGAACCGGGCCGCGACGCTCGCGAGCCTGAAGCGGGATGCCGAGCTGGGCGCCTGCATCGCGTCGCTCGCGGGGCTGCCCCCGGAGACGGAGTACCTGCGCGGCTACTGGCTCAGTACCTCGATGCAAGGCTGCCGTTGGGCGGCCTGGGAGCCGCTGGTGCGGGAGACGCTGGCGCGCGTCGATGCCGGAGAAAGGGCGGCCGTGCCTCTCTCCATCATGGCCACGCCCGCGAGTGCCGCGACCTTGCTGGCCTGCGCGCGCGCCTATGCGCGGCACCAGTTCCCCTCGCACAGGGCGCAGGCCAGCTACCTGCCGCGCGAGGCGGGACGCAAGCTGCGCGTCGGCTACTTCTCGTCGGACTTCCGCAACCATCCCGTCGCGCAGCTGATCGTGCGATTGTTCGAGTGCCATGATCGCTCGCGCCACGAATGGTTTGCCTTCTCCATCGGCCATTTCGCGCGGGACGAGATGAGCCACAGGGTCGCCGCCGCCTTCGATCATTTCCTGGATGTCTCGGGCAAGACGGACGCGCAGATCGCGACCCTCGCGCGCGAGGCGGGCATCGACATCGCGGTGGACCTGAACGGCTTCACCGAGGGCGCCCGGCCGCGCATCTTCGCGCATGGGGCGGCGCCGGTGCAGGTCAACTACCTCGGCTTTCCCGGCACCATGGGCAGCGACCTGATGGACTACATCGTCGCGGACGCCACGCTCATTCGTCCGGATGAGTTCGGCCACTACGCGGAGAAGGTGGTGCTGCTGCCGGGCTCCTACCAGCCGAACGACAGCACCAAGAAGATTGCCGGCGACGCGGGCACGCGCGAGAGCGTGGGGCTGCCGGCGCGGGGCTTTGTCTTCGCGTGCTTCAACAACAATTTCAAGATCACGCCCGATGCCTTCGGCGTGTGGGCGCGGCTTCTCGCGCAGGTGCCCGGGAGCGTGCTGTGGCTGCTCGAGGGCAACGGCGGCGCGCGGCGCGGTATCGAGGCCGAGGCGCGCGCGCTGGGGCTCGACCCGGCGCGCCTCGTGTGGGCGCCTCGCATGCCGTTGGCGGAGCATCTGTCGCGCCACCGGCACGCGGATCTGTTCCTCGACACCTTCCACTACAACGCGCACACGACCGCCAGCGATGCGTTGTGGGCCGGCCTGCCCGTGCTGACGCTGGCCGGCCGCACCTTCGCATCGCGCGTGGCCGCGAGCCTGCTCAAGGCGGTGGGCTTGCCGGAGCTGGTGACGGACAGCGTGGAGGCGTACGAGGCGCTCGCGCTCTCGCTGGCGCGCTCGCCCGCGCTGTTGGAGGCGCTGCGCGCCCGGCTGCGGGGCAATCTTTCGACGGCGCGGCTGTTCGATACGCCTGCGTTCGCGAGGCAGATCGAGGCGGCCTATGACGCGATGTGGGAACAACATCGGCTGGGCCTGGCGCCTCGACACATCCAGGTGTCTTGAACCGGGCGGCAAGGGCGACGATGGATTCCACAACGCTTTCGGCGGTCGGCAGCTTTGTCAGCATCGCGGCGTCGGTGCTTCTTGCCCTGGCTTTCGCCTGGGTCGTCTGGTCCACCGAATCACTGCATGTGCTGGTTCGCCGCCTTTGGCTGCTGGTCAACGGCAACCAGGAGATCGCCGACCCGCAGGTGCGTTCATTCGTGGACGAGCAAACGAGCCTGGTCTCCTTTCGGTTGTTTTCCGGCGTGAAGGTCGCCAACCTGCAGGATGCCCACCGGCTCATGCACTGGACAAGGCTCAACGGCGTTCAGATGCGAACGCTGCGCTTCTGCGGCGAATACTTCGATCCCGCGCTGCGGCAGGTCCGCGTGCAGAAGCTGCCTGGCCGCGCCTGGCAGTTCGCGATGCTCGCCGCCTGCGCGATCGCAGGGGTGCTCGCGATCGTCAGCATGCTCGGCTTGTACGCGGACCGTCCGCTCCTGTCGCTCAAGGCCACCGGCAGGCCCTTCCTCGCGAGCGGCACCGATGTCCAGGCGTTCCGGCCCCTTTGGTCATTGGATGCCGCCCCGCTGCGTGTCGCGGACTGCGCCGCGCCGGCGGGCGCCAATGCGGCGCGCACTTCGTTCACGGAGCAAGAGGTGGCTTTGCTCTGCGGCGTGCTCAAGGACGAGGGCGCCCCCGATTTCGTCAAGGGCGCCCTGAAGAAGCAGCGTTGGGCGCTGGTCATGTCGGCGGCGCTTGCGGCGTGGTTCTCATGGCTCGGGCTTGCCTCGTGGGCCAGCATCACCGCGGCCAGGAAGCTGGCAGGGCGAAAGCTCGACCCCGCGCTCAGCGGCTCGCAGCTGAGCTTCGACTGGCGCGACTGACGGCTCTTCGTAACGTAAAGAACCTCCAGGCCAACGTTTCTTTACCCGGGCTTGACAGTTCCTGGTCGCCCGGATGGGAAGCTCGGGGCTCCGGTCTTCAGACCATTCCGACAGGAGCCCCGCACGATGAGCAATTCGGTGTTCGCTGAAGCACGGTTCTGGATCACGGTCCTCGTCTCCGTGGTGCTGCCGTGCTGCATCTACGGAGTGCTGCATGCCAGGAAGGCCATTTCACGTTCGACGCTCCTTCTGCTGGGCGTTTCGCTCATCCTGATCGCGACGCTGGATGTGTACGTCCTTCAACGGCTGGCGGCGCAGTCCCTGGCGACCCTGTCGACGGTGGACGACGCGGTCTTTGCATCCGAGCTGTCCGTCGCGCTCTACTTGCTGCCGGCGCTCTTCGGAGGCCTCGGGATCAACGTCATCTCCCATGTCCTCACCAGTCACCTGCCCGAGACCCGGAGCAAGAGCCGACCAGCCGCGCCGCGCAACGCCGCGCTGGACCCGGGGGCAGAAGAGGCCTAGGCAGACCCTGCCCTGAGCGCGGCGTCCCGTCTCAACTACCAGCACTTGGCGGATAGCCGCCGCGGAATCCGGATAGGCCCCCGCAGACCATGTGACGACCATCGAGGCTCGTGAACATGGCATGAAAGGGTCTGGTATGAAGGGTCTCAATGGCAAGGTGGCGATCGTCACCGGCGGCGCCACGATCATCGGCGCGGCCGTCGTCCAGGTGCTCAAGGACTTCGGCGCGCGGGTCGCGGTCTTCGACATAGACAGCGCGGGCGGTGCGCGCGCCGTCGCGGACGCCCCCGAAAGCCTGCGCTTCTGGCCGGTGGACATCACCGACGACGAGCAGCTCGCGCGCGGGGTCGCCGGGGTGGCCGAGCACTTCGGCCGCATCGACCATCTCGTCAACCTGGCGTGCACCTATGTCGATAACGGCGCCGAGTCGGGCCGCGCGGACTGGCAGGCGGCGCTCGACGTCAATGTCATCAGCGCCGTGATGATGGCGCGCGCGGTGCGGCCCGCGATGGTGGCCGCGGGCGGCGGCGCGATCGTCAACTTCACCAGCATCTCGGCCCATGTGGCCCAGACCGGACGCTGGCTGTACCCCGTTTCCAAGGCCGCCCTGGTTCAGGTGACGCGCAACCTGGCGATGGACATGGCGGGCGACCGCATCCGTGTCAACTCGGTGTCGCCCGGCTGGACCTGGTCGCGCGTGATGGACGAGCTCACCCACGGCGACCGGGCCAAAGCCGATCGGGTGGGGGCGGCCTACCACCTGCTTGGCCGCATCGGCGATCCACGGGAGGTGGCCCAGGTGGTGGCCTTCCTGCTCTCCGAGCATGCGAGCTTCGTGACCGGTGCCGACTACGCGGTGGACGGCGGCTATTCGGCGATGGGGCCCGAGCAGGCGCTTGCGGCGATCCCCCGCCTGGCGGAGTAAGCGGGGCGCGGCCCTTCGGTTCTTTCAATTCACAGGAGATCTTCATGCGTCGTATCGCCATCGTAGGGGGCGGGCAAGCCGGTTTGCCACTGGCACTGGGCCTGCTCGGCAAGGGTTATGAGGTCACGGTCGTGACCAACCGCGCGCCGGAGGACATTCGCGCCGGCAAGGTCATGTCGAGCCAATGCATGTTCGACGCCTCGCTGCAGATCGAGCGCGACCTCGGCCTCAATCAATGGGAGTCGCAATGCCCGCCGGTCGAAGGCATCGGCCTGGCGGTGCCGCACCCGGAGCTGCCGGGGCAGAAGGCCATCGACTGGAGCGCCAGGCTCGACCGCGTGGCGCAGGCCGTGGACCAGCGGATCAAGATGCCCGCGTGGATGGAGCAGGTCGAGGCGCGCGGGGGCAAGCTGCTGATCCAGGACGGCGGCATCGCGGAGCTCGAGCTGCTGGCGGTGTCGCACGACCTGGTCCTGCTGGCCGCGGGCAAGGGCGAGGTGGTGAAGCATTTCGAGCGCGATGCCTCGCGCTCGCCCTTCGACAAGCCGCAACGCGCGCTGGCGCTGACCTATGTCACGGGAATGCGCGAGACCCCCGACTACTCGCGCGTCTCCTTCAACCTGATCCCGGGTGTCGGCGAGTATTTCGTGTTTCCGGCGCTGACCACCAGCGGGCCCTGCGACATCATGGTGTTCGAGGGGGTGCCGGGCGGGCCGATGGACTGCTGGCGCGACGTGCGCACGCCGCAGGAGCACCTGACGTGCAGCAGGAAGATCCTCGACGCTTTCCTGCCCTGGGAAGCCGATCGCTGCCGTCACGTGGAACTCACCGATGCGAACGGCATTCTGGCCGGCAGTTTCGCGCCGACGGTGCGCAAGCCCGTCATGACGCTGCCCTCCGGCCGGCTGGTGTTCGGCCTGGGCGACGCGGTCGTCACCAACGATCCGATCACCGGGCAGGGCTCGAACAACGCCGCCAAGGCCAGCAAGGTCTATCTCGACGCCATCGTCGCGCGTGGCGACCAGGCCTTCACCGGCGAATGGATGCGCGAGACTTTCGAGCGCTTCTGGGCCTATGCGCAGTGGGTGGTGACATGGACCAACAGCCTGCTGACGCCGCCGCCGGCGCACATCCTGGCGCTGCTCGGCGCGGCCGGGCAAGTGCCCGCCCTGGCGAGCGCGATCGCCAACGGCTTTGACAATCCGCCGGACTTCTTTCCGTGGTGGATGGACCCGCAGGCATGCGAGCGCTTTGTCGAAGCGAAGCGGGCCGAAGCGGCCATCGCCTGACGCGCGACGGCGAGATGTCCATGCAAGCCGGCACCCCCGCGCCCGTGGTCGGCACGGCGGCCGCGGCGATGTCCCTGCCCAGCGATGGTTCCCCGCCGCCGCTGGCCTGGGGAAGCACGGTGATCGAACCGAAGATGCTGCGCGGCGTGCTCGGCGCCTACCCGACCGGCGTGGCGATCGTCGCCACGCGGACGAGGGACGGGCGCGCGGTGGGGCTGACGATCAATTCCTTCGCCTCGTTGTCGCTGGATCCTCCGCTCGTGCTCTGGAGCCTGGTCAACCGCTCGCCGAACCTCGCGGCGTTCCGCGAGTGCGGGCATTTCACGATCAATGTCCTGGCCAGCGGGCAGGAGGACCTGGCGCGCCGTTTCGCGAGTTCCACCGTGGACGACAAGTTCGCCGACGCGCCGGTGCTTGAGGTGCCCGAGGGCATTCCGGCCATCGGCGGCTCGATCGCGACGCTGGTCTGCTCCAACGACCAGCAGAACCATGCGGGCGACCACCTGCTGCTGTTCGGGCGCGTGCTGCGCGTGGGCAGCGCGCCGGGCACGCCGCTGGTGTTTCACGCCGGGCGCTTCACGGCGCTGTCTCCCGCGCCCTGAGCGCGGCTCAGTGCGCGCGCAAGGTCTGGCTGGGGCTCTCGCCGAACCGGGTCTTGTAGTCGGCACTGAAGCGGCCGAGATGGGCGAAGCCCCAGCGCAGGGCGACGCCGGCGACGTTGCCGACATCCCGGCCGGCCAAGAGTTCGGCCCGCGCGCGATCGAGCCGCAGATCGCGGAGGTAGCGCATCGGACTCACGCCGCAGAATTCCTTGAAGCCGGCATAGAGGCCGCGCAGGCTGACTCCCGCGACGCGCGCGAGTTCGTCGGCGCAGACCGGCTCGTGGGCATGGGCCTGCAGGTACTCCTGGACCCGGCGCACATGCCGCGGCAAGACGGCACCGCGCCGAGTGGGTGGCGCGTCGCTGTAGTTGTGCGCGTGCAGCGAGAGGAGGGTGGCGACAACCATCTGCTCCATCTGCGCCGCGATCAGCTTGTGGCGGGACAGGTCGACATCCTGGGTCGCGCATTCCAGCATGTACGACAGCAGGCTGCGCCAAGGCACGCATTCGGCCCAGCGGAAGCCGAGCCTGAAGCGCAGCGCCTCGCCCAGAGGGCGCCCGAGTTGCGCCGCCAGCGAGCGCTCCATCAGTGGGCGGGCGATGCGGACCATGAGCTGGTCGTTGTCGGCGGACCAATGCATCGCGGTGGGATTGTCGGGGCTCAGCACCGAGGCCAGCTCCGGGCTCGAATCCACGGATTCGGCGCCGCTTTCGATGCGGGCGTGGCCATGCAGGGGCATCTGCACGAGGAAGAAATCCTCGAGCGGGCCGGGTTGGATGCTCACGTCGGCACCGTAGCGCAGCCGGCTGAGCGAGACATCGCCCAGGGACAGATGGTGCATGCGCGCGTCCAGCCGTTGCGCGCGGCCCTCCACGCCGAGGACGTGCGGCTTCATGACCCGGCCGACCTGCGCCCGGGTCTCCTCCAGGTCGCGCGATGCGAAGAGCCGCCGACCCGGCGCGTTCAGCAGTGCGCCCGCGAGCGGGGCGATTGGGGCGTGCTGGGCGTTCGACATGACTGGAGGCCTCCGGGGCTGGCACGATGTGTCGCTGCGCGGTGGTCCGCAGCAAATTCGATGCCGGGGCATGACTTTGGCCCGGAAGCGAGTCCGTGCGATCCGGGAAACTACCGACCCTCGCGCGAGCGCTATCTCCTGCGCAGCCGCATTCGATGCGCCACTGCCACCAGGGCGGCGACGACGACGATCATCAGGACGGCGACCCACTCGTAGCGGTCCAGGTCGGCGAGCAGCCATTTCAGGGTATGGCCGAACAGGTAGCCCACGCCCGCGACCAAGGCCGCCCAGATCGCCGCGCCGATCAGGTTGAAGAACAGGAAGCGCCGGGCTGAAACCTCGCTCATGCCGATCGCGATCGGGCCGGCGATTCGCAGGCCGTACATGAAGCGCACGCCGATGATCAACCCGGCATGGTGGCGCACCAGCAGCCGATTGACGCGTACCGCGCTGCTCGCCATGCGCGGCACGCGGCGAAGCAGCGAATCGCCGTAGCGGCGGCCGATGAAGAAGAAGATCTGGTCTCCGAGCATCCCGCCGAAGAAGGCCACCGCGATGACCCCTGGCAGCGACAAGTGACCCTGGTGCGCCGCGAATCCCGCCAGGACCAGGATGGTTTCACCTTCGAGCAGGCTGCCCGCGAACACGGCGAGATAGCCGTAGTCGGTGAGCATATGAGCCAGCGCCATTCGACTATCCTCCCACGCAATGGCGAAATCACCCAATGGGACGCGACGCTCGCCGCCGCCTGAGGGCCCGAACCCCGTCCATCGGGATCACAGGTCCAATTGGATGTCGGAGTCGGGCCTCGCGCAGCAGATCAGCACCCGTCCTTCGGCGGGCGCGTCCAGCGGCTCGGGCGAGTAGCTGACATTGCCGTCGATGAGTGCCGACTCGCACATGTGGCACACGCCGGTGCGGCATGACCAGCTCGCGGGCACCTCGCAGGCCTCCGCGAGTTCGAGCAGGCTCTGGAAGCGCGTGCCCCAGCGCACGGCCAGGCCGCTTCTCACGAAGGTCACGAGCGCACCCGTTCCGGGCTCGCCCGCGGGTGGATGGACCGGCCCCCTGTCTTCTTGCAGGCCGGGGGTCTGGGGTGTACCGGCGCCGAACACCTCCGCGTGGAGGCAGGAAGGCGCGATGCCCCACTGTCGAAGCGCGAGGTCCAGATCGCTCAGGAAGCGCTCCGGGCCGCAGAGGTAGAAGTCGGCGTCGGCGGGCACGCCCAGGCGATCGAGGAGAGGGGTATCCAGATGGCCCTGGCTGTCGAAGTCCTGCCCCAGCCTGTCGGTGGCGCCCGGCTGGCTGTAGGCCACGTGCTTGCGGCCCTGCGCCAGTGCGGCCACCAGCTGCGCCGCCTCGTCGCGAAACGAATGATGCAGACCATCCCTGGCGCCGTGGAGCCACCAGACGGGCCGGGGCGAGGCGCTGTCGGTCGCCGCCAGGCTGTAGAGCATCGCGAGCACTGGGGTCACGCCCACGCCCGCACTCATGAGCACCACCGGCCGCCGGTCCGGCTGGAGGCAGAAGCTCCCCCGCGGCGCGCTGACGTCGACCATGTCGCCGACGCGCGCGAGCCGGTGGAAGCGCTCGCTGGCCGAGCCTTCGCCTTCGCGCTTGATGCTGATGCGGTAGGTCGCCGCGCCGGGATTGCCGGACAGGGAGTAGATGCGCGTCAGGGCCGGCGCGCCCGGCGGCGGCGCGGGCCTGATCACCACGTGCTGCCCCGCCTGCGCCGCCGGCAGGCGCGAGCCGTCGGCTGCCGCCAGCACGTAGGACCTGACGTCCTCGCTCTCCTGGCGGGTGGAGACGATGCGCAGCGGGCGGAAGCCGGGCCATGCCAGCGTCTCGGCGGGCGCCCCGGTCAGGCCCGCGTTGCCCTGGGCCTTGCCATCGGCCGAGGCCTTGAGCAGTGCCTCGAAGGAGCTGCGCCATCCAGGGCTGAGCGCGTCGATGCGCAGCGCGCGCCGCAATTGTTCGGCGGGATGCGCCGATCGGTAGAGCAGGGCGTCGACGTCGGCGACGCTCATGCGCTCCGGTCCGTCGGCGATCTTGACGATCTCGTCGCCGGCGCCGATCTCGCCTTCCTGGATCACGCGCATGTAGAAGCCGGGGCGCCCATGGGCCACGAGCAGCGCGGGCAGCTCGGGGTTGTTCATCCGGATGCCGACCCTGTAGCAGGTCACGCGCGGCTGGCTCACCTCGAAGGCCGCCGCGCCGATGCGGTAGCGGTCGCCGATGCACACCTCGTCATCCGCGAGGCCGTCTACGGTCAGGTTCTCGCCGAACTGGCCGTATGCGTTTTCCGAACAATGGAGGTGTTGCGCCCAGTGGCGGTAGGAGTCGAGCTGGTAGACCATCACGGCCCGTTGCTCGCCGCCGTGGCCTTGAAGGTCCGCCTGGCCGTCGCCCTCGAGGTTCAGGCGCCGGGCGAGCACGCGGCCGGCGACGGGCGTCTTCCAGACGGCGGTGCGCACGGTCCTGCCCTTCCACGGGACATCCCGTGGAAGGCCGACGTTGACCGAAACGACGCTGCTCATGTGTATGCCACTGTGTCTGATTGCAGGCGAAATACAAGGGATTTCAAATGTGACTCTGCTCGACATACCGCGGATACACCGGCCCGATGTAATTCATCCATCGCCACCCCACCCGCATGAGCCGGGTTGAAGCCGATATCCCGTTGAACCCCTTTGGAAGGAAATCCGCCATGAACACCCGCAAGCTCCTGACCCTCGCCGCCGTCACGTCCGCTCTCTCCGTCTTCGCGCTGGGCGCGAGCGCCGAGGAGTATGAAGGCGTGCTGCAGTTCCATTCTTCCGCCAGCCGCGCGGCGGTGAGCTCGCAGGCCGTGGCCGCGGCGCACAGTCCCGACGCCTATGCCGAAGGCGCGACCGCCGGTGCGCCGACGGTGTTCGCCAGCGCTGTCGATCGCTCCACGGTGCGCAACGAGGCTGTCGCGATGGCACGTGCCGGCAATGTCTATGGCGACGGCGACGGCGCCTTCGGCGGCAACACGCCGCGTTCGGCCGGCGGCGCGTTCGCCCGCATCAACGTGCGCCGTGCGGCCTATTGAGTCCTCGTCACGCTAGGCGCTGCTGCCGCCGTCGATGACCAGGAACTGACCCGTGATGTTTCGCGCGGCCTCGCCCACCAGGTAGGCGACGGCCGCGGCGATCTCCTCGGGCGTCGCGATGGCGCCGGTGGGCACGGCGGCACGCGCCGCGCCTTCGTCGATGCCGAGGTCGGCGAAGCGCTGCCTTGCCATGCCGGTATCGACCCAGCCCGGGCACACCGCATTCGAAGTGATGCCGCGCGAGGCCAGCGCCAGTGCGAAGGCACGTGCGAGGCCGATGGTGCCGTGCTTGGCCGCGGTGTAGGCGATCTGGTCGGGCGCGCCGCGCAGGCCGAGCACGCTGGAGACGAACACCACTCGCCCGCCGCTGCGCGCGAAGAAGGGCAGGGCCGCCTTCGTGCAGCGGTTGGCGCCGTCGAGGTTGGTCTCGATGATCTGTTCCCACCCCCGGTCCTCGAGGTCGTCGAGCCGGTCCGTGCCCGCGATGCCCGCGTTGTTCGCCAGCACATCGATGCGGCCGGCCTCGGCGCCGATGGCCTGGAAGGCCGACTGGACGCTGGCGTGACTCGAAACGTCGCAGGCCACTAAGCGGGTGTGAAGGGGCAGAGGCTGCGTGGGCTGCGTTCGGCCCAGCGCGTACACCCTTCGCCGAGCATCGCCCAGCGCGGCACAGACGGCGCGGCCGATGCCGCGGGTGCCGCCCGTCACGACGGCGATCTTCATGCGGCAGTCACTCCGCCATCGACGGGAAACACGACGCCGGCAATGAAGGATGCGGCATCCGACGCCAGGAAGGCCACCGCCGCGGCGATCTCGATCGGCTGTGCCAGGCGCCCGATGGGGGCCGCGCGCGGCATCAGGCTCCGCCTGCCATCGGCGGGCGACTGCGTGCGCCGCCGCTCCAGTTCGGCCATGACCTCGCGCAGCATCGCCGTGTCGGTGCTGCCCGGCGCGATGCAGTTGACCCGGATGTTGTACGGGCTCCAGTCGATGGCGGCGCTGCGCGAGAGTTGCGCGAGCGCGGCCTTGCTGGCGCCGTAGGCGGCGGCGACGGGCTTGCCGATCAGGGCCTGATCGGAGGCGATGTTGACGATGGCGCCGCCGCCGGCGCCCGCCATCGGGGGGATCAGCGACTTCATGAGCAGGAAGGGCGCGAAGAAGTTGATGGCGAACACGCGTTGCAGCTGCGGCAGCTCGGTCTCGACGATGTCGCCGACGATGGTGGTGCCGGCGCAGTTGACGAGGATGCGCGGCGCGCCGTGCGCCTGCACCAGCCGGGCCGCGACGGCCTCCAGCCGGTCGATATCCTCCAGATCGACCTCGGGCATGTCCAGTCCGACGACGCGGCAACCATTGCATTCGAGAACGCCCGCGATGGCCGTGCCGATGCCGCCGCGGTGTCCCGTCACGAAGGCGGTGCGGCCGGCCAGCCCGGGGAAGCGCGCGCTTCGCAGATCGGTCTCGGTGGGAGGCAAGGGCCGCGGGACGGAGCTGAAGATCGGTTGCATGGCGCGCTCCCTCGTTTGTTCGTTCGGCAGGTGCCGGAACTCTAGGGCCGTGCGATGGGCAACTCCAGTTCGGAATCTGTCGGAATATCACGCTCTCTTCGGTCGGCTCAGTCCGGCTTGATGCCCGCTTCCTCGATCACCTTGCGGGCTTTCAAGGTCTCGGCCTTGATGTGCTCGCTGAACTCCGCGGGGGTGCTGGCGACGATGATCACGCCAGCCTTCGTCAATGTCTCGGCAACCTTGGGCTGCCGGAGCGCGCGCACAATCTCTCCGTTGAGCTTGTCCAGGATGTCCTTGGGCATGTTGGCGGGGCCGACGAAGCCGTACCACGAGGTCGCCTCATAGCCCGGCACGCCGGACTCGGCGACCGTCGGCACGTCCGGCAGCTGCGGCAGCCGCTTCGCCGAGGCGGTCGCCAGGGCCACGAGCTTGCCGCTCTGCACGTGCGGGAGGGAGGTCGGCAGGACGTCGAACTCCAGCTTCACGCGCCCGCCCAGCAGGTCGGTGTATGAGTTGGACGAGCCCTTGTAGGGCACGTGCGTCATCTGGATGCCCGCCATGTGGATGAACTGCTCCATTGCCAGGTGCTGCGAAGACCCGCTGCCGCCGGACGCGTAGGCGATGGCGCCCGGGTTGGCCTTGGCCGCGGCAATCACCTCCTTCACGTTCTTCGCGCCCAGCGACGGGTTCGCGACCAGCAGCATGGGCGCGGAGACAGCGAGCGTGATGGGCGTGAAGTCCTTCAGCGTGTCGTAGGTGACGTTCTTGTAGAGCGACGCGTTGGCCGCGTGGGTGCCGGGCGATGCGATGCCGAGGGTGTAGCCGTCGGGTGGGGCCTTGGCGACGGCATCGGCGCCGATCATGCCGTTGACGCCGGGGCGGTTGTCCACGATCACCGGCTGCCCGAGGCGCTGGCTGAGTTCCTGCCCCACGGCGCGGGCGAGCAGGTCGGTGGTGCCGCCCGGCACGTAGGGCACGATGATGTGGATCGGCTTGGTGGGAAAGCCGGTGGCCGCATGGGTCCAAGTGATGGGCGCACCCGCGGCGACGGTGATCGCGGCGAGCACGGCGCTCTTCAGAACGTTCCTTCTTCTTGTGGTTCTCATTGCTTGTCTCCTTCAGGGTTCGGGTTTGGGTTGGGGGCGGAATCGAGAATGGGCTTCAGACGTAGGCGGGCCCTTCGATCACCGGGTGGGCGGCGAGGAAGTCTTCGTCGACCTCGATGCCCAGGCCCGGCTTGTCGCCGGGCAGCACGCAGCCCTCCGCGTCCAGGCTGTCGGCGCGGGTGGTGAGCAGGTCGCGAAAGAGGTTCTCCTTCGCGGCGTCGGCCTCGAAGAAGCCGGGGTTGTCGATGGACGCGAGCATGTGGATGCTCGCCGCCATGTTCAGGCCGCTGGCGGAGGTGTGCGGATGGATGGCGAGCCGTTCGGCGGAGGCCATGGCCGCGATGCGCAGGCCCTCGGTGATGCCGCCGGTCTTCGACAGGTCGGGCTGCAGCACCTGCACGTGGCCTTCGGCAATGAGGCGGTTGAACTCGAAGCGGGTGTAGTGGTTCTCGCCGGCGGCCAGCGGCACGCCGCCCAGGGCGGCGGCGTCGCGGTAGCTGCGGACCTCCTGAGGGGCGAAGGGCTCCTCGAGCCAGAGCACGTCGTGTTCCACGAGCGCGGGCATGACGCGCCGCACGTCCTGCGCGCGATAGCCGGTGTTGGCGTCGACCATGATGCCGAGCTCCGGATGGGCCCGCCGCACGGCCTCGAGACGCTCCACATCCTTGCGCGCGGTATCGCCGAAGCGCAGCTTGACGGTGCGGTAGCCGCGCTCGCGCAGCCGGGCCACTTCGTCGACCAGCTCGGCGGGCGGCTGGAAGCCGAGGGAGATGCCGCCGGCATAAGCTGCGATGGGCTTCCTGCTGCCGCCGAGCAGGCGCCACACGGGCCAGCCCACCGCCTTGCCGCGGATGTCCCACAGCGCCTGGTCGATGCCGCTCATGGCCAGGGCGCAGGCGGTGCCCATGCCGTGGCTTGCGAGCTGGCGCTGGTAGATGCGGTTCCAGACGCCCACGACGTCGCTCGCGTCCATGCCCACCACGAGCTGGCGCAGGGTTGTGTTGATGAGTTGCGCGATGGCGCCGGGGCAGCGGCCATGGTGCGATTCGCCCCAGCCGACCAGGCCGTCTTCGGTGCTGACCTTGACGATCAGCGCGTCGCGCTTGACGGCGCGGCCGATGCCCAGTGTCACGCCCTGTTTGACGGGAAAGGAGGTGGCGATGCCTTCGATGCGGGCGATCTTCAGCCCGTTGCCTGCCGCCGCGCCGGTCATGCCGCCGCCTCTTGCGCGGACGGCCAGGTCTCGGGATTGACGAGGTGGGTGGGGCGCTGCCCCGCGATCAGCTGCAGGATCTGCAGCGCGGCGCCTGTGCTCATGGCACGCGAGCTCTCCTCGGTCAGCGCTGCAACGTGCGGCGTGAGGAGGATGTTGTCCAGCGAGAGGAAGGGGTGGCCGGGCCGCAGGGGTTGTTCGGCGTAGACGTCGACCGCCGCGCCGGCGATGGCGCGGGTGCGCAGGGCCTGCGCCAATGCGGCCTCGTCGGCCACTTCGCCGCGGGCGGCATTGAGCAGATACGCGCTCGGCTTCATCAGCGCGAGGCGGCGCTCGTCCATGAGATGCCGTGTGGCGGCCGTCAGGGGGCAGTGAAGGGACACGAAGTCACTGGCTGCGAGGAGTTCGTCCAGCGGCATGCCGCGGACGTGGGTCGGCAGGCCGGCCTCGTGAGGCTGGTAGCCCAGCACCTTCATGCCGAAGCCGAAGTGCGCGATGTGCGCGAGGCGCTGGCCCACGTTGCCGACGCCCACGATGCCGAGCGTGCGCCCGGAGAGCTCGAAGGTCGAGGTCGAAAGGGCGCGTGCGACGGGCCAGCCCTCGGCGCGCAGCCGGTTGTCGAAGGCGCCGAAGCGGCGGGCCAGCTCCAGCATGGCGCCGGCGCAGTACTCGGCCACGGCTTGCGCGTTCGCGCCAGGCACGTTGGCCACCGGGATCGATTGCGCGGTGGCGGCTTCGACCGGGATCATGTCCAGGCCGACGCCGTTGCGCACGATGCCCTTGAGGCGGTGCGGTCGATCGAGCAGGTCCGCGGGCAGGTGGTTGCGAACCAGCAGGTAGTCGGCGTCGCCGACCATGCGCCGGAAGGTGTCGGCCTGGGTGTCGGGTGCCACCACGATGCGCGCGACGCCGGCGAGCAGGGCGTCGCCGGCGGGGTCCATCGGCAGCGTGCACAGCACGGTGGGCAGGTGTTTCATCGCGGTCTCTCTCGTGCTCATGCGACGCGGTACCTGGCAAGCACCGAGCGGTCGATGTCGATGCCAAGGCCCGGGCCGTTCGGCACCTCGACAATGCCGCCGGTGTGCGTGAGCCTGGCGCTGCTGAGCTCGTCGCGGAAGGGGTTGAAGGTCTGTTCGTACTCCAGCATGGGCGGCACGGGGACCAGGCAGGGCGGGGTGTGCGGCAGCGAGGCCAGGAAGTGCATGGTGGCCGCCAGGCCGATGGCGGTGCCCCAGGCGTGGGGGACGCATTGCACGGCCTGCGCCTGCGCCAGGGCCGCGATCTTCTTGCACTCGGTGATGCCGCCGGCGGCGCAGACGTCGGGCTGCACGATGTCCATCGCGCGCCTCTCCAGGATGCGGCGGAAGCTGAACTTGGTGAACTCGTTCTCGCCGCCGGCGATGGCCATGTCCAGCTTGCGCGTGACTTCGACGTAGCCGTCCAGGTCTTCCGGCGAGATCGGCTCCTCGAACCAGTGGACGTCGAGCTTCTGGAGTTCGCGGCCGATGGAGATGGCCTGCGGCACGGTGTAGCAGTGGTTGGCGTCGACCATGAGCTGGATGTCGCGGCCGATGGCGTCGCGCACGGCCGCCACGCGGTCGATGTCACGGGTGAGGGAGCCCAGGCCGATCTTCATCTTGATCGCCTTGAAGCCCTGCTCGACGTAGCCGCTGGCTTCTTCGACCGCCTGCTCGTTGAGGCGGTTCATGTCCTTGAAGTAGAGACCGGTCGCGTAGGCCTGCAGCTTGGTGCGGAAGGCGCCGCCGATGAGCTTGTGGATCGGCTTGTCGACGGCCTTGCCTATGATGTCCCACAGCGCTATGTCGACGCCGCTGATGGCCGAGATGGTCATGCCGGTGAGGCCGTAGTCCTTGACCTTGTTGTAGAGCTCTTCCCAGATCACCTCGACGTCGAAGGGATCGCGCCCGATGAGATTGGCCTTGAGGACGCTGTCGACGATGGCCTTGTTGACCGCCGCGGGCCCGTAGCAGTCGCCCCAGCCGACGATGCCTTCGTCGGTGACGATCTCGACGACGAGCGCGCCCTTGGTCTTGTAGATCCAGCCGCGCGAGGAGGTGAAGGGCTCGTCGACGTTGACGAGCAGCTGGTGGGTGATGACGTCCTTGATCTTCATGCTTTGACTCTCAGTAGGCGGGCTTGTGGGCCCAGGGGGAAAAAGGCGCTGGCGTGAGGATGGCGTTGTGCTGCTCGAGCACCAGCGGCTGGACCTTGGCGGCGTAGGTCTTCCAGGCGGGGTCGCTGAGCAGGCGCGCGCGGCGCGCGGCGCGGTCGGCCAGGTCCTCGTAGGCCCACAGATGCACGACCTGGTTCAGCGTGCCGATGTCGGAGGTGAAGTACCCCAGCAGATGGCCGAGGATGGGGCGCTGGATCGCGAGCCCTTCCTCCTCGTACATGCGCACGTAGAGGCCGCTCTTGCCGCAATGGCACGTATAGACTCGTTGCTCGACGATCACTTTTTGTCTCCGTTAAATTGCTATAGTCCTATATAGCAATCGCATTGTAGAGTTCGCTCCGGACGTGTCAACGGTCCGGGGGCGGCTGTTACCTTTTCATGACCAAGACACCCAACGACAACTGGCTTGCGCCCTTGCTGAAGCGGGCTGAGCAGGGCCTGCCCAAGTACCTCCAGTTGCGCGAATCGATCGCCTGCGCCATCCGGGACGGCGCGCCCGCGGAGGGCGACCGCCTGCCGCCCGAGGAGGCGCTGGTGCAGATGAGCGGCTTCAGCCTGGGCACCGTGCAGAAGGCGCTCAACCTGCTCGTCGCCGACGGCATGCTGGTGCGCCGCCAGGGCGCGGGGACTTTCGTGGGCGGCAAGGAGTCGCCGATGAAGGCGCCCTTCCAGCATTGCCGCTTCATCGACGAGGCGACCGGCGAGACGCTGCCGATCTATTCGCACGCGCTGGGGCGGACGCTGGTCTCGGGGCCGGGGCCGTGGCGCGATCACCTCTCTGGCGACAACCACCTGTGCATCGAGCGGATCTTCTCGATCGGCAACGAGTTCGATGTCTACACGCTGGCCTGGCTGCCGGCGGGCGCGTTCCCGCAGCTGCACGACATGCCGCTCAAGCAACTGAGCGGGGTGAATCTCAAGGACCTTCTCGCGCGCGAGTACAACCGGCCGGCCACGCGTTTCGCGGAGAAGCTGGCCATCACGGAGCTGCCGCCCGCGGCATGCAAGGCGCTGAAGCTGCCGCGCAAGTCGACGGGCGCGGTGCTGGAGATCGCGGCCTCGGACCGTCGCGGCGACCCGGTGTACTTCCAGGCGCTCTATATCCCGCCGAACCCGCGCAAGCTGGTTCTGGGCAATTACTGAAGCTGCGGCGAAGCGGTGCGCGCGCCCTCACTCGGCGTGCATGCGGCGTCCGACGGAAATATCGCTGGCTCGCGCGGCCGAACGCCGAACCGGGGAGCAACGCCGCGGCCGATCTGCTGGCGCGGGCGCTGTCGTGACCCAAGGCTGGGAACGCAAGATATGACGGCATGCGCGAAGAAGTCGCGGCGCCCTACAAGGTCGCGGTCAATGAGAGCAATGCGCTCACGATCGCGGTCCTCGCGGGGCTGGGCGTGGCGCAGATGGTGGCCTTCATCGCCCAGCCATTCCTGGAGAGCGGCCGGATGATGGAGGTGTTGCCGGACTGGACGCGGGAGCCGCTGTCGGTGCACGCGGTCTATCCGCCGAACCGGCATCTGAGCGCGAAGGTGCGTGTGTTCGTCGACTGGGCCGCGCAGCTCTGCGGCAGTCACGCGCAGACGGGGCTTCGCAGCGCACAAGGCGCGCGGTCGTCGAGAGGCCGCGTCGCGAGGAATGGCGGGCCTTGCGACCCAACCTGTGCGTGGCCGCCAGCGCGCATCGGACGGTCGGGGCTGTCCTCCGGGGGATGCCTGCGCGGCCGATCGGTGAGACGATCCGAAGCTTCCCTCAGCCCGAAACTCAAGGAGCCATCATGAGCGAATCACTGACCGTCCACACACCCGACGGAAGCTTCCAGGCCTACGTCGCGCGCCCGGCCTCGGTGCCGGCGGCTTCCATCGTGGTCATCCAGGAAATCTTCGGCGTCAATGCCGACTTGCGACAGACCTGCGACGAACTCGCGGCGCAAGGCTATATCGCGGTCTCTCCCGACCTGTTCTGGCGCATGGAGCCGGGCGTCGATCTGTCGGACCGGTCGGAGGCGGAGTGGAAGAAGGGCTTCGCGCTCTACACGGCATTCAACATCGAGACCGGCGTGGCGGACATCGCGGCGACCATGAAGGCGGCGCAAGGCCTCGACGGTGCGTCGGGCAAGGTCGGCCTGGTGGGCTTCTGTCTGGGCGGGCTCATGACCTTCCTCACCGCATGCCGTCACGGCGCCGATGCGGCGGTCGCGTACTACGGCGGGAGCACCGATCAGCACCTGGCCGAGGCGAAGGCGCTCGCCACGCCGCTGATGATGCATCTGGGCGAGGAGGATGAGTACATCTCGAAGGACGCGCAGCAGAAGATCAAGGCCGCGCTCAAGGACCTGCCGAATGTGCAGATCCACAGCTACCCTGGCTGCAGTCACGCCTTCGCGCGACACAGGGGCGCTCACTACAACGCCGCCGCCGCGACGCTTGCCAACGGCAGGACGGCTGATTTCTTCAAGCTTCACTTGAAGTAGGACCGCGCGACGGGATCTTCCGCACGCGGTGGGACAGTCGCCCCGTTCAGCTCAGCCGTTCCTGAAGAGGAAGCTGTACGCGTTGAGCGCGGGCACCCCGCCCAGGTGCGCATACAGCACCTTGCTGCCGGCGGGAAACTCGCCGCGGCGCACCATGTCGATCATGCCGTGCATCGACTTGCCCTCGTACACCGGGTCGGTCAGCATGCCTTCCTGCCGCGCGCACAGGCGGATGGCGTCCAGCGTTCCCTCGTTCGGCAAACCGTATTCGGGCCCGCCGTAGCGCGCGTCGAGCACCACGTCCTTTTCCGTGATGTCGCGGCCCAGTCCCACCAGCTCGGCGGTGCTGCGCGCGATGCGCAGGATCTGCGCATGGGTCTTCTCGGGCCTGGCCGAGGCGTCGATGCCGATCACGCGCTGCGCGCGCCCGTCGGCCGCGAAGCCGACCACCATGCCGGCCTGCGTGCTGCCCGTGACTGAGCACACGACGACGTAGTCGAACTTGAAGCCGAGCGCCGCCTCCTGCGCCCGCACCTCCTCGGCAAAGCCGACGAAGCCCAGGCCGCCGTAGGGATGCTCGGAGCAGCCCGCCGGGATCGGGAAGGGCTTGCCGCCGGCCTTGCGCACATCCTCCATGGCCTGCTCCCAGCTCGGGCGGATGCCGATGTCGAAGCCAGCCGCGTCCAGGCGCACCTCGGCGCCCAGGATGCGCGACATCTCGATGTTGCCCACGCGGTCGTACACGGCATCGGAATAGTTGACCCAGTTCTCCTGCACCAGCACGCATTTCATCCCCAGGTGCGCCGCCACGGCCGCGACCTGGCGCGTCTGGTTCGACTGGATGCCGCCGATGGACACCAGCGTGTCGCAGCCCTGCGCGAGCGCGTCGGGGATCAGGTACTCGAGCTTGCGCGTCTTGTTGCCGCCGAAGGCGAGGCCGCTGTTGCAGTCCTCGCGCTTGGCATAGAGCTCGACCTTGCCGCCCAGGTGCGCGCTCAGGCGCTTCAGGGGCTGGATGGGCGTGGGGCCGAAGGTCAGGGGATAACGGGGAAAGCGATCGAGGTTCATGCGAGGTATTCCTTCCATTGGGACGATGAGGCAATGGTAGGAAGAGGCTCGCCTCATGTGCTTGCGAAAATCGCAGGCCTCGCGCACCATCTCGCGTCGATTTCTTCTTCGAATAGGGTTTCATTGCACGATGGCGCAGCAAAGAGCAACAAAAGTTCGTGGTACGGCGCAAGCCGAGACGGCGCCCGTGGCCATGCTCGATCGCACCGACAAGGCGATCCTTCGTGCGCTGCAGCGCGATGCCTCGGTCTCCAATGTGGCACTGGCCGCGAAGGTGCACCTGAGCGCGCCGGCCTGCCTGCGCCGGGTCGAGCGCCTGAAGCGCGCGGGGCTGATCCAGGCCACGGTCGCGCTGCTGAACCCGAAGGCGCTCGGCGCCGGGATGCTGGTGATGATCGGCGTGGTGCTCGACCGCTCCACGCCCGAGTCCTTCACCGCGTTCGAAAAGGCGGCGGTGAAGATCTCCGGCTGCATGGAGTGCCATGTCGTGACCGGCGAGTTCGACTACTTCATGCTGGTGCGCACGCAGGACAGCGAGAGCTTCAACCGGCTCCACGCCGAGCAGTTGCTCTATCTGCCGGGTGTGCGGCAGATCCGTTCGTTCATGGTGCTCAAGCAGGTGCTGTCGACGACGGAGATTCCGCTGTGAGCCCTCGGCGATTCAGCCCTTCAGCCCCTCGGCGCGTTCGGCCGTATCGCGCAGCGCGTGCCGGATGGTCCCCAGGCCGCGCAGCAGGTGCGCATCGAGTTCCTTGAGCAGCGCGTCGAGGTCGTCCCCGATGGCCAGCGTGAGGAACAGGTGGTGGTTCTCCGCAAAGTCCGGCTTGGGCGCGTGCGTCAGGTGGCAGATGGCGAAGCCCAGCTGGATCTTCTGCGTGAGCTGGCGCCAGATGTCGAGCAGCAGCTTGTTGCCGCAGCGCTCGTAGACGAGGCCGTGGAAATGCGCCTCGGCCACGCTCTCGCGGTTGAGCTCGCGGCTGGCGGCGGCTTCGGCCAGCGCCTCGTAGCGCGCGCTCATCTCGGCGCGGAAGGCTTCGTCGCGCAGCGGCCAGAGGCGGATGAAGGCCTGCTTCTCCATGATGCGGCGCACTTCGTAAACGTCGCTCATGGTCTCCTCCGTGATGTCGGTCACGTAGGTGCCGGCATAAGGACGGTTGACGAGCAGGCCGGTTTCGATGAGTTCCCGGATGGCCTCGCGCAGCAGACCGCGGCTGACGCCGAACTGGGTCGAGAAATGGCTTTCGACCAGTTGCGTGCCGGGCGCGATCTTGCCGCTGAGGATGGCGCTGCGCAGGGTCTGGGCCACGTAGTCGCGCCGGGTGGCGGAAGGTGCGGGCGCGAAGTCGGGAAGGCTTTTCATCGCTGCGGCTTTCGTTGCGGTGTCAATGGCCGCGCAGGGCGAGGCGTTTTTCGATGCGGCTCGCCACGAAGGCGCCCGGATAGATGAGAACGAAGTACACCACGGCGACGGCGGTGAGTATCTCGAGCGGCCGGTAGAAGGCGGCGCTGAGCGCGCGGCCCTGGTACATGAGTTCGTGCACCGCGATGACGGAGGCGATGGAGGTGTTCTTTGCCAGCTCGATGCCGCGGTTGGTGAAGGCGGGCAGCATGCGCTTGAGCACTTGCGGCAGCACGACTCGGCGCAGCACCTGCGCGCGCCGCATGCCGAGTGCGCGCGCGCCCTCCCACTGGCCGGGCGGCAGCGAGGCGATGCCGCCGCGGAAGATCTCGGAGCAGTAGGCCGAGGCATTGAGCGTGAGGGCGAGCAGCGCGGCGACGAAGGGGCTCAGCTGCCAGCCGGTGAGGATGGGGAAGGCATAGAAGAACCACACGAGCTGGATGAGGATCGGAATGTTGCGAAACAGCTCCATGTAGCCGCGCGTGGCGGCGCCGACGGCGCGGCTGCCTGAGCGCGCGCCCAGCGCGATCAGCAGGCCGATGAGCATGGCGCAGGGAAAGGCGATCGCCCACAGGCCGGCCGTGACGCCCACGCCCTTGAGCAGCACGGGCCAGTTCTGCAGCACGGAGGAAAAATCCCAGCTGAATTCCATCGTCAGGCCTCTGCGGTCCGTGTCGATACGGCGAGCCGATGTTCGAGCAGCCGAGCCAACATGCTGAGCAGCAGCAGCGTGAAGAAGAAGATCGCCGCGACCACGGTGTAGACCTCCAGCGGCCGGAAGGTCATGGAATTGAGCTGCATGGCCTGGTAGAGCAGGTCCGAATAGGCGAGGGTGGAGGCGAGTGCCGTGGTCTTGATGAGTTCGAAGGAGCGCTCCAGAAAGGGCGGCAGCATGCGTGCCATGGCCTGCGGCAGGATGACGCGGCGCAGGGCCTGGCGCGAGCGCATCCCGATGGCGCGCGCGGCCTCCCATTGGCCGCGCTCGATCGAGACCAGCCCGCCGCGGAAGACCTCGGCGAAGAAGGCGCCGGACTGGGTCGACAGCGCGATGACGGCCGCCACGTAGGGGTCGAGGCTGACGCCGATGAGCACCGGCAGCGCATAGAAGGCCCAGAAGAAGTGCACCAGCGGCGGCGTGTTGCGGTAGAACTCGATGATCCACAGCGCGGGCCGGGCAAGCCATGCCCTGCCGGAGAGCCGCAGGGCCGCCAGCAAGGCGCCGATCACGACGCCCAGCGCGATGGCGACCGCGGCGATCTTCAGCGTGCCGATGAAGCCCGCCAGCAGCATGTCGCGGTGCTCCCAGACGCCGCTGAAATCCCATTCGTAGTTCATGCCGTCGCGACGACCGGGGTTACTGGCCGAGGCTTTCCTTCATCACGCCGGGGACGGTCGCGGGGTCGATGCCCTTGGTCTTCAGGTACTGGCCATACAGGGCCTGCGTCTGGCCCGAGGTGTAGAGCTTGCCGATGATGGTGTCGAGCCGCTCGCGGAAGGCCGGATCCGCCTCCTTGCGGATGCCCACGCTGGTCGGCAGGGCGACGACGGGTTGCGGCACCTGCACCTTGCCCTTGCGGATCTTGGCGTAGGCGATGACCAGGGCCGGGTGATAGAAGCCGATGGCATCGACGCGGCCGGACATGAAGGCGGCGACGGTTTCGTCGGTGTTGGTGAAGCGCTCGATCTTGGCTTGCGGCAGGCGCTTGGTCAGGTCGCGGTCGGTGGCGGTGCCCAGCGCCACGCCGATGCGTACGTCGGGCTTGTCGAGGTCGGACCAGTTCCTGGCGACGAGGCCGTCCTTGGCGAGCACGCCTTGCGCGTACCAGAGCAGCGGGTTGGCCGGAAAGTCGAGCGCCTTCCTGCGCTCGTCGGTGGCGTCGAGCACGAACATCGCGTCGATCTGGCCCGACTGCAGGGCGGCCACGCTGTTGCCCCAGGTGGTCTCGACGGGCGTCATCTTCACGCCCATGTCCTTGGCGACCTGCTCGCCGAGCAGCACGCCGAGGCCGCTCCATTGGCCGGAGGACGGATCGCGGAAGTACCACGGGTCGCCGGGCGCCACGCCGATGCGCAGCTCGCCGGCCTGCTTGATCTTCTGCATCGTGGGAGTCTGGGCGCTGGCGGCGAGGCTGCCCAGGGACAGGGAGGCGGCAAGCGCGACGGCCAGGGCACGACGCAGGCGCTGGAAGGGAGTGTGAGCGTTCATGGTGTTTCCGGTGGGTGAGAACTAAGCGAGCGGGCGGTGCGCCACGTCGGCGCTGGAGATGTACTGGCGGTAGAGCGCATCGAGCCGCTGCGTGACGGCGCCGCCGGGCATGAGCGCGCGGCCGTCCACGGCCGACACCGGCGTGATGCCGGCCAGGGTGCCGGTGACGAAGGCTTCGTCGGCGGCGTAGACCTCGGCCAGCGTGAAGTCGCCTTCGAAGACCGGCATGCCCGCTTCGCGTGCGAGGCGCACCACCGTGGCACGCGTGATGCCGTTGAAGCAATAGCGGCCCGACGAGGTCCATAGCGCGCCCTTGCGCACGACGAAGAAGTTGGTGGAGTTGCAGCTGGACACGAAGCCGTGCGGGTCGAGCATGAGCGCCTCGTCGCCGCCGGCCTGGATGGCCTGGATCAGCGCCTGGATGAGGTTGAGCCGGCTGTGCGAGTTCAGGCGCAGGTCGAACACGTCCGGCCCGCTGCAGCGGAAGGTGGAGGTGAAGAGCTTGAGCCCGCGCCGCTTGGCTTCGGGCGTGACGACCTTGTGCTCGGCCACGCACACGATGGTGGCGCCGCCGATGATGAAGCGAGGGTCCTGGTTGGGTGTCTTCTTGACGCCGCGCGTGACCATGAGCCGGGCGTGCGCGCCATCGCGCATGTTGTTGCGCGCGAAGGTGTCGAGCACGATCTGCCCGATCTGCTCCTTGGTGTGGCCGATGTCGAGGGAGATCGAGCGCGTGCCCTCGAAGAGGCGATCGAGGTGGGCATCGAGCGAGACCACGCGGCCATCGACCAGGCGCACGCCTTCCCACACGCCGTCGCCGCACACGTAGCCCGCGTCGAAGATGGAGACGGTGGCCTGGTGGCGCGGCACGAACTTGCCGTTGAGATAGACGAGCACCTCGTCGTTGCGCGCGTCTGGGCTGTAGGCCTGTGAGCTGGTATTGGAGAGATCGCTGGCGACTTGCATGGGGTTCCTGCGGGGAGGTTCGGAGGGTCAGAAGTTGAAGGCGGTGAAGCGCTCCAGAAAGCGCTGCGTGCGCTCCTGCCTCGGGTGCTTGAGCACCTCGTCGGGCGTGCCGCATTCGTGCAACAGACCGTCGGCGAGGAACACCACCTTGTTGGCGAAGTGATAGGCAAAGCCGAGCTCGTGCGTGACGAGCAGCATGGTTCGGCCTTCCACGGCAAGGTCGCGGATGGTGGTGAGGACTTCGCCCACCAGTTCGGGGTCGAGCGAGGAGGTGGGCTCGTCGAAGAGCAGCACCTCGGGCTCCATGGCCAGGGCGCGCGCGATGGCCACGCGCTGCTGCTGGCCGCCGGAGAGGTGGCCGGGGTAGGCGCCGGCTTTTTCGGAGAGGCCGACCTTGGCGAGTTGCCGCGAGGCTTGCTCGCGCGCGAGAGGCTCGGGGATGCGCTTGACGGTGACCAGCCCCTCCATGACGTTCTGCAGCACCGTCATGTGGGGGAAGAGATTGAACTGCTGGAACACCATGCCGACCTGCTTGCGCACTTCGCTCAGTTCGGCTTCGCCGTAGCGGATCTGTCCGCCGCGGCCCGGCTGTCCGAGAGGCGCGCCCTTGAGGACGATGCGGCCCTCGCTGGGCGTCTCCATGAAGTTCAGGCACCGCAGCAGGGTGCTCTTGCCGGAGCCGCTGGACCCGATGATGGCGATGCGGTCGCCCCGCTGCACGTCGAGGTCGATGCCGCGCAGCACGTGATGGCTGCCGAAGTGTTTGTGCAGGGCCTGAATGCGCAGGACGGGTTGGACATCGGTCATGGGCTTTGCATCGTATGGATTGTCGGACGATCGACAATCGGTAGTTCTACGAACTAAGCAACAGTTGTGCCAAGGCGGAGGGTGGAGAAATCGCCCTGTAAGCTTGGAGACTCGGACCGGCATGGCCCGCAAGAAGGCCTCGATCTCGAAACGCCCCCGCGCGTGGGCGCCCGGATAACCTTCCACCGACGTGGGTCTTTCATCGGGGGGCCACAAAGGGCTGCAAAATAGAACGATCGTTCGTTTTATTTGTAACCCTCGCCCACCGCCTCATGTCCACGACCGCCGCCACCCCCAAGCCTTCCCGCTCGCCCCAGAAGGGCCAGCAGACGAAGGCCGTCATCATCGACGCGGCGCTGAACCTGGCCGCGCAGATCGGCCTGGAGGGGCTGTCGATCGGCGCGCTGGCCGAGGTCACGCAGATGAGCAAGTCGGGCGTCTTCGCCCACTTCGGCTCGCGCGAGGAACTCCAGATCTCCGTGGTGCGCGAGTACCACGTGCGCTTCGAGCAGGAGGTGTTCTTCCCCGCCCTCAAGGAGCAGCGGGGCCTGCCGCGCCTGCGCGCCATGTTCGCGAACTGGATGAAGCGCACCTCGGCGGAGATCGACTCCGGCTGCATCTACATCAGCGGTGCGGTCGAGTTCGACGACCGGCCCGGACCGGTGCGCGACGCGCTCGCCGACTCGGTCAACACCTGGCTCGCCGCGATGTACCGCGCCGTGCTGCAGGCCCAGTCCGAAGGCCATCTGCGCGAAGACGCCGACGCCAAGCAGATCGCCTTCGAGATCCATGCGCTGATCCTGGCCCTGCACTATGAAGCCCGCTTCCTGCGCTCGCCCGACTCCCTGGCGCGCGCCCGCACGGGCTTCGACAACATCCTGGCGCGCAGCCTCTCGCCCGAGGGCGACGGGGCCGCTGCCGCGCCGGCCTCGCGCCGGCTCAAGACCGTGCGCTGAGCGCCGGAACCGCCTTTCGCTTTTCACTTTCTTCCATTTCCCCGGAGACCTTCCCGATGCCCGCCTACACCCCGCCTCTTCGCGACATGCAGTTCGTCATGCACGAGGTGCTGAACGTCACCGAGGAGCTCAAGGCGCTCCCCAGACACGCCGATGTCGATGCCGAAACGATCAACGCGGTGCTCGAAGAGGGCGGCAAGTTCGCCGCCGAGGTGACCTTCCCGCTCAACATCACGGGCGACGAAGAGGGCTGCGTGCTCGACAGGGCGACACACGAGGTGAAGACACCCAAGGGCTTCAGGGAAGCCTACGCCAAGTTCGTCGAAGGCGGCTGGGCCGCGCTCTCCTGCGACCCGCAGTACGGCGGCCAGGGCCTGCCCTTTGTGGTGAACCAGTGCTTCTACGAAATGCTGAACTCGGCCAACCAGGCCTGGACCATGTACCCCGGCCTGTCGCACGGCGCCTATGAAGCGCTCGTCGCGCACGGCACCGACGAGCAGAAGAAGACCTACCTGCCCAAGCTCACCAGCGGCGAATGGACCGGCACCATGTGCCTGACCGAGCCGCATTGCGGCACCGACCTCGGCCTGCTGCGCACCAAGGCCGAACCGCAGCCCGACGGCAGCTACAAGCTGACCGGCAACAAGATCTTCATCTCGGCCGGCGAGCACGACATGGCCGCCAACATCATCCACCTGGTGCTGGCGCGCCTGCCGGACGCGCCCAAGGGCAGCAAGGGCATCAGCCTGTTCGTCGTGCCCAAGTTCAACGTCAAGGCGGACGGCTCGCTCGGCAGCCGCAACGGCATCTATTGCGGCGGCCTGGAGCACAAGATGGGCATCCACGGCAACGCCACCGCGCAGATCGTGCTCGAGGGCGCGACCGGTTCGCTGGTGGGCCAACCCAACAAGGGGCTGGCCGCCATGTTCGTGATGATGAACGCGGCCCGCCTGGGCGTGGGCAACCAGTCGCTCGGCCTGACCGAGGTGGCCTTCCAGAACGCGCTGGCCTACGCCAAGGACCGCATCCAGATGCGCTCGCTCTCGGGCGTGAAGGCCAAGGACAAGGACGCCGACCCGATCATCTTCCACCCCGACGTGCGCAAGATGCTGATGACCGCCAAGGCCTACGCCGAAGGCGGCCGCGCGCTGGCCATCTACTGCACGCTGCTGCTCGACAAGGAGCACCACCACCCGGACGAGAAGGTGCGCAAGGACGCGGGCGAGATCGTCGCGCTGCTCACACCGATCGTGAAGGCCTTCATCACCGACAACGGCCACGTCGCGACCAATGCCTGCATGCAGGTCTTCGGCGGCCACGGCTTCATCAAGGAATGGGGCATGGAGCAGTTCGTGCGCGACAACCGCATCAACATGATCTATGAAGGCACCAACACCATCCAGTCGCTCGACCTGCTGGGCCGCAAGGTGCTGGGCAACAACGGCGCGACGCTCAAGAAGTTCGGCAAGCTGGTCGGCAGGCTGGTGGAGGAAGAGGGCGTGAACGAGAAGATGTCGGAGTTCATCACGCCGATCGCGATGCTGGGCGACCAGCTCACCAAGTTCACGACCGAGATCGGCTTCAAGGGCTTCCAGAACCCCGACGAGGTGGGTGCCGCGGCGGTGGACTATCTGCGGGTCGCCGGCCACTTCGTGTTCGGCTACTTCTTCGCGCTGATGGCGCGCGTCGCGCTGCGCGAGATCGCGGCCGGCAACACCGATCCGTTCTATCAAGCCAAGCTGCAGACGGCCCGCTTCTACTTCGCCAAGCTCTTCCCCGAGACCGCGACGCTGATGCGCACCGCGCGCGCCGGCAGCGCGCCGCTGATGAACACCGACGCCGCCCTGGCCTGAAAGCGATGAAGTCCCTGCTTGCGGCGCTCCTGCTCACGGCCACGGCCGCCTCGGCCATGGCCCAGGCGAGTCCGGTGGGGCTCTGGCGCAGCGCCGACGACAAGACCGGCGAAGTCAAGGCCGAGATTCGCATCATCGAGGCGGGCGGCGCGTTGCTCGGGCGCATAGAGAAATCGCTCGGCAAGGACGCCAGGCCGGACGCGCTGTGCGACGAATGCAGCGACGAGCGCAAGGGCCAGCCGATCGCGGGCCTGGAGATCATCCGCGGCGGCAGCAAGGCCGAGGGCAAGGCGGTCTGGGAAGGCGGAAAGATCCTCGACCCGGAAAACGGCAAGGAATACCGCGCGCGCTTCATGCCGATCGAAGGCGGCCGCAAGCTCGAAGTCCGCGGCTACCTCGGGCCCTTCTGGCGCACCCAAACCTGGAGCCGAGTGCAGTGAGCGCGGCCTCCCCATCTAGAAGCAACCAAACCATGTCCAGATTTCAAGTGAAGAAGGTCGCCGTCCTCGGCGCCGGGGTGATGGGCGCGCAGATCGCGGCCCACCTGGTCAACGTGCGCGTGCCGGTGGTCCTGTTCGACCTGCCCGCCAAGGAAGGCGCGAAGAACGGCATCGTCGCCCGCGCCATCGACAACCTCGGGAAGCTCAAGCCCGCGCCCCTGGGTGACGTGGCCGATGCCGTGCTCATCGAGCAGGCCAACTACGAGGCCGACCTCGCCAGGCTCGGCGAGTGCGACCTGGTGATCGAAGCGATCGCCGAGCGCATGGACTGGAAGCTCGACCTCTACCGGAAGATCGCTCCGCATGTGGCCACGCATGCGATCCTGGCCTCGAACACCTCCGGCCTGTCGATCACCAGGCTGAGCGAGGCCCTGCCGGAGGCGCTGAAGCCGCGCTTCTGCGGCATCCACTTCTTCAACCCGCCGCGCTACATGTTCCTGGTCGAGTTGATCAACACGCCGACCACCGAGCCGCGGGTGCTGGACCAGCTCGAAACCTTCGTCACCAGCGCGCTCGGCAAGGGCGTGGTGCGCGCACACGACACACCCAACTTCATTGCCAACCGCGTCGGCATCGCCGGCATGCTGGCGACCTTGAAGGAGGTCGAGAAATTCGGCCTCACGCCCGATGTGGTGGATGACCTCACCGGCAAGAAGCTGGGTCGCGCGAGTTCGGGCACCTTCCGCACCGCCGACGTGGTCGGCCTGGACACCATGGCCCATGTCGTGAAGACGCTGCAGGACAACCTGAGCGCCGAGACCGATCCGTTCTACGCCAACTTCTCGACGCCGCCGGTGCTGGCGAAGCTGCTCGAACTGGGCCATCTCGGACAGAAGACGAAGGGCGGCTTCTTCAAGAAGGTGGGGCGCGACATCCTGCGCTTCGACCTGGCCAAGGGGGAGTACGTGCCCTCGGGCGACAAGGCCGACGAGGTCTACGGCCGCATGCTGCGCAAGCCCGCGGCCGAGCGCCTGAAGCTTCTGCGCGAAAGCGAGGGCGCGCAGGGCCGCTTTCTCTGGGCCATCCTGCGCGACAGTTTCCACTACGCCGCCGTGCACCTGGCGACGATCGCCGAGAGCGCGCGCGACGTCGACTTCGCGATGCGCTGGGGCTTCGGCATGAAGCAGGGGCCCTTCGAGCTGTGGCAGGAAGCGGGCTGGGCGCAGGTCGCGGAGTGGGTGCAGGAAGACATCGACGCGGGCGAGGCGCTCTCGAGCGCGCCGCTGCCCCGGTGGGTATTCGATGGCCCGGTGGCGCGGGCCGGTGGCGTGCACACGCCCGAAGGCTCGTGGAGCGCATCGCAGGGCCGGTTCATTGCGCAGCGGCGCTTGCCGGTGCATGAGCGCCAGCTCTTCCCCGAGAGCGTGCGCGGCGCGAACGCGCCGGATGCGAACACGGCGGGCACCACGATCCAGGACGAGGGCGACGTGCGGCTCTGGACGCTGGATGGCGAGGTGCTGATCGCGAGCATCCACTCGAAGATGCATGCCATCAGCCCGGACGTCGCCGAGGCGCTGGCCGCCGGGGTCGAGCTGGCCGAGCGGGAATACAAGGCGATGGTCATCTGGTCGCCCGACGAGATGTTCTCGGTGGGCGCGGACCTCCAGGCGATGCTGCCGGCCTTCGTGGTCGCCGGCATCGGCGCGGTCGAGGGCGCCGAGCAGGAGATGCAGAACGTGATGCTGAAGATCCGCTACGCCGGCGTGCCGGTGGTGTCGGCGGTGCGCGGCATGGCGCTGGGCGGCGGCTGCGAGCTTGCCGTCTATTCGGCCAGGCGGGTCGCGGCGATGGAGAGCTATATCGGCCTGGTGGAAGTCGGCGTGGGCCTGGTGCCCGGCGCTGGCGGCCTGACCTATATCGCGCGCCGCGCGGCGGAGAACGCCGCGGCCACCACCGGCAACGACCTGCTGCCCTTCCTGACCGAGGGCTTCACGGCCGCGGCCATGGCCAAGGTCGGCACCAGCGCGCTGGACTCGAAGAAGCTCGGCTACCTGCTGGACGGCGACGTGATCGTGCCCAACAAGGACGAGCTGCTGTACGTCGCGCTGCAGCAGGCCAAGGCGATGGCCGATGCCGGCTGGCGCGCGCCGCTGCGCCGGCAGTTCAAGGTCGCGGGCCGCAGCGGCGCCGCAACCATTCAAGGCCAGCTGGTCAACATGCGCGACGGCGGCTTCATCAGCGCGCACGATTTCCATATCGCCAGCCTGATCGCCGGGGTTGTGACGGGCGGCGACGTGGACGCCGGCAGCCTGGTGACCGAGGAGTACCTGATGGCACTGGAGCGCAAGGCCTTCTGCTCGCTGATCCTGCATCCGAAGACGCAGGAGCGAATCATGGGCATGCTGAGTACGGGCAAGCCCCTGCGCAACTAGCACCCCCTTGCCTTTCTCCCAGGACCTATCCATGAAACAAGTTCAAGACGCCTACATCGTCTCCGCCACGCGCACGCCCATCGGCAAGTCGCACCGCGGCTTCTTCCGCAACTACCGCCCCGACGACCTGCTCGCGACGACGCTGAAGGCGGCCCTCGCGGCCGTGCCGGGCCTCGACCCCAGGGCCATCGAAGACATCATCTGCGGCTGCGCCATTCCCGAAGGCCAGCAGGGCCTCAACGTCGCGCGCATCGGCGCGGTGCTCGCGGGCCTGCCCGACAGCATCGGCGGGATCACGGTCAACCGCTTCTGCGCCTCCGGCCTGTCGGCGGTGCAGATGGCGGCCGACCGCATCCGCGTCGGTGAGGCGGAGGTGATGATCGCCGCCGGTGTCGAGAGCATGAGCATGGTGCCGATGATGGGCAATTCGCCATCGCTGTCGCCCTCGATCTTCGAGCGCGAAGGGGACGTGGGCATCGCCTACGGCATGGGCCTCACGGCCGAGAAGGTGGCGCAGCAGTGGAAGGTCAGCCGCGAGGCGCAGGACACCTTCGCGCTGCAGTCGCACCGGCGCGCGCTGGCCGCGCAGCAGGCGGGCGAATTCACGGACGAGATCACGCCGATCGAAGTCACCGACCGCGCGCCCGACCTCGAGACCGGCGAGGCCGTGGCGTCGACCCGCACCGTGCGGCTGGACGAGGGCGCGCGCCCCGATACGTCCCTCGAAGGCCTCGCCAGGCTGCGCACCGTGTTCGCCGCGCGCGGCTCGGTGACGGCGGGCAACAGTTCCCAGACCTCGGACGGCGCGGGCGCACTCGTCCTCGCGAGCGAGAAGGCCTGCAAGCAGTTCGATCTGAAGCCGCTCGCGCGCTTCGTCAGCTTCGCCAGCAAGGGCGTGCCGCCGCACATCATGGGCATCGGCCCGATCGAGGCCATTCCCGCGGCGCTGCGCCATGCCGGCCTGACGCAGGATGCGATCGACTGGATCGAGCTCAACGAAGCCTTCGCCGCGCAGTCGCTGGCGGTCATCCGCACGCTGGGGCTGGACCCGGCCAAGGTCAACCCCATGGGCGGCGCGATCGCGCTGGGTCACCCCCTGGGCGCGACCGGCGCCATCCGCTCGGCGACAGTGGTGCATGCGCTGCGCCGCAAGAACCTCAAGTACGGCATGGTGACGATGTGCGTGGGCATGGGCCAGGGCGCGGCGGGGATCTTCGAGCGGGTCTGAGGGTTCACCCGGAACCGTCCCGCACACGACTGCATGATCCCTGGCCACGGAGGCACACTGCGCCCATGAAGACACATCCCCTGGACAAGGCCCTCGCGCTGACGCACAGCGACATCCGCGCGGGACCCTTCACCGGCGCCACCAGCCCGGACTACTGGAACATGGTCGGGCCCTTCGGCGGGACGACGGCGGCGGTGATGCTGCAGGCGGTGCTGCGGCATCCCGAGCTGCTGGGCGTGCCGGTGGCGCTGACGGTCAACTATGCCGCCGCGCTGGAGGCGGGCGCCTTCGAGGTGCTGGCCGTGCCGGTGCGCACCAACCGGTCGACGCAGCACTGGACCTTGCAGATGTCGCAGGTGGGCGCGGACGGCCATCCGCACGTCACCACGACGGGGACCGTCTTCACGGCCGTGCGCCGCGACACCTGGGGCGCCAGCGACCTGCCGATGCCGCAGGTGCCGCCGCCCTCGGCGGTCGAGCGGCTGAGCATCGGGCCGGCGCGCGTGGAATGGATCCAGCGCTATGAGATGCGTCCGATCAGCGGCACGATGCCGACGCAGTGGGACGGCGGCGGCGATCACAGCGAGACCCGCATGTGGGTGCGCGACGCCGAGCCGCGCGCGCTGGACTTCGCCGCGCTGGCCGCGTTGAGCGACACCTTCTACCCGCGCGTCTGGCTGCGCCGGGCGAGGCCGGTGCCGATCGGCACGGTCTCGATCACGACTTACTTTCACGCCGATGCGGCGCAGCTCGCGGAGATCGGCACCGGCTACCTGCTGGGTCGCGCGACGGGGCAGCAGTTCAGCAATGGCTACTTCGACCAGGCCGCGCAGCTCTGGAGCGAGGCCGGCAGGCTGGTCGCGACGAGCCATCAGATCGTCTACTTCAAGGAGTGAACATGCATGCGAACCCCGTCAAGGCCGCATTGATCGTCGGCGCGGGCGATGCCACGGGCGGCGCCATCGCCCGCCGCTTCGCTCGCGAGGGCTACGCGACCTGCGTCACGCGGCGCAGCATGGACAAGCTGCAGCCGCTGGTTGCGCAGATCGAGGCCGAGGGCGGCAGGGCGCACGCCTTTGCCAGCGACGCGCGCAAGGAGGACGACGTCGTCGCGCTGGTGGAGAACATCGAATCGACCGTCGGGCCGATCGAGGTGATGGTGTTCAACATCGGCGCCAACGTGCCCGAGAGCATCCTGACCGAGACCGCGCGCAAGTACTTCAAGGTCTGGGAGATGGCCTGCTTCTCTGGCTTCCTGAACGGGCGCGAGGTCGCCCGGCGCATGGTGGCGCGCGAGATGCCCGAGGGCGCGCACCGCGGCACGATCATCTTCACCGGCGCGACCGCCTCCATGCGCGGCAGCGCGAACTTTGCCGCCTTCTCGGGCGCCAAGATGGCGTTGCGCGCCCTGGCCCAGAGCATGGCGCGCGAACTCGGGCCACGCGGCATTCACGTCGCGCACACGGTGATCGACGGCGCGATCGACACCGAGTTCATCCGCAGCAATTTCCCCGCGCGCTATGCATTGAAGGCGCAGGACGGCATCCTCAACCCGGAGCACATCGCCGACGCCTACTGGATACTGCATGCGCAGCCGCGCGACGCGTGGACGCACGAGCTCGACCTGCGGCCGTGGTCCGAGAAGTTCTGAGGAAGCATCTGCCGTGACGACACCACCGGTCGAGTTCTATTTCGATTTCGGCAGCCCCGCCGCCTATCTGGCCTCCACGCAGCTCCCGCGGCTGTGCGCTGACGCTGGCGCGGGGCTTGTCTGGAAGCCGATGCTGCTGGGCGGCGTGTTCCAGGCCACCGGCAATCATTCGCCGGCCGAGATCGCGGCGAAGGGGCGCTATCTCCAGGTCGATCTCGCCCGCCACGCGGCGCGCCATGGCGTGCCCTTCAGGCAGAACCCGCACTTCCCGATCAACACGCTGCTGCTGATGCGCGGGGCCGTCGGCATGCAGATGCGCGAGCCCGAGCGCTTCGGTGGGTACGTCGATGCGATCTTCCATGCGATGTGGGTCGAGCCGCGCAATCTCAACGATCCTGCCACCGTCGGCGCCGTGCTGGGCGAGGCCGGCTTCGAGCCTGGCGCGCTGCTCGCGCTGGCGAATGCGCAGGAGATCAAGGACCGTCTCAAGGCCCTGACCCACGAGGCCGTCGAGCGCGGCGTGTTCGGCGCGCCGACGATGTTCGTGGGCGACCAGATGTTCTGGGGTCAGGACCGGCTCGATTTCGTTCGCGAGGCATTGGGCGCCTGATCGCCGCCGCGGCCGAGATTCTGGTCAATTGTCTTGGCCGGCCCCTCTCTGGTTTCTGAATTCGTAGGCTCCGTGACCGGCTCGCACCTTCTGGTTCGAGCCGGTTTTCGTTAGTTTTCGTAACTCATTCAAAGATTCAGGGAAGCAATGCATCCAAAGAAGAAACCATCCGTACTCGCGCTCGCCTGCGTTGCGCTGTGCGGTGTCTTGTCCGCGCCCGCCCAGGCCACCGTCGACAGTGTCAACGCCGACAAGGTCGTGGTGAACGGCACGCCGATCGAGGCGAGCTTCGACAAGGGTGGCCTGTGGGTCACGGGCCGCAGCGACAGCGGCTGGGGCATCAAGCACGTCGACTTTGCCACGGGGAAGATCGACACCTATCCACAATCCACCATTCATGCGGAAGGCATGGTCGAGGGCTCCGACGGCAACATGTGGTTCGCCAGCCGGGCGGGCAAGCTCGGCCGCATCGCGGGGGGCAGTGTGTCCTACTTCGACCTGCCCGCCGGCTATGGGCGCCCGTGGCATATCGCCGCCGGTCCCGATGGCGCGCTCTGGTTCACGGTGTCCGAATATGAGGACATTCCGGGCGCCATGGGGGCCATCGGCCGCATCACCACCGGCGGCGCGATCACCATGTATCCGCTCGACCAGACCCGCAATGTCAGCAAGATCACCGTCGGACCGGACGGCGCCCTGTGGGCGACCGCACCCAACACGGACGAGATCGTGCGCATCACCACGCAGGGCGCCATCAGCTATTTCCCGGCCAAGGTGGACATCGGCGACGACGCCGGCATCGTGACCGGCGCCGATGGCAACCTCTGGTACACGACCGGCATGCTCCGTCACGGCCAGACCTCTAGCGTGGTCCGCATGGACCGCAGCGGCAAGGTGCTCGATGTCTTCAGTGGAGAGAAGGTCAAGTCGCCGATGGCGGTCGTCGCCGGCAAGGACGGCAACATCTGGTTCTCGAGCGCCGTGCGCGGCGGCACGATCGGCCGCATCCAGATGGACGGGCAGATCGACGAGTTGGTGCTGCCCAAGGGCCGCCTGCCGATGCAATGGGGCATGGCGCACAACCCGGTCACGGGCGACCTGTGGACGGTCGAGCCGGAATCGGGCGCGCTGGAGCGCTATCCGACGATGGGCTATGTGGTGCGGCTGGCCATGACCGGCGATCGAGCTCTCGACGAGACCGCGGACGCGACGGGCAATTACGCGGCGTCGGCAGGCAAGGAGGGCGCGTTCATTGTGGGCGCGTCGTTCGCCGGTCCCGATGGCAATGCACGCATCGACGGCTGGAGCTACAACGCGCCTCCCGACGGAGGCCACTATCGTTGGCATCTGCGAGCGACGGACGACGCCAAGTCGTTCGCAATGCTCAGTCGGAAGTACGGCCAGTGCATGGTCGCGGGCGACATCAACTTTCACAAACCTTGCGCGAATGTCGACGCCCAGCGCTTCGAGGCAAGGCCGACGGTGGTGGCCGGGCAGTTCACGATCTTCAATGCCGCATTGAACAAGTGCTCGGACTTCTGGTACGGCTACAACTATGCGACGGCGCATCCGCGCGGCAGCGCCTACGGCGGCCACTATGCGCGCGGTGGTTCGTACATCGGCATGCACGCTTGTCACAGCCACTACAACCAGCGCTTCTCTTTCGAGTGATTCAAGCTTGATTCGAATGAAGGGCGAGGCCTTGAGGGGCCTCGCCTTTTTTTCTGGCCGCTTCTTGTCCGATACTTGCCTTCTTTGCAAGGACACACCATGAGAGACATCCTCGTCCACACCGAAGCGGGTGTGATGACCATCACCTTCAACCGCCTCGAAAAGAAGAACTCCATCACCAGCGCGATGTACGGCGAACTCGCCGATGCGCTGGTCGCGGCGGAGCAGGACGCCGCGGTGCGCGCGGTGCTGATCCAGGGCGACGCCACCATCTTCAGCGCCGGCAACGACATCGGCGATTTCCTCAACGCGCCGCCTTCCACGCCGGAGTCGCCGGTGTTCCGCTTCCTGCGCGGCATCGCCACCTTCCCGAAGCCCATCGTCGCGGCCGTGTGCGGCCCCGCCGTGGGCATCGGCACCACGATGCTGTTCCATTGCGACCTGGTCTACGCGGGCGACAACGCGGCCTTCTCGATGCCCTTCGTGAACCTGGGCCTGTGCCCGGAAGCCGCATCCAGCCTCCTGGTGCCGCAGATGTTCGGCTACCACCGCGCGGCCGAAGCGCTGCTGCTGGGCGAACCCTTCATGGCAGAGGCGGCGCTGGAGGTGGGTCTGGTCAACCGGGTGGTGCCGCCGACCGAGGCCAACGCCATCGCGCAGGCGCAGGCGCGCAAGCTGGCGGCCAAGCCCTTGACGGCCCTGATCGAAATCAAGCGCCTGATGAAGAAGGCACAGCAGCCCGCGCTGCTGGAACGCATGGGCGAGGAGGGCCAGAGCTTCGGCCGCATGCTGCGCGAGCCGGCGGCGCGCGAGGCCTTCACGGCCTTCATGGAAAAGCGGCGGCCGGACTTCTCGAAGATCTGAGCGCGGCCGGCGGGCGGGTCAGTCCTTGGCGATGGGCGTCGGGCGCCCGTTGTCGTCGATCGCCACGTAGGTGAAGGTCGCCTCCGTCACCTTGATGTATTCCCCCTGGGCGCGGTAGCGCTCGGCGAACACCTCCACGGTCACGGTCACAGAGGTCCGCCCCAGCCGCACCAGCTTCGAATAGAAGGACAAGATGTCCCCCAGCCGCACCGGCTGCTTGAACACGAACTCGTTGACCGCCACCGTTGCCATCCGCCCCTTGGCGTAGCGCGCCGGTATGACGGAGCCGGCCAGGTCGCACTGCGCCATCACCCAGCCGCCGAAGATGTCCCCGTTGGCGTTGCAGTCGGCGGGCATCGGGATCACCTTGAGCACCAGCTCCATGTCGATGGGCAGGCTCTTCAGGGTGGCGGCGGCATGGGCGCCGGCTTTGGCATTCGCACTGGAACTGGCGGACATAGGCACAATCTGCAGGAAACAAGCAACCTCGATTGTCCCCGATGCGCCGCAGCGGCGAAGCCCTCTCCTCCCCCCACCACGTCTCCGCGGGCCAGCCCGCGCGCGGCGACCGTTCCGATCTGGCGACGCTGCGGCGTCTCTTTCCCTATCTCTGGCGCTACAAATGGCGCGTGATGGCCGCGCTCGCCTTCATGATCGGCGCCAAGGTCGCGAATGTCGGGGTGCCGGTCCTGCTCAAGAACCTGGTCGACACCATGACGCCGAAGCCCGACATGGCACAGGCCCTGCTGGTGGTGCCCATCGCGCTGCTGGTGGCCTACGGGCTGCTGCGCTTCTCGACCTCGCTCTTCGGCGAATTGCGCGAGCTGGTGTTCGCCAAGGCGACGGAGGGCGCTGCGCGCAGCATTTCGCTGGAGGTTTTCCGGCACCTGCACGCGCTGTCGCTGCGCTTCCACCTCGAGCGCCAGACCGGCGGCATGACGCGCGACATCGAGCGCGGCACGCGCGGCGTGCATTCGCTGATCTCGATGTCGCTCTACAGCATCGTGCCGACCATCATCGAGCTGGGCCTGGTGCTGACCATCCTGGGCGTGAAGTTCGATGCGCTCTTCGTCTGGATCACGGGTGTGGCGCTGGTGATCTACATCACCTTCACGGTCACGGTGACCGAGTGGCGCACCCAGTTCCGCAAGACCATGAACGAGCTCGACTCGGTGGCGCAGAGCCATGCGGTCGATTCGCTGCTGAACTACGAGACGGTCAAGTATTTCAACAACGAGAACTTCGAGGCCGAACGCTACGACGCCAGCCTCGACCGCTACCGCAAGGCAGCCATCAAGAGCCAGCGCACGCTGAGCATGCTCAACACCGGCCAGCAGCTGGTGATCGCGGTCAGCCTGGTTCTGATGCTGTGGCGGGCCACCTCCGGCGTGGTCGAGGGGCGCATGACGCTGGGCGATCTGGTGATGGTCAACGCCTTCATGATCCAGCTCTACATTCCGCTCAACTTCCTGGGCGTGATCTACCGGGAGATCAAGCAGAGCCTGACCGATCTGGACAAGATGTTCGTGCTGATGGAAAAGGAGCGCGAGGTGCGCGATGCGCCGGGCGCCGAGCCCTTGCGCGGCATCGACTCCACCGTGCGCTTCGAGGACGTCAGCTTCGCCTACGAGTCCTCGCGGCCCATCCTCAAGCACGTGAGCTTCGAGATCCCGGCGGGCCGGACGGTGGCGGTGGTCGGCCCCTCGGGCTCGGGCAAGTCGACGCTGGCGCGCCTGCTCTACCGCTTCTACGACGTGCAGCAGGGCCGCATCACCATCGGCGGCGAGGACATCCGCCAGGTGACGCAGGCGAGCGTGCGCCAGGCGATTGGCATCGTGCCGCAGGACACGGTGCTCTTCAACGACACGGTCGAATACAACATCGCCTACGGCCGGCCCGGCGCCACCCGCGCGGAGGTCGAGGAGGCGGCGCGCGCCGCGCGCATCCATGATTTCATCTCGGCCACGCCCAAGGACTATCAGACGATGGTCGGCGAGCGCGGGCTCAAGCTCTCGGGCGGCGAGAAGCAGCGGGTGGCGATCGCGCGCACGCTGCTCAAGAATCCGCCGATCGTGATCTTCGACGAGGCCACCTCCGCGCTCGATTCGGCGAACGAGCGGGCGATCCAGTCCGAGCTCAAGAGTGCCGCGCAGAACAAGACCACGCTCGTGATCGCGCACCGGCTCTCGACGGTGGTCGACGCGCACGAGATCCTGGTGCTGGAAGGCGGCGTGATCGTCGAGCGCGGCACGCACGTGGAGCTGCTGGAGAAGCGCGGCAAATACGCGCAGATGTGGAACCTGCAGAAGCTCGAGGCCGCGCCCGTCCTTTGATGCGGGGCTTCGAAGCCCCTCGATGTCTTTTTTCCTTTCGAACCCAGGAGTCGTTGAAGTCATGTCCGGTCTCATCCCCTTGCTGGTGCTCAATACGCACTCGCAGCCGCACCAGGCGTTGATCGCCCAAAGCTACGACCTCAGCTATGCGCCGACCCCGGCCGAGCGCCAGGCGGCCATCGCCGGGCACGGCGCGCGCTTTCGGGTCGTCCTGACCATCGGCTCCATCGGCCTGACGGCGGCGGAGATGGAGGCAATGCCCGCGCTCGAACTCATCTGCTGCATGGGCGCCGGCTACGAGAACATCGACCTGGCCGCGGCGCGCGCACGCGGCATCGTGGTCGCGAACGGGGCCGGCACCAACGACGACTGCGTGGCGGACCACGCCTTCGGCCTGCTGATCGCCGCCGTGCGAGGCATCGTGAAGCTCGATCACCAGTGCCGCGACGGCGTCTGGCGCGATGCCATTCCGCCGCCGCCGAATGTGTCGGGCAAGCGGTTGGGCATCCTCGGGCTGGGCACGATCGGACAGAAGATCGCCAAGCGCGCGGCGGGCTTCGACATGGAGATCGGCTATCACAACCGCTCGCCGCGCGAAGGCGCGGCGCACCGCTACTTCGACTCGCTGCCCGCGCTGGCGCAATGGTGCGACTTCCTGGTGGTGGCGACGCCCGGCGGCGCGGGAACGCGGCACCTGGTCGACGCCGCGGTGCTCGACGCACTGGGCGCGCGTGGCGTGGTGGTCAACATCGCGCGCGGCAGCGTGATCGACACCGAGGCGCTGGCCACGGCGCTGCGGGAAAAGCGCATCGCGGCGGCGGGGCTCGACGTGTATGAGAGCGAACCGGCTCGGCCCGAAGCGCTGATCGGGCTCGACAACGTGGTGCTCACGCCGCACCTGGCCGGCTGGTCGCCGGAAGCGGTGCAGGCATCGCTGCAGCGCTTTCTGGACAACGCGGCCGGGCACTTCTCGGGCCGCGGCGTCGTGTCGCCCGTCTAGGGCGCTCCTAGACTTCGGACAACACCGAAGGCTGGACTACCCCCCAGCCGCATGCGCGCTCGTAGGCATGGCCCACGCGCAGCACGTCCAGGTCGCGATGGATCGGGCCCGCGATCTGCAGGCCCATCGGCAATCCGCCGTCGCTGAAGCCCGCGCGCACATTGAGTGTGGGCAGTCCGGCCAGCGTGAAGGGCGTGACGATCTCCATCCAGCGGTGGTAGGTGTCGCTGTCCACGTCACCGACCGAGGCGGGCCAGCTCAGGTTCGCATCGAAGGGAAAGACCTGGGCCGTCGGCGCCACCACGAAGTCGAAGCGCTCGAATGCGCGCACGAAGGCACGATAGACGTTCGAGCGGTAGACCGATGCCTGGTAGAGGGCCGCCGCGTCGAGCTTGCGGCTTTGCTCGATCTCCCAGCGCGCCTCCGGCTTGAGCCGGTCGAACTGCGCCGGCGCGTCGTAGGCCGCGCCCAGCTTGCCGCCCACGAGCAGCTGGCGCATGCGCAACCACGCCGTCCAGTTCTGTTCGCGCGGCACATCGAGCTGGTGCGCTTCAACCTCGCAGCCGATGTCGGCGAAGGTCTTCAGGGCGCTTTCGCAGAGTTCGCGCACGCCGGGCGCGAGCGGCAGATCCGGCCAGAGGCTTCCCAGCCATCCGATGCGCAGGCCCTTCATGTCGCCATCGAGCTGGATCGCGTCGGGCGAGGGGAGGGCGTCGGGCAGTGACAGCGGCACGCGGGTGTCGAAGCCGGCCTGTACCGCGAGCAGGCGCGCCGTGTCCTCGACGCTGCGGGCCATCGGGCCTTCGGTGCCGAGCTGCTGCATGAACAATTCTTCGTCGGGCGAGCCCGGCACGCGTCCGCGCGAGGGGCGCATGCCGATCACGTTGTTGAAGGCCGCCGGGTTGCGTAGCGACCCGCCCATGTCGCTGCCGTCGGCCACCGGCACCATGCCCAGCGCCAGCGCCACGGCCGCGCCGCCGCTGCTGCCGCCGGCGCTGAGCGCGGGATCGTAGGCGTTTCGCGTGGTGCCGAATACCGAGTTGTAGGTGTGCGAGCCGAGGCCGAACTCCGGTGTGTTGGTCTTGCCGATGATGATCGCGCCGGCCCGTCGCATGCGCGCCACATGAAGGCTGTCCTGCCGGGCCGGCGTGGCGGGCGGCAGCGGGGAACCCATCGAGGTCGGCAGGCCCGCGGCATGGCTCAGGTCCTTGACCGCCAGGGGAAAGCCGTGCATCCAGCCGAGCCGCTCGCCGATCGCCAGCAGCGCATCGCGCTGGCTGGCCTCGGCCAGGAGTTCTTTCGGATCGCGCAGCGAGACGATCGCGTTGAAGCGCGGATTGAGCGCGTCGATGCGCGCGAGCGTCGCCTCCATCAGTTCGCGGCACGAGACCGTGCGAGCGGCAATGAGTCGGGCCAATCGGGTGGCGTCGAGGCCGAGAAGGGTGGCAGGTGTCATGGGAACAACGGAGATGACAATGGCTTGAGGGCCCTTAGTATGTCGCGGCACTCACCGAATGAATCTTATGGAAACCAAGTGGCTCGAAGACTTCGTCAGCCTCGCCGAGACGCGCAGCTTCAGCCGCTCGGCCCAGTTGCGCCATGTGACGCAGCCCGCATTCTCCAGGCGCATCCAGGCCCTGGAGGGCTGGGCCGGGACCGACCTGGTCGACCGCAGCTCCTACCCGACGCGCCTCACGCCGGCCGGCCAGACCCTGTACGGTCAGGCGATCGAGATGCTGCAGGCGCTGCAGAGCACGCGCGCGATGCTGCGCGGGCATTCGGCGGCGGCGCAGGACGTGATCGAGTTCGCCATTCCCCATACGCTGGCCTTCACCTTCTTCCCGGCCTGGGTCACGACCCTGCGCGAGCGCTTCGGGCCGATGAAGAGCCGGCTCATCGCGCTCAATGTGCACGACGCGGTGCTGCGCCTGGTCGAAGGCAGTTGCGACGTGCTGATCGCCTACCACCACCCCTCGCAGCCCCTGCCGCTGGATGCCAACCGCTACGAGATGGTCAGCCTGGGGCAGGAGGTCGTCGCGCCCTGGGTCAAGCCGGACGCCGAGGGCGCGCCGCGCTACCGCCTGCCGGGCCGTCCCGGCCAGCCTCTGCCCTATCTGGGTTATGCGCCCGGCGCCTATCTCGGCCGCGTGGTGGACCAGTTGCTGAAGGAATCGGGTACGGCCATCCATCTCGACCGCGTCTATGAGACCGACATGGCCGAGGGCCTGAAGGTCATGGCGCTCGAAGGGCACGGCATCGCCTTCCTGCCGCAGAGCGCCGTGCGCAAGGAAGTCCGCGCCCGCACGCTCGTGAGCGCGCTGCCGCCGGAGATCGACAGGCTCGAAGCGACGATGGAGATCCGAGCCTACCGTGAGCGGCCCGCCGCCGCGCCCACGGCCAGGCAGGGCGCCCGCACCGCCAGGGCCGATGCGGCAAGCCCGCCGGCCAAGAGCACGGTAGAAGCGCTGTGGGCTTATCTGGTCGGCACGCAACCGGTGTCCTGAACGCCCGCACGCCCGCTTTTTGGTGCAGCGCACAAACTATGACACCGGGGCATGCCGAGCGCCACAAACGGCATTGGCCGCCGCGCCGCCCTGCCTCTACAGTCCCGTGCTGTTTCGCTGTCGCACACGTTTCAGGCAAGCCGCAAGGCCTGCTTTTCATGCAAGGGGCACATCCGGGCACAAAGACTGCTTGGTACGTCACGATGAAAGCGAAAAGGTGGGTACGCACCACTGCAGAACCCCTGCATGATGCGAACCTCCGACATGGTGCGCGGCGCACCGGGTTGGTCCGGGTATGACGCAAAATCCGAATGTCTAGAATTTCGCTGCATCCCTCTCAGTCACCTCAGGAGTTTTTCCATATGAAGAAGCAAGTATTGGCATTCGCGATTTCGGCGCTCGCCGTGGGCGGCGCATTCGCGCAAGCCAACGATACGCTGGCGAAGATCAAGGCATCCGGCACGATCACAGAGGGGGTGCGCGAATCGTCCGGCTTGTCGTACACGCTGGGCAACGGCCAGTACACCGGCTTTCACTATGACGTTTGCGCCAACATCATCAAGGACATCCAGAAGAACCTGGGCCTCGCCAAGCTGGAAACCAAGTACCAGCCGGTGACCTCGCAGAACCGCGTTCCCCTGGTGCAGAACGGCACCGTCGACCTCGAGTGCGGCTCCACCACCAACAACGCCGCGCGCCAGAAGGACGTGGCCTTCGCCGTCACGACCTACGTCGAGGAAGTGCGCATCGCGGTCAAGGCCAACTCGGGCATCACCTCCATCAAGGATCTCAACGGCAAGACCGTGGCCACGACCACCGGCACCACGTCCGTGCAGACTCTGCGCAAGAACGAGCGCGCCGGCGGCATCGACTTCAAGGAGCTCTACGGCAAGGACCACTCCGACAGTTTCCTGCTGCTCGAATCCGGTCGCGCCGATGCCTTCGTGATGGACGGCTCCATCCTCGCCTCCAACATCGCCAAGTCGAAGTCGCCCTCCGACTACAAGATCGTCGGCGAGGTGCTCAGCGTGGAGCCCATCGCGATCATGATGCGCAAGGATGACCCGGCCTTCAAGAAGATGGTCGACGACAGCATCAAGGCGCAGATCAAGAGCGGCGAACTCAACAAGCTCTGGGACAAGTGGTTCTTGCAGCCCATTCCGCCGTCGAACGTGAAGGTCGGCCTGGCCCTGTCGGACGCGACCAAGGCCGCATGGGCGAACCCCAACGACAAGCCCATGGAAGACTACGCGGTCAAGAAGTAATTCGAGCGCCGGTCCCCGCGCAACGCCCGCCATCCCTGGCGGGCGTTTGTTTTAAGGCCGCGACAACCACAAGTCAGAAAATAGGAGAGTCCTGATGGGATCGAACTGGGATTGGCAAGTCTTCTTGCAGGACCCGGGGGGCAAATACCCCACGTACTGGGAATGGATGCTGTCGGCATGGGGCTGGACGGTGTCGGTCGCGCTCCTGGCGCTGATCGTGGCGCTGGTGCTGGGCTCGCTGGTCGGCATCATCCGCACCCTGCCCGACAGCCCGGTGCTACTGCGCCTGGGCAATGCGTGGGTGGAACTGTTCCGCAACGTTCCCCTGCTGGTGCAGATCTTCCTCTGGTACCACGTGATCCCGGCCATGGTCCCGGTCATGAAGGGCGTGCCCAGCTTTGTCCTCGTGGTGCTGGCGCTTGGTTTCTTCACCTCGGCGCGGATCGCCGAGCAGGTGCGCTCGGGCATCCAGGCGCTGCCCAAGGGCCAGCGCTACGCGGGGATGGCAGTGGGCTTCACCACGCCGCAGTACTACCGCTACGTCATCCTTCCGATGGCCTACCGCATCATCATCCCGCCGCTCACGAGCGAGACGATGAACATCTTCAAGAACTCGTCGGTGGCCTTCGCGGTGTCGGTGAGTGAACTCACCATGTTCGCGATGCAGGCGCAGGAAGAAACCTCCCGCGGCATCGAGGTCTACCTGGCCGTCACGGCGCTCTATGTGATCTCGGCCTTCGCGATCAACCGGATCATGGCTTACATCGAGAAGAAGACCCGCGTCCCGGGCTTCATCGTGTCGGCCAGCGGCGGCGGGGGACACTGAGATGATGAATCTGGACTTGTCGTTCTACAACTGGGACGTCATCAGCAACTTCGTCCTCAAGGGCTTCTACTTCAGCATCATGCTGACGATCGTGGCCACTGTCGGCGGCGTGATCTTCGGCACCCTGCTGGCGCTGATGCGCCTGTCGGGCAAGAAATGGCTCGACGCGCCGGCCGCCGTCTACGTCAACGGCATGCGCAGCATTCCGCTGGTGATGGTGATCCTGTGGTTCTTCCTGCTGGTGCCGGCCGGGTTCTACTCGTCCTTCGGTGCATGGGGCTCCAACTACCGCTCCGAGATCTCGGCCGTGATCACCTTCATCGCCTTCGAGGCGGCGTACTTCAGCGAGATCATGCGCGCGGGCATCCAGTCGATCCCGCGCGGCCAGGTCTACGCGGGCCAGGCGATGGGCATGACCTACGGTCAGAACATGAAGCTGGTGGTGCTGCCGCAGGCCTTCCGCAACATGCTGCCGGTGCTGCTCACGCAGACCATCATCCTGTTCCAGGACACATCGCTGGTCTACGCCATCGGCGCCTATGACATGCTCAAGGGCTTCGAGACGGCCGGCAAGAACTTCGGCCGCCCGATCGAGGCCTACCTGCTCGCGGCCGTCGTGTACTTCATCATGTGCTATGCCTTGTCCTGGCTGGTCAAGCGTCTGCACAAGAAGATCGCGATCATTCGATGAACCCCCAGGCTTGCCCACTTCGTGTGGCCGCCCACCCCCTTGCAGGGGGTAACACCGGCGGACCGGCGCAGCCGGGTCCGCGGTGTTTCCCGAAGCGGGGCTCGCCTACTTGCGATGCTGAACAATTGAACGGAGAGTATTGAGATGTCCGACAACATGATTGAAATCAAGAACGTTTCCAAGTGGTATGGGCCGGTGCAGGTGCTCAACGACTGCTCGGTCAACATTGCCAAAGGCGACGTGGTGGTGGTGTGCGGCCCCTCGGGTTCGGGCAAGTCCACGCTCATCAAGACAGTGAATGCGCTGGAGCCCTTCCAGAAGGGCGAGATCACGGTCAACGGCATCGCGCTGCACGATCCCAAGACCAACCTGCCCAAGCTGCGCTCCAAGGTCGGCATGGTGTTCCAGCATTTCGAGCTGTTCCCGCACCTTTCGGTGACGGAGAACCTGACGATCGCGCAGATCAAGGTGCTGGGCCGCAGCCCCGAGGAGGCCAAGACGCGCGGATTGAAGATGCTCGACCGCGTGGGGCTGATGGCGCACAAGGACAAGTTCCCGGGCCAGCTCTCCGGCGGCCAGCAGCAGCGCGTGGCGATCGCGCGCGCGCTCAGCATGGACCCGATCGTGATGCTGTTCGACGAGCCGACTTCAGCCCTCGACCCCGAGATGGTGGGCGAGGTGCTGGACGTGATGGTGGCGCTGGCCAAGGAAGGCATGACCATGATGGTGGTCACGCACGAGATGGGCTTCGCGCGCAAGGTGGCGAGCCGCGTGATCTTCATCGACGTCGGCGGGCGGATCCTGGAGGATTGCTCGAAGGATGAGTTCTTCAGCCATCCCGAGAATCGTCAGCCGCGCACGAAGGACTTTCTCAACAAGATCCTTCAGCACTGAGCTGGAGACGCACCAAGGAAGAAGCCCCGCCACGCGGGGCTTTCTTGTATTCGACGCCTCAGAAGATCTCGAACAGTCCCGCCGCTCCCATGCCGCCCGCGATGCACATCGTGACGACGGCATACTTGGCGCCGCGCCGGCGGCCTTCGATCAGCACATGGCCGGCCAGCCGTGCGCCCGTCATGCCGAAGGGGTGGCCGATCGAGATTGCGCCTCCGTCCACGTTGAGCCGCTCGGCCGGGATTCCGAGCTTCTGCTGGCAATAGATGGACTGCGAGGCGAAGGCCTCGTTGAGCTCCCAGAGGTCGATGTCGTCGATCTTCAGGCCGTGGCGCGCCAGCAGCTTCGGCACCGCGAAGACCGGGCCGATGCCCATCTCGTCGGGCTCGCAGCCGGCCACTGCCAGGCCGCGGAAGGCGCCCAGCGGCCGCAGGTTGGCGCGCTCGGCTTCCTTCGCCTCCATCAGCACGCAGGCCGAGGCGCCATCGGAAAGCTGCGAGGCGTTGCCGGCGGTGATGAACTTGTCCGCGCCCATGACGGGTGCCAGCTTGGCCAGCGCCTCGTATGTGGTGCCGCGGCGGTTGCAGGTGTCGACGTCGATTGTCGCCTCGCGATGGCTGACTTCCTTGGTGTCCTTGTCGGTCACGGCCATGGTCGTGGTGCAGGCGACGATCTCCTCGCGGTAGCGGCCCGCCAGTTGCGCCTCCTCGGTCTTGCGCTGGCTCTCGGCGGAGAAGCGGTCCTGGGCCTCGCGGCCGATGCCGTAGCGCTGGGCGACGATGTCGGCGGTCTCGATCATCGCCATGTAGAGCGCGGGCTTGTGCTCGACGATCCACGGGTCCATGCCGCTGTCGCCGCTGTCGGTGGCGCTGCGGGTGCGGATCTGCGAGATGCTCTCGACGCCGCCGGCGATCATGGCCGGCGCGCCTTCCACGATGATGCGGCCCGCCGCCATCGCGATGGCCTGCAGGCCCGAGGCGCAGAAGCGGTTGACCGTGGTGCCGGCGATCGAGATCGGCAGGCCGGCGCGGATGACGCTCTGGCGCGCGATGTTGCGACCGGTCGTGCCTTCGGGATAGCCGCAGCCGAGGATCGCGTCCTCGATCAGCGCCGGGTCGATGCCCGCGCGCTCCACCGCCGCGCGCACCGCGAAGGCGGCCAGCGTGGCGCCCGGTGTGATGTTGAATTCGCCGCGGTGCGCCTTGGTGAGCGGCGTGCGGGCGGTTGAAACGATGACGGCTTCGCGCATGGATGGGTTTCCTGATGAAGGGGCGGGTTATTCGGATTGATTGAGGCTCGAGAAATCGGCACCGCGTTCCACCAGCTCGACCAGCAGCGGCGAGGGTTTCCAGAACACGGGGTCCTGCTTCGCGAACTCGCGGATGTCGGCGAGCACGCTGGCGAGACCGACGCTGTCGGCGTACTTCATCGGGCCGCCGCGGTGGCGCGGGAAGCCATAGCCGTAGAGGAGGGTCACGTCCACGTCCAGCGGCCGCAGCGCGATGCGCTGGTGCACGACATTGGCGCCCTCGTTGATCATCGCGGCCATGTAGCGGCGCGTGATTTCCTCGTCGGTGAAGCTGCGCGGCGTGATGCCCGCGCGCTGGCGCTCGCCGTCGATGATGGCCGTGACTTCGGGGTCGGGCGTGCCGGCGCGCGCGCCTTCGGGGTAGAGGTAGTAGCCGCGCCCGGTCTTCTGGCCGAACCAGCCGCGTTCGCAGATGCGGTCGGCGATCTGCACATAGCGCGCCTTCGGGTCGCGCGTGGCGGACTTGCGCTTGCGCGTGGCCCACCCGATGTCTCCGCCGGCCAGATCGGACACCTGGAAGGGACCCATCGGGTAGCCGAAGTCGCGCACCGCCTGGTCGATCTGGTAGGGAGAGGCGCCGTCTTCCATCATGTGGTCGGCCGCCTGGCGGTACACCGCGAGGATGCGGTTGCCGATGAAGCCGTCGCACACGCCGGCGCGCACCGGCACCTTCTTCAGCTTCTTCGCCAGCTCGAAGCCGGTGGCGACCACGTCGGCGCTCACCTTGGCAGGCACCACGATCTCCAGCAGCTTCATGATGTTGGCCGGCGAGAAGAAGTGCAGGCCGACGACATCGGCCGGACGCGAGATGCCGGCCGCGATCTCGTCGATGTCGAGGTAGGAGGTGTTGGTGGCGAGCACCGCGCCGGGCTTGCACACTCGGTCGAGTTCGGCGAAGACGGCTTTCTTGACCGCCATGTCCTCGAATACGGCCTCTACCACGATGTCGGCCTGCGCCAGCGCATCGTAGGAGGTCGAGTCCTTGAAGCGCCCCATGACGGCCGCCTTGCCCTCGGCCGTCATGCGGCCCTTCTTGATCAGGCCGTCGTAGACCTTCTCGACGAAGCCGCGTCCGCGCGCCAGGCTGGGTTCGTCGCGCTCGATCATGGTCACGGGCATGCCGGCGTCGAGCATGGCGACCGCGATGCCGGCGCCCATGGTGCCGCCGCCGATCACGCCAGCCGACTCCAGCGCCCGGGGCTTGGCCGTCTTCGTCTCCGGAGCCTTCAACACTTCGCGCTCGGCGAAGAAGGCGTGGATCAGGCCGGCGCGCTGCGGGCTGTCGATGCATTGCAGGAACAGCTTGCGCTCCAGCGCGATGCCTTCTTCGAAGGGCTTATCCAGCGCGGCCTCCACCGCCTCGATGATCTTCATCGGCGAGAACAGGCCGCGGCTCTTCCTGGCGGTATCGGCGCGGGCCGCTTCCAGGGCGGCGCGGTTGGCTTCGCGGTCCGCCAGCCCTTGCGCGTCGCGCGTGCGGCGCACCGGCGCGTTAGCGGCGACGAGTTCCTGCGCGTATGCCAGGCCTTCGGCCGACACGTCCGCGTCGTCGCCCAGGCGGTCGATCAGACCGAGCGCCAGTGCTTCCTTGGCCCCGGCATGGCGGCCGCTGAGCATCAGGTCCAGCGCGGCCTTGGCGCCGATCAGGCGCGGCGCGCGCTGGGTGCCGCCGGCGCCGGGCATGAGGCCGAGCAGCACTTCGGGCAGGCCCAGCTTGGCTGAGGGCGCGGCCAGGCGGTAGTGCGCGGAGAGCGCGATCTCCAGGCCGCCGCCGAGCGCGGCGCCATGAATGGCGGCCACCACCGGCTTGCTGCAGGCCTCGATGCGGCCGCAGACCTCGGGCAGCGAAGGCGGCTGCGGCGGCTTGCCGAACTCGCGGATATCGGCGCCCGCGATGAAGTTGCGCCCGGCACCCACGATCAGCACCGCGGCGGCGCCGCTGTCGGCCTCTGCCGCTTCGATCGCGGCCACCAGGCCGCGACGGACGTCGACGCCGAGCGCGTTGACAGGCGGGTTGTCGATCGTGACGACCAGCACGTCGCCGTGGCGCTTGAAAGTGACGGGTTCGGAGGGAGAGGGCGTGGAAGGGGAGGAAATCGTGGCCATGGTGCGGGTCTCCGGGTGGCGAGCCGAACGGCTCTCGAGAGTGAACCTCGCATTCTTCGTCCGCCTCAGCACTTTGACAATTGCATTGCCAGTTGACAGACTGTCAAAGAATTTTTGACAGAATGCGGCACATGGACGTGCAATCCCTGACCCTTCTGGTGGAAATCCTCGACGCCGGCAACCTGAGCGCGGCGGCGCGCCGATTGAAGATGAGCCGCGCCAACGTGAGCTACCACCTGAACCAGCTCGAGCGCTCGGTCGGCGCGCAACTGGTGCGGCGGACCACGCGACGCGCCGAGGCCACCGAGATCGGCCTGCGGCTCTACCAGCACGGCCTGGCCATCCAGGGCGAACTGCTGGCCGCGCGGGAGTCGGTCACCACGCTGGGCCAGAGCCTGCAAGGCCGGGTGCGGCTGAGCGTGCCCAGCGGCTATGGACAGCTGGTCATGTCCGACTGGCTGATCGATTTCAAGCGCCAGTACCCGGGCATCGTGCTGGACGTGCTGTTCGAGAACCGCATCGAGGACCTGTTGCGCGACGAGGTCGACATCGCGATCCGCGTGATTCCCGAGCCTCCCCAGAACCTGGTGGCGCGCGATCTGGGGCCGGTGCGCTACGTGGCCTGCGCCTCGAGCGGCTACGTGCAGGCGCACGGGCTGCCCACGCAGCTCGACGGATTGCAGCGCGCCCCCGTGGTCACCGCGGCCGTCATCGGGCGGCAACTGCGCGTGTCGGCCTACCAGGGCGAGGAGCGGCGGGAAGTAATCCTGGAGCCGACGCTGATCTCCGAGAACTTCCTGTTCCTTCGCCAGGCGATCCTGGCCGGCCTGGGCATCGGGCTGGTGCCTGACTATGTGGTGCAGGACGACGTGCGGCGCGGCGCGGTCGTGACCACGCTGGGCGATTGGCGCCTCAGCATCTTCGGCACGCAGATGTTCATGCTCTATATGCCCAATCGTCAGCACACGCGAGCGACCCGGACCTTCATCGATTTCGTGCTGGAGCGGGTGCGCGGGGCGGCCGCGCCCGAAGCCGGCTGAGCAGTTACACGCGCCGCCCGGGCCGGGCGGCGGTTCGTGCGACGTCTCGCCTGCGAGACGTCCGGGGCTGCGGTTTCGTCGCGAATCGCCATGTTCGTAACCCGCTGCGGCGGGACGAGAACACAGCGAAAGGGTTTGCAAGAAAAATTGCCCGGGAGGCAAGTCCCACCTAAACATCGGCAATCGTGGCGATGTAGAGGTGATCATGGCGAAATTTGCATATAAAAGCTCTCTATTGCTGTTTATTGCAGCCGGTGCATTGTCGAGCTGCGGCGGAGGGGGTGGCGACGCGGGAGGGGCAGGGGGAGTGGCGGCGTCTGGGAACAGCACGACTGTGCCAGTCCCAGATCCCGGGCTCGATCCTGCGGCCGCGAAGCAGCTGGCTGCTGTGATCGCCGAGAAATTCCGGCGCCGCCGCCCGCCGACGCCGACGCCCGCTCCCGCTCCGGCTCCGGCACCAGCACCAGCACCAGCACCAGCACCAGCACCAGCACCCGATTCGATGGCCGGATATGTCGTTGACGCTGCGGGCAACATCAATGGGGCCGCGTACCGCGTCATCGCCAGCCAGTTCAGCCAGGACGCCGGCATTGCCTATCGCTATGGTCCTGACGCGTCGGCCTACGGCGTGGGCAGCGGTGGGATCCCGAGCTTGTTCAAGCGCCAGGACATCCAACTTGGCGGTGCCGCGCCCGCGTACGCATTCTTCTGGCAGGTTGGCGGCCCGCCGTCGGGTGACGCCGGTGCCTACTCCACCAACCAGGCCAACATGCTGTTCGTGGCCGATAACCCGAGCCAACACGTTGGCGTCACCGATTTCCAGGTGTCGGGCCACATGTACAACACCTTCGCTCAGTCCCCCCAGTTGAGTTGGACCGAGACGGTCGCGCCGAGCGGCGGGCTGGACAGCATCAATATCGCGGCCTACCGCTCGACCGGCATCGTGACTGGCGACCCCGTCGCAGTGGGGCGCTGCGGCGGCCGGGCCGGCTTCTGCGCGCAAAGCCTCGTGGCTTTCCAGAACGGCCTGATTGCGACCGCCGGCAGCAACACGGCAGGCAACCGCACCACGGTGCAGCTGCCCGCCAACAAGGTGCCCACCGGCATCGCCATGACCAACGACAGCGAGTTCGCGCTCGTGACGATCTGGGACACCACGGCGCTCAAGGGCCAGGTGGCGGTGATCGCGCTGGCCGGCCTGTGCGACGGCTG